>JANQOA010000240.1 GCA_028279305.1 Pseudomonadales bacterium
GCAACGGAGCGGTGAGACTCGCGCAGCGAGGCTCAAGAGCGGAGGAAGGGCAGCCGGGAGGGCCGGCGGCGTGAGCGCCGTAACCCCCACGCCCTGTGATCCCGGACGCAGGAAACTGAACACCAACCAGGATTCCAAAATCAAAAACCAAATAATTGAGCACGTTCGCAAGCCAGGCCGGCCCCGGGCAGCGAGAAACCTGGTCCCAATGAGCAGCCCGGCCAGCCCTGAACAACCCCAAACTAAATCAGAATGAGGATGCTTGATTCCATTGGTCCGCTTCTTTGAGGGCTTCCCGGTAATACTTCAGCGCAAAATACAGACACACCGCCGCGATGCTGTAGTTCACCACCGCGAGGATGGAGATGGATTTACCCAGCGCCAGCTCGCTGGCAAACAGGTAATCACTCATCAGCGCCGGTAACGACGGGGCGAAGGTATAAGACAGAAAGTTAACGGCGATCAGGTAGAAGGCAACCATCTGGCCGCGCAGTTCGTTGGGCGCAATGGCCTGCAGGGTGGCCATGATCAGGCCCGGGGGCATGGCCATGCAGAAGGTCACCGGCACCAGCAGCGCAACGCCCACCCAGGGTTCAGGCACAATGGTGAGGACGGTGGCGGTGGGCAACAGTACCAGGGTGCCGCCCAGCACTATGCGCAGCGTGGCGTCGCGCACTTTGCGCGCGATCAGGATACCCGCCCACAAACCGCCCAGAACACTGCCGGCAATCCCTACCAGCATGGCTATACTGCCGTACACCAGGCCAATTTCCGTACGCGTCCATTCATGGTTGCGCACATAATATTCCACCAGCCAGGAGAACAGCGACCAGCCCTGGGTGGCCAGACACAGGTACCCGCCGAACAGCAGGGTGAAAAACCCTTTGCGCTGCACGACAAAACGCCACACGTCGCGGAACGGCACGGATGCGTCCGCCTCGATAATCTTGCCGCTGCGGGCTGGCTCGCGCAGGAATACCACCGCCAGGGCAATCAACAGCCCTGGCGCGCCGACCACTATAAATACCATCTGCCAGGAAAACAGTTCGCCGAACAGCGGCAGTACGTAGTTGGGTGTACTCTCCAGATAGTCAATCAACGGCCCGCCGGCGATATTGGCAAGCCCCTGGCCGATAAACGGCGCGGCGGAAACAATACCTATGGCCAACGGCAGGCGCGCGGCATCGAAGTAATCCGCCAGGGCTGAGTTAGCCGCCGGGCCGAGGGTGGCCTCACCTACGCCCACACCCATGCGCGCCAGAAACAGGTGACTGTACTGGTGCACCATGCCGCAGACCATGGTCAGCAGGCTCCAACTGGCAATCCCCGCCGCCATCAGGTTGCAGCGGTTGTAACGGTCGGCAATGCGCCCGGCCGGGTAGGACAGAATGCTGTACAGGAAAGTAAACGCAAAACCCATGATCAGCGAAACCTGGAAATCGGAGATGCCGCCCAGATCGCGCTTGATGGGCCCGATCATCACGTTCAGGATCTGCCGGTCGATGATCGAAAAGGTCGAGGCCAGGGTCAACACCCCAACCACATACCACAGGTACAGGCGGCTGTAAGCGGGCTGCACTAGCTGCGCTGCGCCGGCGTAAATTCGATATGCAGTTCTTTCAGGGCGCGCAGGGAAAAGCTGGGGGCCTGGGTGAAGTCGTTTTTGCCTTCCGCAAACCACATCTCATCCACCCGGTCGACCAGCGCGCGGAAAGCCCAGTAGAGTTCCCGCCGCGCCAGCGGCGCGCCCAGACAGTGGTGTACCCCCGAGCCGAACGCCAGATGCCGCCCCGGCTTGTTGCGCGACAGATCAAGCTGTTCCGGGCATTCAAACTCTTCCGCGTCGCGGTTGGCGGCGGCATACCGCACGTTGACCATGGCGCCTTTGGGGATGGTCACGCCGTGCATCTCTATGTCACACGCGGCATAACGGAACAGGCCCTGCACCGGACCTTCGAGGCGCAGCACTTCCTCTACCAATGTTCTTAAGTGTGTGTCCGGGTCGGCTTTGAGCTGGGCCCAGACCTGGGGGTTTTCAATCAGCAGCTTAACCCCGTAGGCAATGGCATTGGTGGTTGTCTCCGAGCCGCCGACAAACGTGTCCGCCATCATCTCAGCGTGCAGCTCGTTGTCGTTCAAGGGCCGGCCCCACTCGGGTATTACCCGGTTAACGAGGTCCGACAACAGGGTGTCGTTGGGCTCTTTACGCAGCCGTTCAAAAATGGGCTGAAAATAATGCTGGGCTTCAATCTCCATTTCCACCGACCAGCGTTCTTCGTCTTCAGTCTGCATCATGCCCAGGCGCTGCACCCAGGCATCCGTCCAGGCTTTAATCTGCCAGATATCCTCTTCCGGCACCCCAACCTGGGCGCCGATGACAATCAGCGGCAGCGGCACCGCCATTTCTTTCATCCAGTCACAGGAACCGCGCTGGGCAAACTCATCAATCAGCTTATACGCCGTGCTCTCCACAAAGGGATCCATGGCGTCGATGCGCTTGGGGCGGAACGCTTCGTTAAACATGGCGCGCATCTGTTTATGGTTGGGATCATCCCGGCCCGCCAGGGTCGGCGCCGGCAGCCAGCCTTCGTCTTTGTACAACTGCATCATGCGCTGGGCGCGCTCCGCATCCAGGCGGTCGCGTCCGCCGCCCTGTCCGCCGTGCATGGCATTGGAGAACCGTTCCGTGTCCAGCAGCACGGTGCGCACATCTTCAAAACGGCTGATCACGTAAAAGCCTGTGACCGGATCTTTCCAGACCGGCGCTTCGTCACGCAGCAGGTCATAAGCGTGATAAGGACAATTCTGCAGATCCGCGTCCAGCAGGTTGATGTCTTCCAGCCGTTCCGGTTGAACCGGCTGATAGGGCACTTTTGATTCCGCCATGCTGTGTCAATCTCTCCCGTTCAACGTAAAAACTCTTCCACTCCGTGGTCCAGGGCCATCTGCGCATAACGCGACGCCATGGTGGTGAACATGCGGTCTCCCCGATCGGTGCGCACCACCAGCACCGGTGATACCACGCTGACCGCAAAGCCGGAAAATATGCCTTTGCGGTATTCGCGGTAGCAGTCCTGCCAGGAAAAATCCCGCACACCCGCCGCCAGCAGCGCCTGATGGTATTCCCGCAGCAGGTCCATCTCAACCTCCCGGCGCACCTGCGTCGGCAAGCCCGAACCGATAAAGTACGCCACGTCGCTTAGCGGCTTGCCTACCCGCACGCTCTGCCAGTCCACTGTGGTGACCTGGGGAGCCTCCGCGGTGCCGCCCACCAGCACGTTATCCAGACGGAAATCATAATGCTCCAGGGCAAAGTGAGGGCCGTGAAACTCGTACATCGGGCATTCTTGCGCAGCGCCGATGGCCTGGATAAAGCGGATGTGCTCCGCCTCCATGACATCAGCGTAGCGCTCGACAAAGCCGGGCATGGTGCTGTTGTATAAACCGCGCATGTCAGCAAAAGGCCCGTCTTCCACCCGCCCCAGCAACTCGTACCAGCCCGGGTCGCACCAGGTCGGGGCCTGTAAGCCGACCAGTTCCAGGATGGCGCGGCGCGCCACCGCAACCGAACACCCGGCAATCTGGTCACCCTGGCGGGCAGGCGTCATATCCTGCATCAAAATCATGTGCTCGCGGTTGTCCGCGTCAATGGCCGCAAAGTAACAGGCAGGTACACGTATCGAGACCCGCGGCGCTATCTGGCTGTAAAAGTCCACTTCCGTCTTATAGGTCAGCATTGCCTGGCCGGTATCTTTGCTGGTTGCATCGTCGGAACTGAATTTTGCCACCAGACTAACCGGCGCTTCCTGCGGCGGTGTGCCGGCGTAAGACAGGGTGTAGCGGATGCAGCGCCCTACCTGGCCGGTGCCCACATCACGCTGGCTGAAGTCAGCCACCTCCACCGGCAGCCCGGCCCGGTTTAACTGTTCGCTGAGCCAGGCGGCGGTAATGTCCGCCACCGCCGGCACCTCAGCAGCGGGTTTAAACGGCCCGGACATCAGCGCACACCCCTATATCATCGGACGGCCCGGCGGACATGGATGGATTGAACCTTGGTCCCCTCATCCAGCAATGCTAATCTTCCTGGCCGGAAGGTTGCAAACCACATTGACGGGAGGGGGAAGATGATCAGGCTGGTTTTTGCCCTGCGGCGCAAAAGTGAACTCTCGAGGCCGGAGTTTCAGGACTACTGGCTGCGCAAACATGCACCCTTAGTGGCCGGTTTTGCCACTGATCTGGATATCCTGCGCTACGTGCAGACGCACACTATTGATGATCCGGCTACCCAAGCCGCGCAAAAGGCGCGCGGTGACATGGAGCCTGAGTATGACGGCGTTGCGGAGTTGTGGTGGGCTACCGAAGCGGGTCTGCAGACGGTGATGGCCGGTGACGCCGGCCAGGCCGCGGGGGCCGCCCTGTTAGCCGACGAACAGGAGTTCATCGACCTGCCGAACAGCCCGTTGTGGATGGCCTACGAATACCCGCAGATCAACCCCAGCCCGGAAAACATCACCGCCAGGGTTAAGTCCAGCGTGATCCGGGTATTCTTTCCCTTGCGCCACAAAGCGGAACTCAGCGAAGAACAGGCCAGGCACTATTGGCTGACGCAGCACGGCCCCATAGTGCGCTCCCACGGCGCAGCCAGCGGCACGTTGTGCTACCGCCAGGTGCACCGCGCCAACTCGGCCCTGGACGAGGGTCTGCAGCAGGCCCGGGGCACCCAGGTGGAAAGTTATCTGGGACACGCGGAAGCCTGGATCGACCGCGGCCGGGTTACCCCCACGGAAGAAGCCAGGCGCGCCAATCAGGCGTTTATCGAAGATGAACACAATTTTATCGATATGAACCGTTCCACCATCTTTTTTGGCAAGGAACACAGCATCATCGACCGCCGCTAGGTATCGCGCCCATGACTTTTCCCGCCGCACCTCAGGACCTGACCCGCGCCTGGCTGACCGACAAGCTGGGTGCAACTGTTGACAATTTCCGCGTTGAAGCTTTTGGCGAAGGCGCAGGCATCATCGGCATGGTCACACGCCTGCACCTGGAAACAGCGGATGGCGAACGCACCATCATTGCAAAATTTCCTTCCCCGGCAGAGGAAAACCGCGCGGTGGCGGCGACCTACGATATGTACGGCCGGGAAATCTACTTCTATCAGCACATTGCCCCCACCATCAATCTGCGGGTACCGGCCTGTTACCACTGCGAGCACAATCCGGCAGATCAGTCTTTTGTGATTCTCATGGAAGACCTCAAAGACTGGCGCATTGGTGATCAGGTGGCCGGTTGCAGCGCGGACGAAGCGGAGGCAGTGGTCCGCAGCATTGCCGCGCTGCACGCCAGCGGCTGGCAGACCCCCCTGGAGGTTCTGTCACACAACAACGCCGCCCAGCGCGAAGGCATGAAAGCCGGTTTCAGCCTGGGCTGGCCGGTCGTACAAGAGCAGTTTCCGGACCTCATCCCCAGCGGCGCGGCAAACCTGGGCGGCAGCGTGCCGGACAGGGTTGACGAGCTGTTGCAGACCATGTGCACGCCGCCGGTCTGCATTACCCACGCGGACGTGCGCCTGGACAACATTTTCTTTCAGAACGGTGAAATTGCCCTGGTCGACTGGCAGTCCGTGTGCACCTCGGCGCCGGAGCAGGATCTGGCTTATTTTGTCACTCAGAGCCTGACCGCGGAGATCCGCCGCAGCCGGGATTGGGTGGCGTTGTATCATCAGGTTCTAGTGGACAACGGCGTGCACGGTTACAGCCTGGAGCAGTGCCGCACCCGCTTCCGCGTCAGCGCCGCATATTTGATCTGTTACGCTGTGGTGATTGCCGGCACCCTGGACCTGGGGAACGAGCGCGGCATGGCCCTGGGCCGCACCCTGTTCGGCAACGCCATGCAGGCGCTGGACGACCTGGACGCGTTCAGCCTGCTCTCTTAGCCGCCGTAACCGCGCCTCAGATACCCAGATCCAATAGATTATAATCGCGGATGTGTTCGCGCGCTTGTTTGTTCCACGGGTATCTGTGCATCTCGCCGCTGAATGGCGCGTACTCAAAAGGCGTTTCCTCAGGAAACCGCTGCATGCGCGCCTGAATACCGTAGGCGATCATTTCCGCACGTTTTCTTATCCGCTCACTGTCGTAGACGGCAACTTCATTGTGAATACCGCCGCCTGTTGCGCCAAGCACCCAGCGCCGCTGATGGAAGCCAAAATTAATTGTCACCCGCATATCCGGGCTGGTATTCGCGAACGAGCCGTGCACCGCCTGGCGGTTACAGATGGCCACATCTCCCGGCCTGCATAACATGGGTACCGCTGCGGCCAACCGGTCCGAGCCCTGCGCCTGCACCAGCGCTTTGATGTCTACACGGCCCTGCCGGTGCGATCCCGGCAAAACCCACAGACCGTTAGCCGCATTACAGCCGTACAGCTGCGCCATAAAGTTAAAGCCATGGGTGTGCTCATCCAGCAACGGATCCTGCCAGTGGGTAAAACCATCCTGATGCCAGGCCACCGAGCCGCCCAGCCCCGGATGTTTCATCCACACCGCTTCGTTAAAGGGCACAAAATCCTCCCCGTTTATGGCTGCCGCCACGGCCAGCAATTGCGGGTGGCCGTACAGACGCAGGCAGGCATCGGAAAACTGCAGAGAACCCAGTACCAACTGCAGAATTTGTTCAGGCGCATCTGCCGGCACCTCAGGCTCAATCATTTTGGCCGGATGGCGGCCGTTCGCCTTGTCAGTGCCGCCAATAGGGTCGCTCAGCGGTTTGACCCAACTCAATACCGGGGCCTTACAGCGGCCGGCCAGCGCCGGCCGGCCGTGTTTGTCCACAGCCGCACCCTTGTGCACCGGTGCGTGCTCCCACATGTCAATCACGTCAGCTTCAAGGTCCGCCAGTTCGGCTGCGTTGATGACACCTTCAAATATTGTAAAATCCGTGTTCGCCATAAGCCCGCAGAATATCCCCATGCAGTTCACCATCCGCGGTGAAGCGGATCGGCCCGCGGTTGCCCAAGGCCTGCGCGCGCCGTGTGCCGGATTGCAGATAAACCTGCATGGCGTCCTCATGCCTGCCGTAGTCCGCCGCGGCGCCGGGGTAAAAACTCGGCCGTTGGCTGCGCATCACTGCTCTTCCTGCCGGGCGGCGCCATTCACCGCCAAAAGCTGCGCCAGGGCTTCCGCCCGCACCGAATCCGCATGTTCGGTCAGGGCACGGCTTTGCGCCTCGCTCAAGCCGGCATTGGTCAACAGTTCCGTGTTGCCTTCACCCAGCTGCGGCGGGTCACCTTTGACGCTGCCCGGCGACTCGCTGAGCGCCACCAGGTTGCCCACCGTCTTGCGTACCCCCACGCCCGGAATCTTAATCTCGGTAAAGTAGTCATTGGCCTCACTCTGGGGGTCGTCCAGCACTTCCTGCCAGTTGCGCAGCCGTTCCCAGATGATTTCCGGCTGGGTGCGCAGGAAGTCATCCCATTCGGCTGCGCTCCTGGCGGCAAAAGCGCCCCGCAGCTTGGTCCGGAACTCCGCTGAATCCTCTTCGCTGATGCCTTCACCGAGCCGCTGGCCCGGCGTCTGCAGGCGTGGATCAAACGCCAGTTCCGGCAATCCGGCAAATACACAGAAGGCATCCCAGGCATCCTGCTCCATGGTGTGCGCCAGCAGAATGGCGCCGCCGTCAGCGGTGGGGTAAATGCCGTAGGGGCCGCGGATATTCGGGTGGTGGCTGCCGTCACGGGACAGCGCTGCGCCGGTTACCGCAACGTGGGTCAGCTCCCATTGCTGCAGCCACAGCTGGGTACCCAGGGCGCTGGTCTGCACCCGCTGCCCGCCGGCACCCCGCTCCCGGGCCAGCAGCGCGGTCATGACGCCCAGCGCCAGATGCATGGCGCCGGCGGTATCGCCGATAATCGCGCCAGGCACACAGGGCGGCGCATCCGCCGGCCCGGTCATCATGGCAAGACCCCCCCGCGCTACTGCTGCTCCATCCAGCATGGCTTTATCAGCATCCGCACCCAGCGGCCCGAAACCGTTCACCGAGGCGTACACCATGTCCGGATAGCGGGCGTGCAGGGTGTCGTAACCCAGGCCGATCTTTTCCAGAGCGGCGTCACGGTAATTGGTGAGAAATACATCCGCCCCGGCCAGCAGCTTGTGCAAAGCAAGCTGGCCGTCAGCCTGAGTGACGTCCAGACAGACTGAGCGCTTGCCGCGGTTAACCGCGGCAAACTGCGGGCCTATGGTGCCCTGCGGGGTGTCGTTCTGGCGGCCCCGGCTGTAGCGGCTGGGGTCGCCGATGGGCGGTTCCACTTTAATCACGGTGGCCCCCATGTCAGCCAGATAAAGGGCGGCTGCGGGGCCCTGCACCGCCAGCGCCATCTCCACCACCGTCATGCCTGACAACGGCTCATCCCGACCCTTCATAGACCCTCCCGAACAGGCTCGAAGAGGGTTAATTTAGCGCTTATGCGCGGCTAATTGCCACCCTGGTTCAAACTGGCCAGGAACTCTTCACCGGTCAGGCGCGGATGTTCACCGGCAAAGTCATAACCCGCCGGTTTTTCGTCCACGTAAATTTCGCCAGCCAGGGAAAACTGCCCGGCATCGTCAAACAGGCCGGTGGCCATCATGTACATACCGGGATCTTTCAGGTGGTAAAACAGGTTGCTGCCGCATTCGGCGCAGAAACCGCGCTCCGCCCAGTCGGACGAAGCATAACGTTTGATGTGCTCATCACCGGTAAAGGTGATGCCGCTCACCGTCGCCGCCAGCATCGGCCCGCCGGTCCAGCCGCGGCACATGGAACAGTGGCACGCATGTACATGCGCATCCACGTTTTCCGCGGCAAAGGTTACCGCACCGCACAAACACTTACCTGTTGCGCTCATGATATTACCCTCCTCGAACTCCCCCACAGCTTGTTTACCGGGGGTTAAACGTTGGACGTGCTGCCGGTGCAGAATGTGACAGGTCAACGGCAAGCTGTCACCCCGCCGTCCCCCGTCACCTAAAGCCTGCTGACAATGGTATGGCGGGAGCCTCAGGTCCGGCCCGGGGCACGCAGGTTTTTCCCGCCGGAACCGCAGCGGGCTCTTTTTGTCCAACAAAGCCAGTTTGCACAACAAGCCGGGGTACGGGGAGCCGACATGAGCCGCACAAGCACTCGAATACTCATTCTGGGTGGGGGATTTGCCGGTGTGTTTACCGCCAAAGCCCTGCGCCGCCTGGCCCGCCGTCACGCGGATGTACCGGTGGAGATTGAGCTGGTCAGCGACCGCAACTACTTTGTTTTCCAACCGCTGCTGCCCGAAGTTGCCGCCGGCACCATCAACGCCCAGGACGCCGTGACGCCGCTGCGCCTGTTGCTAAAAGACGTCAAGGTACGCATGGGGGAGGTGCGGCACATCGATTTTGCGCAACAAACGGTAGAACTGGCCCAGGGTTCTAAACGCATCCCGCAACACCGCCCGTATGATCATCTGGTGCTGGCGCTGGGCCAGCGCACCATGCTGGAGCGCTTTCCCGGATTTGCTGAGCACAGCTTCTGCATGCGGGACCTGGCCCACGCCCACGCCTTACGCAACCACGTACTGCAATGCCTGGAGCACGCTGATGTCACCGAAAACCCGGCCCTGAAACAATCCCTGCTGACTTTTGTGGTAGCCGGCGCAGGTTTCTCCGGGGTTGAAATTGCCGGTGAGTTGCACGAGATGCTGGAACGCGCCCTGCCCATGTACCCCGCCATCAAGGCCGCAGAAATCCGCACTCTGCTGGTGCAACGGGGCCAGCGCATATTACCGGAACTGCCGGAAAAACTGGGCGACTACGCGGCGCAAAAACTCAGCGCCCGCGGTGTCACCGTAATGTACGGCACCAGCCTGGCGCGGGCCACGGCGGATGCCGTGTACACCCAGGACGGCCGGCAGATCAACACCCGCACGCTGATCACAACCGTGGGCAACGGCCCCACCCGTCTGGTGGAAGACCTGGGACTGACCCTGGAGCGCGGGCGCATACTGACGACCCCGGCCATGCAGGTGGCCGGCCACGAGCGGTTGTGGGCACTGGGGGACTGCGCCTACGTACCGCTGGGGGAAGGCTGCGCGCCGACCACCGCCCAGTTTGCGGTGGCGCAGGCAAATACATTAGCCGCCAACCTGTTTCTCAAGCTTCGGCAGCTTGAGCCCCGGGCCTTTGACTATCAGCCGCGCGGCACCATGGCGTCCATCGGCCACTACCGGGCGGTGGCGGAGGTATTCGGCGCGCGCCTCTCGGGCTTGAGTGCCTGGCTGTTATGGCGCGCCTTTTACATCGGCATGCTGCCCGGCTTTGCCACCCGGCTGCGGGTGGCCTTGAACTGGTTTTTCGACTATTTCCTGCCGCGCAGCATCGTGCAGGTGAAAACCACCAGCGAGCCCGCCGCACGGGTGGTACATTATGCGGCCGGGGATGTATTATTCGCGCCCGGCCAGATTGTTGACGGCTTCTATACGGTCATCCGCGGCAGCCTGGAATCCAGGGTGCCCAATGCCGGCACGCCGCAGCATGCGCCGTCGGAAAACGGTCCGCAGCCGGCTGCGGCGGAGGGTGAACACTTTGTGCGCATTCTCGGGCCGGGAGATCATTGGGGGGAACGGAGCCTGAGCGAAGGCACACATACCATGGGCTGGCTGACCGCAGTAGACGATTGTGAGGTACTGGTGCTGCAGCGTAGCGATTTTGTCAAGTTGCGCCAGGGGTTGCCGCCGTTGCGGGACTACCTGGACCGGATCCCGGAGAAGATATACCCACCGGCATTGCGCAGCCCGCGCACCCGGCCGGCGCCCGACCATAACAATTAGACAGGCCGCAGGCCCGCACCCGCGCGGAGCGCGTCAGACAGGCACAAGCAGAAGCAGACAGGCATGAGCAGACAACCATGAGCAATACCCCATCACCATCCACCCTGCAGACCACCAAACGTGGTGTGGAAGTTATCCGTGACCCGCTGTTGAACAAGGGCACAGCCTTTACGCACAGTGAAAGGGACGCCTTGCAGCTGCACGGCCTGCTGCCGCCCCAGGTTAGCACCCCGGAGCTACAGGCGCGGCGTGCCTACACCGCCATCATGGATGAGGACAAGCCTCTGGACCGCTATGTCGCGCTGTTAGCTTTGCAGGACCGCAACGAACATCTGTTCTATAAAGTGCTGATGGAAAACATGGCAACCTTGATGCCCATTGTTTACACCCCCACTGTGGGGCTCGCTTGTCAGAACTTCAGCCATGTATTCCAGCGCGCCCGGGGACTATGGTTGAACCCGGGCATGCGCGGGCATTTACGCGAGGCACTGCAGAATGCGGTAGGCCAGCGCAACATCCGCCTGATTGTGGCCACCGACAACGAATCGATTCTGGGCATCGGCGACCAGGGCGCCGGCGGCATGGCCATATCGGTGGGCAAACTGGCCCTGTATGTTGCCGGCGCCGGCATCAACCCCGGTGAAACCCTGCCCATCTCCCTGGACGTCGGCACCAATAATCAAAGCCTGTTGGATGACGATTTGTATCTGGGCTGGCGGCAACCGCGCATTACCGGTGATGAATACAACTCGTTTATAGATGAATTTGTTACCGCGGTGCGCGAAGTCTGCCCCCAGGCCCTGCTGCAATGGGAAGATTTCCGCAAGGATAACGCGCTGTCGATCCTGCAGCGGCACCGGCAGGACACCTTATCGTTCAACGACGACATCCAGGGTACCGGCGCGGTAGCGTTGGCCGGCCTGTTTTCCGCGCTGCGCATTTCCGACACCCGCCTGACCGACCAGCGCATTGTCATCCACGGCGCTGGGGCTGCCGGCATGGGTATATCCAATCAGATCCGTGCTGCCCTGCACAGCCACGGCCTGCCGGATGATGAGATTCCCAGCCGTCTGGCGGTACTCGACAGCCGCGGCCTGCTGGTGGACGACACGCCGTTCCGCGACGCCTACAAGGCGGATCTGGCATGGCCGGCGGCGCTGGCCGCCAGCCACGGCCTGGAGGATGCGCAAGACCGTCAGTTGCAAGCCGTGGTGGCCAGATACAAACCCACCGTCCTGATCGGCACCTCCGGACAACCCGGCGCGTTTACCGAAGCCATGGCCGCCGCCATGTGCGAGAACACCGAACGGCCCATCATTCTGCCCTTCTCCAACCCAACCGATTATTCAGAAGCACGCCCCGAGGATTTAATCCGCTGGACCCGGGGACGCGCCCTGGTGGCCACCGGCAGCCCGTTTGCGCCGGTGGAGTACAACGGCGCCACTTACAAAATCGGCCAGGGCAATAACGTATTTATCTTTCCCGGCCTCGGTCTCGGCGCGCTGCTGGCGAACAGCGCCGTGGTGACTGACGATATGGTCACCGCAGCCTCCCAGGCTTGTGCTGACGCGGTCAACGAGGACGAACTGGCCGCGGGCATGCTGTATCCGGACATCGAACGGCTGCGCGACGTATCCGCCCAGGTCGCCCGGGCGGTTGCCGGGCAGGCCCTGCAGGAAGGTATTGCCAACACCGCGGCTGAGCAGGTGGAAGCACATCTGGCGGACAGCCTGTGGGATCCGGCTTATCCGCAGATTACCGCCACCTGACCCGCCGCTGCACAGGTGGCAGACCCACACAAGCCAACTGTACTGATTGCCGGTGCCAGCGGGCTGGTCGGCACAGCCGCGGCAACTGCTTTTGCCGCTGCGGGCTGGCAGGTGATTGCCGCCAGCCGGCGGCCGCCGGAACTGCTGGCCGCGCAGTCCTGCACCCATATTGCCCTGGACCTGACCGACCCCCGGACTTGCGCCCGGGCGGCTGCCCAGCTGCGCGACGTCACTCATGTGGTCTATACCGCGGTTTACGAACTGCCCGGCCTGATTGCCGGTTGGTCCGACCCCGTGCAGATTGAGACCAACGGCGCCATGCTGCGTAATCTGCTGGAACCGCTGTGCAGCCAGGCGCAGCTGCGCCACGTGACCCTTCTGCAGGGCACCAAGGCTTACGGCGCAGCGGTGCAACCCATGCGCGTACCGGCCCGGGAAGCCCAGCCGCGGGTACCGCACCCCAACTTTTACTGGCTGCATGAAGACTACCTCACCGACAAGGCCGCCGCCGGCGGCTTCTGCTACACCATCCTGCGCCCGCAGCTGATTGTCGGCCCCAATCACGGCGTAGTCATGAACCTGCCGCCGGTGGTGGGTGCGTATCTGGCCATGCGTCATACGGAAAGCTTACCCTGCGGATTTCCCGGCGGCCCGGACTGGGTGTGGGAAGCCGCTGACGTGCGGCTGGTGGCCAACGCCTGCGTCTGGGCAGCCGCCGCGCCCACGGCTGCCGGTGAAACCTACAACCTGACCAACGGCGAGGTATTCCTGTGGCGCGACATGTGGCCGGCGATCCTCAACACCATGGGCCTGGCTGACGCTGACACCACCGAGCCGCCGCAACCGGTGAGCCTGGCCGAATACCTGCCCGCCCGCGAATCCTTGTGGCGCGGCATCTGCGCAAAGCACAACCTGCAACCCCTGCCGTTGACGGCATTGCTGGGGGAGTCACACCACTACGCGGACCTGTGTTTTGCCACCCACGCCACCACCCCTCCAGCACCGGCATTTGTCAGCAGCATCAAGATTAAACAGGCCGGGTTTACGGAGACTTATGACTCCGGGGAGAGCTTCTGCCACTGGCTTCGGGATCTGCAACGGCGCTCGGTTCTACCCAAGTTCTAGGTTTTCAAACTGTCAGAGATACAGTTTCCTGCTCCGGGATCACAGGACGTGGGGGTTACGGCGCTCACGCCGCCGGCCCTCCCGGCTCCCCTTCCTCCGCTCTTG
>JANQOA010000248.1 GCA_028279305.1 Pseudomonadales bacterium
GGGTAATACCGGCATTGCCCTGGCCATGGTCTGCGCGGTGTTGGGCCACCCCTTTGTCGCCACCATGGCTGAGAGCTTTTCCGTGGAGCGGCGAAAAATCATGCGCGGTCTGGGCGCCAAGGTCATCCTCACGCCGGCGGCGGAGCGCGGCTCCGGTATGGTGCGCAAGGCGGAAGAACTGGCTGAGCAGCATAACTGGTTTCTGGCCCGTCAATTTCAAAACCCCGCCAATCCCGCTTATCACGCCAACACCACCGGCCCCGAGATTCTGCGTGAGTTTGCCGGTGAACGGCTGGACTACTGGGTCACCGGCTGGGGTACCGGCGGCACCTTAAGCGGCGCCGGCCGGGTCATGAAAGCCGCGCGTCCGGAGTTGAAGGTTATCGCCACCGAGCCGGAACAGGCGGCCCTTCTGTCCGGCGGCGAATGGTCACCCCACAAGATCCAGGGCTGGACCCCGGACTTCATCCCCGAAGTGCTGGAGCGGGAGGTGGCGGATGAGATCATTCCCGTGAACGACGGCGAAGCCATCGACAACGCGCTGGCGCTGGCGCAGAAGGAAGGCATTTTTGTTGGTGTGTCCGCCGGTGCAACGCTGACCGCGGCGCTGAAAGTGGCCGCAACGGCAGAACCCGGGTCTGTCATTCTGGCGATGATGCCGGATACCGCTGAACGCTATCTGTCTACACCGCTGTTCGAGAATATCAGTGAGGGTTCAGACGACGATTGGCTGGCCTCACTTTAAACCGGCCAAACCGAAACCGGCCAAACCGGCCGGAGCAAAACCGGTGCCGCCTACTTCCCTGTTGGCGGCTTCCGGCCTGGTACAAATCTAGTACAAATTAAGTAACGCCAGGCCCGCGTTCAGTCCCAGGCCAATTACGGCCAGGGCCAGCAGGTATGTGCGTGTTTTCAAACCCATTTCCCTTTGCATCTGCATACGGCCTCAGCTCTTAAGCGGCTTTTCCTGCCTTTACACAATGCGACAACCACCTGCTTGAACCTTCAGCCCGTATTTCTTGAGGCGGGTCCACATCCCTGTGGTGGTGTGTCCATGGCTGGGTATGCTGCGCTAAATCCGGATTGTTGTATGTCACCTGGATGACACAAACGCCACTTTCTTACAAAAGTTTAACGCTGCCTCCGGCAGCCACGGCCCGACTGTCCGGCATAAGCTGACGTTTCCAACCCCCTTGCCGGAAACTCTATGTGGAATATCCGCGGAACAACGCTGTTCCTGTGCTTGAGCTTTTTGCCAACCCTCTGCGTACAGGCTTCACCGCCAACAGAAATTATCTACTGCAAAGGCGCAGACGGTGAAACCACATATACGGACCGCCCCTGCCCCGGCGGTAAACAGCATCAAATCGACCCCCAGCCGGCTGTGAGTTTACCGCCGTTGCGGGCTGACGAACTGCAGAAACTCCAGGCGCTGTCCAGCGCGGCGGCAGCGCGCCGGCAGGCGCAACGCCGGCGGCAGCAGCAACAGCGCCAGCATCACACCCGGCAGCAGGCACAACAGGCCGCCTGCCGCGAGCTGGAGGATAAACTACGTGCGCTGGCCGCCCAGCGCCGCGCGGGTTACAAGCTGAGT
The DNA here is from genome assembly GCA_028279305.1 of Pseudomonadales bacterium. Lineage (GTDB taxonomy): Bacteria > Pseudomonadota > Gammaproteobacteria > Pseudomonadales > Azotimanducaceae > UBA4421. The sequence goes on from JANQOA010000248.1 coordinate 1,595, forward strand.
GAAAGCCGTGCGCTGCAGCAGCGGGAGCGCGCCCTCAAACAAGCCCGCAAACAGACCTGTTGAATCAGCCGCCGGCTTGCTGCCGCGCCGTATCGATGCGCGCCTGCAGCTGCGCCGCGGTATACACTCCGGGCGCGGATTGATTGCTGACCAATTCCCTCGCCACCTGCACACAAACGTCGTTAGCCGGCGTGGGCACGCCGTGGCGGCGCCCCAGATAACAGATTTCGCCGTTCAGGAACTCCGTTTCAATGTCTCCGGTACCCCGCGCCAGGCTCTGCCAGGACGAGCCGCCATTGCGCTCGTATCCCGGAATGCGGCCCATCTGATACACACCTTCGCGTCTGGCCCGGACTTCTTCACGGCCCGCACAGTCGATGCCGGCTGCCGCGTAACAGGCGAGTGCCTCGGTGCGCAATTGCCGATGCAGTTGCCTGATATCCTCACCCCGGGTTGAGGTGGAGCCCTCATCCAGCGGTGACAGCGCCGCCTGCACCAGGTTGCCCAGATTGTTGAGCAGCTTGGCGTACTTTTTGCGCATGATTTTTGCGTCCGGCCGGGCGCTGAAACCGGCATCACGCAGATCCGCGGTAATTTCCTCCACCACGGCATTTACGCCCTGCGGATAACAACCGGTATCCAATATACCGCCGTGCCCCTGGGCATGGGTCACCACCTCACCCGGGGTCAGGAACAGGGCCGGCAGATTAACCACCGTGCCGTAGGTGTTGCGGAAGAAACGCAGCGTCAGCGCTTCATTCGCGACGCCATTCTGCAGACACACCACATGGCTGTCCGCGGACCCCGGCTGCGCCGCCAGATCAACCAGAGCCTGCTGGGTTTGATGCGATTTCACGCACAACAGCACTACCGTTTGCGGGTCAAACTGCAACGCCGCGGGCTGGGTCACCACCGGCACCTGCAACTGATGGCTGCCCTCCACACCGATCAGACGTAAGCCCCGTTCGCGCATCACGCGCGCGTGCTCACCCCGGGCAATCAACGTGGCAGCCCGGCCAACCTGGTGCAGGCGGCCGCCCACTACCCCGCCAATTCCACCTGCGCCGTAAACAACATACTTCAAAACTTCACCTTCTGTGCCGCTGGTACCTGCCGCTTGTACCTGTTGTTTGTACCCGTCGTTCGTGACATCGCCGGTGTCCGTGTTCAGCGCAGCAGCAGCGGGTAATCCAATTCTACGTCCCAGTGTACCTGCGCCACGCTGGCGTAACGGGATTCGTTGGCAAAACCGTGGTGCCGCAGGGTTTCCATGTCGCGGTGAATGCGTTCCAGCGGCGTGCCTTTGCGCAGGCTGCTGGAACCCGCTGCATCCATCACCTGTTTAACCGCCTCCGCACTGGCTTGCATGGCGTGCACGCCGGCCAGATACAGGTCCGCCTTCTGCCGCGGGGTAAAAGGCCGGCCGCTACCGGCCTGGGCCCATACCGAATCCAGCGACTGGTAAAAATAACTGCTGGCGCTGCGCCACAGGGCCAACGCCCGGGCATAGTGGTGCTGCGCCAGCGCGCGCCGGGCCAGTTTATGGTCGCTGGCATAAGGCACTTTGGCCGCTGCGAGTTGCTCAAGCTCCGCAATGGCCCGCTCCGCCAGATTCAAAGCGACCGGCACATAGGTGGCAAACACCACCCGGGAAGGACACTGGTACAAGGTGCCCTGGTAGTAGCGGTTGGGCGGGCTTTGCGGTTGCGGCAGCGGCGCTGCCAACTCCGCCGGAACGCGCGCCTCCTGCAGCCGCACATCGTTACTGCCCGTACCGCGCATGCCCATGGTGTCCCAGTTATCTACAATTTCAATCTCCGCCGCGGGTACCGCAACGGTAAACAACTGCCCGTCCGCAAGCATGGGTGACATCACGTAGTCCGCATGGTGGCAACCGCTGACAAAACTATTCTGGCCTGAAACCACGTACACATCACCGTCACGGCGCCCCTCAAAGGGCGTGTGCCCGCTGGCCGCCACCATGGCATCCGGATTCTCCCCCCACAGCCTTTCCACCATGGCAGCCGGCCAGCCGGCCGCCATCAAGCGCGCGGCGTTATAAACCATTACGTGCCAGGCCGCCGCTGCATCAGCCGCCGCCAGCACGCCGCAGACCAGACCACAGGTGGTGGGATCTACCTGGTAACCACCCAGGCTCTCAGGCAGATACAAACGGGGCACACCTGCCTTGCACAAAGCCGCGATGCTGTTCTTGTGAAGTCTGCCGTGCTGCTCCGCCCAGTCGGCATGTTCACGCAGTACGGCTCCCGCAGCTTCAGCCCGGCTGAGCAGCTGCTCCCGCATATCCTGTCATCCTGAGGAAAATTGTGTGCATTGTTCCAGTTGCACCGATTTTTTGCCATCCAGTTGGCCAATAGCGGTACCGCCGCACACTCCTGACCGTGGAACTCGCCTATATTAGACAAGGATGTTGCAAGATCCCGGGCGCCGGAATTGCAACCCGAGTTGAACTGAAGAACGGACAATCAGCTATGCCCTGTGGCTACCATATCAATCACGAAGAGGGGCTGGTGACCATCACCGGCTCCACCGACGTTGAGATTTCCGAAGCTTGCAAGCTTGGCTCGCAGTTACTGGATGACCCGAGTTTTGACGCCGATCTGCCGCAACTGGTGGACCTGCGCGGCTTAACGCTGAGCCGCAATCAGCAGACTTCCGCCAGGTTCAGAAAATTTGTCCTGGAGACTTACCGCCCGCGGGTGAGTTCCAGCATCGCCATTGTAATTGACGATAGCCTGGACCAGTTGTCTCTGGCCGGTTTGTATCACATGTCCTGCAGCATGGATAAAACGGAACTGTTTGATCAATACGATCAGGCGCTGAAATGGCTGATGCGCCGCGAGTTCGCCTAGGCCGCGCTAACCGACCAGCAATATCCCCGCGACCAACACGCTGATCGTAATCCAGAATAGATACGGACTGAAAAAAGCCACACCCCGGGCAAACGCTTCATTACCATGCAGGGGTTCGGATCCCGACACCGGCATTGATTCAGCGCTGTCACCACCCGCCTCAAGGGGCTGGTGCTTGTTAATCTGGTCCACTCACGTCTCCCATGCGGACTCCACAACATCGAACTCCCGCAAAGCGGGTGATCAAATCCTTGTGACCGCGAGGAAAATCCGGCTGCGGACCTGCGCAGCGCACTGTCTGCTGCGCTACGGCGCTTATTCTTGTAGCTCTGCCGATTTCAACGCAAAAAGTTCTCTCCTGGCGGCTCCGCACATGTCCCAAGCGGACCACCGGCACTTGTCTTTTGAACAATTCGCCTGACAACCAGTGTCGGGCATCACCACGGCACAAACAAACAGCAATGTGTGAAAACATGTACCCTGTTTGTAAGCGTGAAAAATGAAGAAATTATGGATTGCGATTCGCTAACGTATTGAACTGAAAAGAGATTTCTAAACCGGCTCAAATCAGGTGTGAATTGCCACTTTTTTTTATTTGAGTTTTCTGTATCCTAGCAATCCTCACTAGCCGGCGCTGTATGAACATACAGTGTTATTCTCCTCGGCAGGGCGATTACACCACGTACAGCCCGGCTAGTTGAGGCCAACCTTCTCCCCCCCCCCGTTAACACCGTATGCGCGCTTCAGCCGATTGCGTGTGCGCCTAAACCGTGTGACCACCGTCCGGTTGTACGGGCAGGATGCCCCACCAGTCGAAACCCGCATCCGCCACAGCAACAAATTCCGGGTTCAGAATGTTTTCCTTGGCGTTATAGGCCAGCACCTGACGGTCAAAGCTGTATACCTCACCGCCGGCAGCACGCAATACCGCATGGGCTGCCGCAATATCCCATTCGCTGGTCGGTCCCAGCCGCGGATAACAATCCGCTTCACCAGCAGCCAGTACACACAGTTTCAACGAACTGCCCACCGGCGTGCGGGTGACATTGCGAAACGGCGCCGCCAACTCGTCGATGTATTGCTCCAGGCGTTCACCGCCGTGACTGCGGCTGGCCACCACGACCAGATCATGCTGCTGCGCCGCCTGCATGGCCCGGCCGCGGATTTCCCGCTGCTGCCCGCCGTCCAGTACCCAGGCCTTGCGGGCGGCAACATCGCCGACGTAGATTTTGTCCTGCACCGGCACCCCGACAATGCCGTAAACCGCCTGATGGCCTTCGATCAGCGCTATGTTGACGGTGAACTCACCGTTGCGGTTTACAAACTCCTTGGTGCCGTCCAGCGGGTCCACCAACCAGTAGCGCGGCCAGGCGGCCCGTTCACTGAACGGCGGCGGCGTCGATTCTTCCGAGACTACCGGTATGTCCGGCGTTGCAGCCTGCAAGCCTTGCACAATAATCCTGTGGGCAGCCAGATCGGCCTGTGTGAGGGGTGATTCATCCGCTTTGTTTTCGACTTCAAAATCACTGCCGTAGATCTGCAGAATTGCCTGCCCGGCCCGGGTGACAATGTCCACCAGCTGCGCCTGATGATCAGCTTGCATACGCATTCCTTACCTGAATTCCCTGGACGCGGGTCACAAAGCCCGCAGTTCGTCATTATTATCTAACACGATTATAATAAAGTGTGCGTAACCTTATAGAGACTAAAGAGAAACAATTCGAGCCAATCGCCTTCGCTTTCATTTGTAGGACAAACTTTTGCTTATCCAAGCGGTCTTATCCCCACACAAAAAAGGCCGCCTGCGGCAAAACTGAGCAGTAACAAGGACAACACCCGTTTTATGCAAGCTAACGCTACCCCGCTGAACAACATCCGGTCTGCAGAGCCCATGCTCGATTGGACCGCCATCGACACCGTGCTGTTGGACATGGACGGCACGCTGATCGATCTGAACTACGACAACCATGTGTGGAACGACCTGGTTCCAGCCGCTTTTGCCAGCGCCGCTGACATTCAGGTCACCGAAGCCAAGCAGCAACTGCAGCACCATATGCGCGAAATTCACGGCACCATCAGGTTCTACAGCTTTGACTACTGGAGCAGCTACTGCGGCATCGATATGACCGGTGTGCATAACCTTGTTCCGCACATGATCGACTACCGCTGCGGCGCACGCGCCTTTTTGAACTGGCTGCGCGACAGCCGCCGCCCGGCGATTATCGCCACCAACGCCCACCGCGACTCCGTTGACATCAAACACCGTCACACGGGCATCTGTAATGAGGTGGATGCGGTGGTTTCCAGCCACGATTACGGCTACCCGAAAGAAGACCCTGAATTCTGGCGGCAACTGCAGCGGCACCACCCTTACGACCCGGCCCGCACCCTGTTCGTGGATGATAACGAGCCGGTGCTGGATGCCGCCGCCCGGGCCGGTATCCGCCACCTGCTGTGTGTATCTTTGCCGGATTCCGACCGCCCGGAACGGCACGATTTGAGTTATCCTAGCTTTAATTGTTTTACCGATATCTATCCCCAGTGCCACACTCCTCAGCAGAATCGGACCTGAGAGACACGCCACAATCCAACCCGCAAAACGACACCGCAGCCAGCGTACGCATCGACCGCTGGCTGTGGGCGGCACGCTTTTTTAAAACCCGCTCGCTGGCCAAGAGCGCAATCGAGGGCGGCAAGGTGCAGGTCGGCGGCAAACGGGTAAAACCGTCCAAGGAAATCCGCGTCGGCCAGGCTTTGAGTGTGCGCAGGGGTCCGGCAGAGCAACAGGTTGTGGTGCTGAGACTGTCCGATAAGCGCGGTCCGGCCAAGGTTGCCTGCACCCTGTATGAAGAGACCGCGGAAAGCATCGAATTGCGTGAACGCCAACGCGCCCAGCGCAGCATGGAGCGGGCCGGGTTACAGGTACCCAGTCAGAAGCCGTCAAAAAAACAACGCCGCGATATCCGCAAGCTGAAGTCGAATCCGGCGCCGGATAACCCGTGAGCGCGGAGCAGCTTCATGTTGACGTTCTGCACCGCTTTTCCTTTGATGAACTGCCGGTGCGCGGCCAGTGGGTGCGGTTGCACCAGACGCTGGCTGACGCCTGCTCGGTTCAGGATTATCCAGCCGCGGTGCAGCGCCTGCTGGGGGAAATGTTCACCGCGGTGGCCATGCTGGCGGACAACCTGAAGTTTGACGGCGCCGTGGCGCTGCAGTCCAAGGGCGGCGGCAGCCTGCGCCAGACCCTGGCTGAGTGCCGGGAACACCAGTTGCTGCGCGGCATTGCCCACTTTGCTGAGGATGGTGCCGCAGCGCCCGCCAGGCCCGACGAACTTTTATCCTGGCTGCAGGGTACCGGTGGTACCGTGCCGCAACTGGCACTTTCGCTGATTCCCCAGGCCGACAGCGGAAAACAGACTTATCAGGCTTTTGTGCCGCTTACCCGGCCGGGTCTGGCGGCCAATCTGGAAGACTATTTTGCCCATTCCGAGCAGCTGCCCACGCGCCTGTTTTTTGCCCACGCGGAAGGTGGGGCAACCCATACCAAAGACCATGAAAAAGGCAATAGACAAGGCAACAGTGTTACCGGCTTGTGCCTGCAGCGTCTGCCCAGCGCGGATCTGGCCGGCGAGGTTGCGCTGGCTGCCCATGATGAAGCCTGGCGTACCATCGAAGCTGTAGCCGACACGGTCAGCGCCGGGGAACTGGGCACCCTGAGCCCGGCACAACTGCTGCGCCGCCTGTTCGCGGAACTGCCGTGCCGCCTGCACGAAGGGCGGCAACTGGTTTACCGCTGCACCTGCAACCGGCAAAAAACCGACCGCACCCTGCGCCTGCTGGGCGAGCGGGAGCTTGCGGACATGCTTGCTGAGCAGGGTGAGATTACCGTCGATTGCCAGTTCTGCGGCAAACGCTACGGCTATGATGCGGTTGACATCAGCCAGTTAACCGCCCAGCCGCCCGGGCCACAACGCAGCGGCGGCGCAACCGGCGGGCAGGTCGACCAGATCCACTGAACCCGGGGTAAACCCGCGGCGGCAGCCACGCTATACAATGAATTAGCGAGGCTGCATAATCCCGAAAAATCCTAACAAAAGCCGTACAAAGACAGGCAAAGCGCAATCACACCGGTCAATAGAATAATTACTCCGGAGATTATCCTTTTTGTTTAGTGGAAGCCCTATACCAACGGTGCGGTGAGCCGTCGCAGAGACGCTCTCAACCCGCCCGCAACCATTGCCGGCAACTAAACCAAAGGTGAATGAACATAGGACCAATATGGCAGCTGAAATAGAGACCCCAATTCGAAAGGACACATATTCCAACCTGACCACGGCTACGCTGGCGGAACATGCTGTTATGCGCGGGGAAGGTCGCTTTGCCAGCAACGGCGCCATTGTGGTTGAAACCGGACACCGCACCGGCCGTTCGCCCAAAGACCGTTTTATCGTGGATGAACCGTCCACCTCCGACGCCATCGACTGGGGCGCCATCAACCAGCCGTTTCCCCAGGACAAATTCGACGCGCTCTGGGACAGGGTACAGGTACATATCAGCAGCCACGAAAGTTATACCTCCAACCTGCACGTCGGCGCCGACCCGGAACACTACCTGCCCATCGAGGTGACCACTGAATTCGCCTGGCACTCGCTGTTCGGCCGGGCCCTGTTTATCACCCCCGACTATTACAATCCCCACAACAAGGAAGTCTGGCAGATTGTGAACGCACCCACATTCCAGTGTGTGCCGGAACGCGACGGCACCAACAGCGACGGTACCGTGATGCTGAACTTCGCCCAACGCAAGGTGCTGATCGCCGGCATGCGTTATGCGGGTGAAATGAAAAAATCCATGTTCTCGGTACTGAATTTCCTGCTGCCGGAAAAAGACGTGCTGCCCATGCACTGTTCCGCAAACATGGGAGATGAGGGGGATGTGACGCTGTTTTTTGGTCTTTCCGGAACCGGCAAAACCACCCTGTCCGCGGATCCGAGCCGCCTGCTGATCGGTGACGACGAACACGGCTGGGGCAAAGGCACCGTATTCAATTTTGAGGGCGGCTGCTACGCCAAATGTATCGACTTGAGCCGTGAAAACGAACCGGTGATATACGACGCCATACGCTTTGGCGCCATTGTCGAAAACGTGGTGATCGATGAAGAAAGCCGCGATCCCGACTATACCGACAGCTCCCTGACTGAGAACACCCGCGCTTGTTACCCGCGGGCGAATATTGCGGAAAGCGTGCCTGAAAACCGCGCCGGAGAGCCCAACAACATTATTTTTCTGACCTGTGACGTCAGCGGTGTATTGCCGCCGGTCTCCATCCTCTCGGAGCAGGCCGCGGCATACCACTTCCTGTCCGGCTATACCGCGCAGGTGGGCTCCACGGAAATCGGCTCCACGGAAGCTTATTCAGCGACCTTCTCCACCTGCTTCGGCGCACCGTTTTTCCCGCGTCCCGCAGGTGTCTACGCGGACCTGCTGATCAAGCGCATCCAGGAATTCAACTCGCGTGTGTACCTGGTGAACACCGGCTGGACCGGCGGCGGTTATGGTGTCGGTCAACGCTTCAGTATCCCCGTTACCCGGGCGATCATTGCCGCCATTCAGAGCGGTGCCCTGGCTGATGCCAGCACCGAACACCTGGACGGGTTTAATCTGGACATACCGGTGGCGGTACCCGGCGTAGATGCCGGATTGCTGAATCCGCGCAAAGCCTGGTCCGATCCGGCCGCTTACGACGAGGCCGCCCGAACTCTGATCGCAAAGTTTGTGGACAACTTCGGCAAATTTGATGTTGATCCCGGCATCGTTGCGGCAGGGCCCCAGGCCTGAAGGTATGTGAAGTGCTTCCCGGTTGACCCCAACCCGGCTTCGCCCTAACGTAGCCAACCCAACATCACGGCGATACAGCGTGCAGATCAACTCCACTCATCTCGCCACTCTCGCGGACCCGGAATCTGGCGCCAACCGGCTGCTGCGGGGCGTGGAAAAAGAAAGCCTGCGGGTCAGCCAGGACGGCTCGCTTTCAAGCCTGCCGCATCCCGCTGAACTGGGCTCCCCGCTGACCCACCCCAGCATCACCACGGATTTTTCCGAGGCCCAGCTGGAATTGATTACCGCCGTGCATGACAACCCGGAAGACTGCCTGGCCCAGCTTACCGACGTGCACCGCTTTGTTTACCAGGGCATCAGCGACGAGTTGCTGTGGCCCAGCAGCATGCCGTGTATCGTCGGCGCGGACCAGGAAATACCGGTGGGCCGTTACGGCACATCAAACATCGGCACCGCCAAAACCGTATACCGGCTGGGCCTGGGCCTGCGTTACGGGCGCCTGATGCAGACCATTTCCGGCATCCACTATAACTTCTCGCTGCCGCCGCAGTTATGGGAAGCGCTGGGTATCCGCGGCCAGGACAATATCACCAGCAGTTACTTCAGCCTGATCCGCAATTTCCGCCGCTGGTCCTGGCTGCTGATCTACCTGTTCGGCGCCTCCCCCGCCGTATGCCGTTCCTTCACCCGCCACCTGCAGCACCGGCTGCAGCCTTTTGACGAAGGCTCCCAACACCTGCCTTATGCCACCAGCCTGCGCATGGGGCCGCTGGGTTACCAGAGTAATGCTCAGAGCCAGTTGAAGATCTCCTACAATTCCCTGGACGAATATACCCGCTCCATGGAGGACGCCCTACGCTGGGAATACCCGGCATATAAGGCCCACGGCGTGCTCAAAGACGGCAAATACCAGCAGCTGAATACATCCGTGCTGCAGATCGAAAACGAATTCTACGGCACCATCCGGCCCAAGCGCCGTACCCACTCCGGGGAACGGCCGATTACCGCCCTGCGCGCGCGCGGCGTTGAATATGTGGAAGTGCGCTGCATGGATCTCAACCCGTTTTTAGCTGCCGGCATCAGCGAAGAGGAAATGCGTTTTCTCGACACTTTTCTGCTGCTGTGCCTGCTGGCTGAAAGCCCCGACGACTGTGAAGCTGAGATCGAGCGCATCAACCGCAATCAACTGGCGGTGGTGGAAAACGGCCGGCAGCCCGGCCTGCAGCTGGAAAGGCCGGCGGGTTCTGAAACCGGCAGCGGACAGACGGTGGAACTGACTGCATGGGCGGCTGAAATCCTGCAGGCTTGTGACAGCCTGGCGGCCAGCCTGGACAGCGCCGGCGGCGGCAGCCTGTATCAGCAAAGTACCGCCACCCAGCGCGCCAAACTGGATAACCCCGCACACACGCCGTCCGCCCGGGTGTTGCAAGCCATGCGTGAACAATCCATTCCCTTTTTCCGCTTCAGCATGAACCAGGCCATCGCGCACCGGGCTTACTTCGACGACCATCCGCTGAGCGGCGCGCAAAGTGAAGCTTTTCAAGACGAGGTGCGCCAGTCCCTGGTGCGCCAACAGGAAATTGAAGCCGCGGATCAGGAGAGCTTTGACGAATTTCTGCAGCACTACCTGGCACTGTAAGGCGCGGTAAACCAGCCATGAACTTCCTGGCTCACTGCGCCCTGGCGACGGATGCCGCAGACGCCTGGCACGTGCAACCGGCGGCAGCGGACGGCCTGCTGGCCGGCGCGGTGATCGGCGACTTTGTTAAAGGCCGCATCAACTCAGCCTGGCCTGCCGCCCTGCAGGCGGGCGTGTGCCTGCACCGCAAAGTAGACGCGGTATCCAATCAACATGCGGGCATCAAAACCTGCAGCCGGCGCTTCCCCGCTGAGTTGCGCCGCCTGGCGCCCATTTTTGTCGATATTCTGGCGGACTACCATCTGACTCTGCGCTGGCACGACTATTATGCGGAACCTCTAACCGATTTCAGCAGGCGCTGCTACGCCAGTTTGCAGCGGCACCAGCCCTATATGACCGCCAACGCAAAACGATTTCTCGACTATATGCTGGAAACGGATCTGCTGAGCCGTTATGACAACTGGGAAAATGTGGAACGCGGCTTGCGGTCGGTGCTGCGGCGGCTCGGAAGGCAGGCCATGCAGCAGGAGGTCAGCCGCGCCTGCAGCGCGTTACGCGAAGATAGCGGTGCGGATTTTGCCGCTTTTTATCCGGATCTGCGGACCAGGTGGCAGGGCTGGAACGCATTTGACGTTATCGCTGCACCACAAAATTAGTAAACATCAGGTCGTCGATGTGCGGTTCCCCTTCTTCCGCCTCCAGAACCTCCCGCAGCTCCTGCAACGCTTCAGCTTTTAAGGTTTCCCTGCCGGAGGCACTGGAGACCGCGGACTCATCCTGCCGCGACAACAGCAGCACCAGCCGGTTACGCAACGCCGGCAAGTGATAGCGGGCGGCGTACTCGGCATCCTTGTTGGACACCCTGACCGTGACATCCGCGCGCACGTAGCGCAGCGCGCCGGCGTCGGAAACGCCAAAGTTCGCCACAAAGGTGGGTTTGAGTTCCACGTAACGCACCACCCCGCCAATGGCTCGCGGCGTGTCCGCGGCACCCGCCGCATTGGCCAGCTGCACTACCAGCAGCCCCGTCATGCTGAGCGCCAAGGCTGCCCACACCCGTACTCTGGCTTCGGCATGCTGCTGCATCATTTCCTCCTGAAATTTGCGACTTAAGTCCACTCAACCGCCTTAAGCATAGTTGACCATTGCAAATCCACCAGTAACCTTGCCACCGGCATAAGCAGAATCCTCTGGGGGCAGTTTTGAAAGCAGTGTTGTGTAAGTCATTTGGACCCGCTGAAAACCTGGTTGTGGAAGACATTCCGGAACCCGCCGTCAGCAGCGGTCAGGTTAAAGTGCGGGTACACGCCGCCGCGCTGAACTTCCCTGACGTGCTGATGGTGCAGGGCAAGTACCAGTCACTGCCGGACTTCCCGTTTTCACCCGGCGGCGAGTTTGCCGGTGTGGTTGAAGCTGCGGCGGAAGACGTCACCGATTGGCAGGCCGGTGATGAGGTTTTCGGCGGCACCGGCCACGGCTGTTTTGCGGAACAGATTGTCGTGCCCGCAACCGCCTTGCGGCGCAAGCCGGCAGCCATGAGTTTTGCCCAGGCCTCGGGCATAAATACCACCTACGGCACCTCCTATTACGCGCTCAAGCAGCGTGCCAACCTGCAGCCCGGCGAAAATCTGCTGGTGCTGGGCGCGGCTGGCGGCGTAGGCATCGCCGCCGTGGAATTGGGCAAGGCGATGGGCGCCCGCGTCATTGCCGCCGCCAGTACCGATGAGAAGCTTGCCGTGGCCGCCAATGCCGGCGCTGACGAGCTGGTGAACTACGCGGACGGTGAGCTCAAGGACAAAGTGAAAGAATTAACCGGCGGCCAGGGCGCGGACGTGATTTACGACCCGGTCGGCGGGCCGCTGTTCGATCAGTGTATGCGCTGCATCAACTGGTACGGACGGGTGTTGGTGATCGGTTTTGTCGGCGGCGACATCCCCCGCGTGCCAACCAATCTGGTGCTGCTTAAAAGCTGCCAGGTGGTGGGGGTGTTTTACGGCGCTTTTTCCGCCCGTTTCCCCGCTGATAGCCGGCAGAATTTTGCTGAGATTATGGACTTTTTCGCGGACGGTAAAATTAACCCGCTGGTCGGTATGGAATATCCCTTCAGCGAATATGCCGAGGCGTTAAACTGTCTGTCGGAACGGCGTGCGGTGGGCAAGGTTGTGCTGAACATCACATGAAAAACATACTGAACTTCGGCTTCAGCGGCGGGTTACCCCAGCAGTGGGCCGCCTTCGCCTGCCTGCTGGCCGGCGGCTTTCTGGTCATCGCCCTGTACATGGAACATGTCATGGGGCTGGCCCCCTGCCCGCTGTGCATGATGCAGCGGCTGTGGGTGGTGGCAGCCGGGCTGATCAGCTATATCGCCTTGCTGCACAACCCGCGGCTGGGCATTTACCCGGTGTTGACGATGGCAGCATGCGTCGCCGGCGCGTACTTTTCCATCCGGCAACTGTGGCTGCAAAGTCTGCCCGTGGATCAACACCCGGCGTGCGGGCCGGATCTGCAGTACATGCTGGAAGCGTTCCCGCTCAGCGATGTGTTACAGGCCATGATGTCCGGCACCGGCGACTGTGCGCAGGTGAGCTGGTCGCTGCTGGGCATTTCCATCCCCGGCTGGATGTTAATCGGCTTTGTAATGCTGCTGATCTGCGCTGTAAATCAATTCCGCCTGCTGGGCCGCTGACTCGCACTTTGCTTAATCCCTGCTATTTTTCCTAGACCAATAGGCATTACATGGTGAGGGAATGCAAACACAAGTTCGTCCAACAGAAGCGGCCGGGCAGCCGGTTTACATCGGCCCGGCATTAACACCCGCGGCGCGTATAGGCCAAGGTAACTCCGCGCGCAATATGATCCGCAGCCGCTCCGTGCTGCTGAGTTATCTGCTGAAATTGAAAAGAAGTATCGACGCACGGCACGCCGACCTGACCCAGGCGATCTGTCAGCGCTTTGTGCAATCCCTGACCGACTATCTGTCTTACGGGCACTTCCGCCTGTTGAACGGCTGTGAAGCGGAAGCGCATCAGATTGTTGCACTGCAGAACAATACCCAGACGCTGCTGGAGTTTACCGAGCGGTACGCAGCCACCCTGGCCCCGGATCTGCAGCAGTTGAAAGACGACCTGGAAGAGCTGGCCATGGCGCTGGAAGTGCGTTTTGAAGTCGAAGACGAAGTGGTTGTTAAGCTGATCCGGCAGTAACCATGAAACCACGCGCTTTGCACCGACCCCTGCTCTACGCCGCTCTGAGCGTCTACCTGGGTGGCTGTTTTGCAGAACAGCCCGCCCGCAGCTGGGAGTTGGCAGCGCAGGGCTTCTATACGGCCGCATTGTCCAGCCGCGCCGAACTGGCGGTGGTGGGTTCCCTGAATCACGGCGCCAGCCTGTGGCGGATGAAAGACATCGAACGGTTGTATAACTGGTCCCATGAAGCAGGTGAGCAGGCGCAACTGGTGGCGGCTGGATTTTCCCCCGACGGCAGCCGCGCGGTCACCACCGACCCGCGCACTCTGGTGTTATGGGATACCACCAACGGGCAGGCGATAAATTACTGGGCGACCCCAGGCGCGGTGCTGGACGTGGCTGTGCTGAACGACAACAGCCACGTGCTGATGGGTATGCAGGACCATAGCGCGGTATTGTTTAACGCCCAGGACGGCAGCTATCAGCATACCTTCCTGCATCAAGGCCAGGTGGGTTCCGTAGCCGTCAGCAACAACGGCGAACTCGGCCTGACCGGCAGTGACGACAACACTGCGGTATTGTGGTCGCTGAACACTCACAAAGCAGTACACACATTTCAGCACGGCAACCCGGTGCGCAAGGTGGAGATTTCACCCCAGGGGAATTTCTCTTTTACCGCCGCGCAAGGAGACCTGGTGGCCGTCTGGGACAATAACACCGGCCGCTTGCTGCACACTCTGCACAACGGCATCAATCACGGCGCCGTATCTGCAGGGTTTTCAGCGGACGAAAGCCAGCTGGCGGTCGGCTATGCGAACCGCCAGGTTGCCCTGTTTGACATGCGCACCGGACAACGGCTGAAGCTTTGGGACTCCGGCACCCGGCATCCGATGCGGGCCACCGGCGCGGCCATCGTAGAGGTGGCATTTACTGCCAACCAACCTGTCATTCTCGCTCTGGCCGGGGATGGCCGCCTGCTGCAGTTGCGTATTTCTTGAGCGGCGAACACTAGAAAAATGCTCACAAAGTGCTCGTAAGTGAGTAGTGCAATTGAAATTTCCCCTGGTATAGTGCTGCAAAGGTGCTCATCCGCTAACACATCCTACAAAAGGATGGAAACAGCCGGGATGAAAAAAATATATAACGCACCCGATAAGGTTCTGGGGGAAGCAAACTCTATCTGCGTGCAGAAGCGTTTACTTCTAAAAATCCGCCGGTCGTCCACGACAGGATGCGGCCTGCGGTATAGGGGGCCGAACAGTAAGGTAATGTGCGCAAGACCGGGGCAGGACGCCAGATTTGCATGGATACCTTGGGGTTGGGCTTAGTAGAAGTAGAGGACAACCGGTGTATGGGAGCTTAAACAGCACAGCATAACCGGCGGTTCACAAGAGGTGGGATGAAGATGGATTCACCTGCGCGAAGAATACTGATCATCAACGGCAAAGGTGGTTGCGGCAAAACCACTATCGCCACCAATCTAGCTGTCGCTTACGCCTGCCGGGGCACCAAAGTGGCCCTGCTGGACAACGATCCGCAAGCCAGCAGCACATACTGGGCTGAACAACGCGACGCCAGCCTGCCGCCGGTGGAAGTTGTTGCCAAACACGAACGGCCGAACATGTATCAAACCCAGTCTTTCCGGCACCGCCTGCCCGAAGGTACCGAACTGGTTATTGTCGACGGCCACTCCAATGCGCGCGGCCGGGATCTGGAAAGTCTGTTGCGGCAGACTGATTTGATCCTGGTGCCGATGCTGCCCTCGTCCATCGATATCCGCGCGGGCGGGCGCTTTATCGCTGACCTGTTAACCCACCGCATCTACAGGAGTTTCCCGCGGCCGGTGGGGGTGATCGCCAACCGGGTGCAACCCAATACCCAGACCCACGACAAGCTGATGCATTTTCTCGGCTGCCTGGACGTACCGGCAGTGGCGCAATTCCGCGACTCCCCGGTGTATACGGATGCCGCTGAAATAGGTCAGGGGGTGGTGGATATGAAAGAAATCCGTGCGGCGCGCAAGGAAACCGCCCAGTGGAAACAGCTGATCAGCTGGATAGAAGAGCAATTCAGCACAGAACAGCCGGTGGGTTACAGCCTGCGCATGAAACCCAGAGCCGCGCAACGGGCCGAAACCGACCAGGCAGCACCTGACAGCGAAGCCCAGGCAGTTTAGTCTGCACCCCGCATAACACAACGGGCTGCCGCCGGCAGATCATGAAGCGCCATGCTGCGCGTACAAAACCTCACATACAGGCGGGGCGACACGGTTCTGCTGCAGGATCTGGATTTTGCCGTGCATGCCGGTCAACGCGTTGCCGTGGCCGGCCGCAACGGCGCTGGCAAGTCCACGTTATTCCAGCTGATCCTCGGCGAGTTGCAGCCTGAAGGGGGTGATCTCGAGTTGCCCGACGAGTGGCGCATATCCCACATGCAACAGGAGGTGGAAGTCAGCCAGCGCGGGGCGCTGGATTACGCCATAGACGGACACCGCGAACTGCGCCAGGTAGAGGCGCGCCTGCAGCTTGAAACGGACCCCAACCGCCTGGCGGAGTTGCATACCCGCCTCGACGACCTGGGTGGGTATCAGGCAGAAGCCAATGCCGCGGCGGTGCTGACGGGCCTGGGCTTTAAGCACGAGGATCTGCAGAAACCCTACGCGGAATTTTCCGGCGGCTGGCGTATCCGCCTGCATCTGGCCAAGGCGCTGATGTCGCCCAGCGACCTGTTGTTGCTGGACGAACCTACCAACCACCTGGACCTGGAAGCGATCCTTTGGCTGGAGAATTGGCTGGCCCGTTTTGCCGGCACCGTGCTGCTGATTGCCCACGACCGCACCTTCCTCGACGCCTGCACCAACCAGACCCTGTATCTCAGCAACCGTTCCGGCCGCCTCTACCAGGGAAACTACTCATCCTGCGAGCGGCAGCGGGCAGAACAGCGCATGCAGCAGCAGTCGGCCGCCGCCAGGCGCGCCGCCAAAGCTGCCCACATCCAGAAATTTGTCGACCGGTTCCGCGCCAAAGCCAGTAAGGCCAAACAGGTGCAAAGCCGCATCAAAGCACTGGAAAAGCTCAAAGACAGCCCGGTGCTGCAACTGGAGTCGCCTTATGCGGTGGCTTTCCGGAATCCGGCTAAAGTATCGAATCCGTTGATGACCCTGCGCGATCTGGCGTTGGGGTATGGCGCAACCATGGTATTGCAACACATCAGCGAGCTGATTCTGCCGGGGGCAAGAATCGGCGTGCTGGGAGAAAACGGCGCCGGCAAATCCACCCTGTTAAAGGCTCTGGTGGGCGAACTGACCGCCCGGCAAGGTGAGCTGTTGCGCGGGCAACATTGTGCAATCGGCTACTTTGCACAACACCAGTTGGAGAGCCTGAGCAGCGCTGATACCGGTCTGCAGACCATGGCCCGCCACAAGCCCGCCTGGCGCGAACAGCAGGTGCGCGACTATCTCGGCCACTGGGGCTTTAACGACCAGATGATCAGCCGTGCCATCAGCACCCTAAGCGGTGGTGAAAAGGCCCGTCTGGTACTGGCGTTGCTGGCGGCTGACGAGCCGGCGCTGCTGGTGCTGGATGAACCCACCAATCACCTGGATCTGGATATGCGCGACGCGCTGGCGATGGCATTACAGGACTTCGAAGGTGCGGTGGTTATCGTCTCCCACGACCGCAGCTTGCTGGATCAGGTGATTGATGAGTTCTGGCTGGTTGCCAACGGCCGGGTGCAGGCGTTTAACGGCGATCTGCATGACTACACCAGCCTGCGGCAAAAATATCTGACCGCTCAGGCCGTCCCCGGCCCTGCAGCCCAGGGCGCCGGCGGCAACGGCAATTCGCGCCGGCAGCAACGGCAGCAGCGCGCGGCGCGGCGTGATGCCGCGCGGACGCTGCAACAGCAGGTGCGCCGACTGGAACGCCAGCTGGAACAGTCCGCCGCAAAACTGCAGGACGTTGAGACCCGCCTGGCGGATACGGACACCTATCAGTCGCTGCCCGCCGCGGAACTGGATGAACTGCTGGCGCGGGCCGGCAAATACCGCCGGCAGGTCGAATCCCTTGAAGAGGAGTGGCTGCTGGCCAGCGAGCGCCTGGAGGCTGAACTGCAACAACCTTGATGCGCTTCCTGGCTGCAGGCGCGTTTCATGATAGATTCATGACATGGCCCAGGCACCGGCAGAACCCCTGAATCAGAACCGCACAAATGACCGCGATGCACTTTTTGTGCAGTTGCACGAAGTTTTTGTGCAGCGTGGTTACGACGGCGCCACCCTGGCCAATCTCGCCCGTGCCTGTGGTTTGAGCAAGGCCTCCCTGTACCATCATTTTCCCGGCGGCAAGCCGGAAATGGCGTCCAGCCTGGTGCGTTTTTCCATAGCGGAACTGCACAAAATGGCGTTCAGCCATCTGCAGAGTTCTGCTGATCCGGCCAGAAGGGTGCAACGTTTTATTGAAGGTTTCAGCGCTTACACCCGCGCCGGCAAGCGCAACTGTCTGCTGGCGGTTATCAACCACCACGGCTCCGGCGCAGACGACCTGGGCCCGCTGCAGGCGGATATCGCCAGCCAGTTCAAGGACTGGCACAGCTTACTGGCCAGTACCCTGCAACAGATGGGGATGAAACCCAAAAAGGCCCAACGCCGGGCACATGACTTGCTGGCTGCACTGTACGGTGCCCTGATGAATGCTAAGCTTCATGGCCAGCCATCGCTGTTTACGCTGGTCATGGAACAGCGCCGCAAACAATTTGCCGTCAATAAACGCTGACTTTCGGAGAACCCATGCGAACTTACCCCGCTACCCGTTTGCGCCGGAATCGCACGGATGCTTTTGTGCGCCGTCTGGTGAGAGAGAACCTGTTAACCGCCAGCGATCTGATTTATCCCATGTTTGTGATTGAAGGCCGGGACCAGACCACCGCAGTGGAATCCATGCCCGGAATCTCCCGCTACTCGGTGGATCTGCTGGTCGGCCAGGCGCGTCAGGCTCATGCAGCAGGTATTCCCGCGGTGGCGCTGTTCCCCAACATTGATGCGGGTAAACGCAGTTTGCGCGGTGAAGAAGCGTACAATCCAAACGGCCTGGTGCCCCAGGCCATCGCCGCGATTAAAGACGCGGTCCCGGAGCTGGGCGTAATCACCGACGCAGCCCTGGACCCTTACACCACCCACGGCCAGGACGGCATTATCGACGACAGCGGTTATGTGCTGAACGATGTAACGGTGGACGCGTTATGCCAACAGGCGTTGGTTTGCGCGCAAGCCGGGGCGGACGTGATTGCCCCCTCGGATATGATGGACGGCCGGGTGGGCGCGATCCGCGCCGCGCTGGATGAGCGCAGCCACATCAATACCAAAATCATGGCCTACTCAGCCAAATATGCGTCTGCTTACTACGGCCCCTTCCGCGACGCGGTGGGCTCCAGCGCCAACCTGGGCAGCGGCGACAAGAAAACCTATCAGATGGACCCGGCCAACAGCGACGAAGCGCTGCAGGAAATTGCTCTGGACCTGCAGGAAGGCGCGGACATGGTAATGGTAAAACCCGGCATGCCTTACCTGGATGTGGTCAGCCGCGCTAAACGGGAATTCGGCGTACCCACCTTTGTCTACCAGGTGAGCGGTGAATACGCCATGCACATGGCGGCCATCAACAATGGCTGGTTGAGTGAAGCGGTGATAGCGGAATCTTTGCTGTGCTGTAAGCGGGCTGGGGCGGATGGGATTCTGACTTACTTCGCTCTAAGAATCGCACCTGATCTACAGGATTAACGCGGCTCAGATTTTAGTGTTTGAGTTTTGAAGCCTGGTGGGTTGTTCAGTTTCCTGCGTCCGGGATCACAGAACGTGGGGGTTACGGCGCTCACGCCGCCGGCCCTCCCGGCTCCCTTCCTCCGCTCTTGAGCCTCGCTGCGCGAGTCTCACCGCTGCGGTGCGGCGGCCCCTAAGAATCAGCGAGAAACCTGGTCTTGATGCACAGCCCTACACAACTGAATGCCCACAACTCTTTCAGGCTGGGGATGTTGCTTCCAAACCCGGAGAGTTACGCCACTAGCAAGGACAGTACACGGCTGAAGGGCTGTTCAGGCGCTGTAAGATCACAGTGTGGTGCAAGCGCTTCAGAACTGGAAGTTCGTCCGGATTCTGTCGGGTAACGCGTGTGGCGAACGCGCTGCCAGGCCGTAACTGGATTTATTGTGGGAGGCACTCGCACCCCGAACAACTCCATACCGGGAAATACGCTCAGTTCTGATGATGTCTAGATTGCGAAACCTGCGCGTCCAGAACCCCATAACGGGATCACAGGGCGTGGGGGTTACGCCGCGTTTTTTAGCCGCCGCCGCAACGGAGCGGTGAGACTCGCGCAGCGAGGCTCAAGAGCGGAGGAAGGG
>JANQOA010000267.1 GCA_028279305.1 Pseudomonadales bacterium
ATACCGGCGTGGCGCCGGGCAGCGAGGTCAGCATGCACTACGATCCCATGCTGGCAAAACTGATTGCCCACGGCGCCGACCGCGGCCAGGCCATCGGTCAGCTCAGCCGGGCGTTGCGTCACAGCCGGGTGGCGGGGGTGGAGCACAACATGGCCTACCTGCGCCGGCTGCTGGAGCATGCGCTGTTCGCCGCGGGTGATTACACCACCGGCCTGGCTGAACAGGTACATGCAGAGGTCACCGCCTCGGAGGCGGAAGCATTCAGCCTGGCCGCGGCCCGGCAGCAGTTCCAGGGTGCGGGTCTATGGGCTGCCGGCAATGGCTTCCGGCTGAACCTGCCGGCACATCAGCAACTGGCGCTGCGCCAGGGCAAGCGGACTTTTGCTATCAGCGTCGGCGGCGCCGCGGCGGCCGGCACGGTAAACGGGCAGTCTGTACCGCTGCCGGTGGATCCGGTACAGACCTTGCGCAGAGGCGATACCCTGTATGTGATGAGCGGCGGCCACACGGAGAAGTTCATTGATCTGACTGATGACATCAGCCGCTACCAGAACGAAGCGGACAGCCGCGACGGCGTTGTATCCCCCATGCCCGGCCAGGTTATAGAAGTGCTGTGCGGGGCGGGTGACAAAGTGGCGAAAGGTGACGTGTTGATGGTGGTGGAGGCGATGAAAATGGAACACAAGATTGTTGCCCCGAAAACCGCCATGATCAAAGAAGTGTGTGCCAACGCCGGTGAGCGGGTGGAAGAAGGTGTGGAGCTGGTGAAGTTTGCGGAGTGAACTACTCCAGCTTGTAACCCACGCCGTAAATAGACTTCAACAGATCCGGAGTTGAATCGCTGCTGACAGTCAGTTTACGGCGCAGGTTTTTGATATGGCTGTCGATGGTGCGGTCGCTCACCACCCGGTAGTCGCTGTACGCTTCTTCCATCAGCTTCTCGCGGGAATAAACCCGGCCCGGGCTGCTCATCAGGGTGGCCAGCATGCGGAACTCCACCGGAGTCAGATCTACTTCCGTATCCGCTGCCAGACATTTGAACTGTTGCGGGTAAACCCGCAGGTGGCGGTACTGCAGTACCTCCGGGTCGGGTGCCTGCTGATAGTCGCGGGTGCGGCGCAGGATGGTGCGTACCCGGGCGACCACTTCCCGCGGGCTGAAAGGTTTACAGATGTAGTCGTCTGCGCCCAGCTCCAGGCCCAGCAGCCGGTCGATTTCATCCACCCGCGCGGTCAGCATGATAATCGGCACATTGGATAGGTTGCGGATCTCCCTGCAGACACTCAGCCCGTCTTTACCGGGTAGCATCAGATCGAGAATAATCAGCGTTGGTTTCCTGGTCAGTGCAACTTTAGCGGCGCTGGCGCCATCCGCGTGCAGGTGCACGCTGAACCCTTCCGCCTGCAGGAATTCTTCCAACAGCCGGGCAATCTTCAATTCGTCTTCAATTATGAGGATTTCCTGGCTCACCGTTGACTCATTGCCGTTTGCGGGCGTGTTCATACCGTTCCCCGCGGCAGCTGGATGTGAATATGCAACCCGCCAATGGGAGAAGGCGCAGCGCTGATGCTGCCGTGATGGGCGTCGACGATACTGCGGCAGATCGCCAGTCCCAGACCCGCTCCGGCGTGCCGCCGCGGCGAAGTATCCTCGCGGTACCGGCCCCGGTACAAGGGTTCAAAAAGGTGTTCGCTCTGCGCCGCGTCAACTCCCGGTGCGGTATCGTGAATATTAATATCCGCCTGTTCCCCGATGATTTTCACATCAATTTCGATTTTTCCAGGTCTGTCGGTATAAAAAAGTGAGTTACGTAACAGATTCATGAAGAGCTGGTGCAGACGGTCCTCGTCTGCGGAGATTACGGCGCTGCCGCCGCTCAAGGTGATGGGCAGTTGCGGTTCACCATTGTCAGCCTGTTGGGAGAGCAGCGCAACTACCCGCGCGATGCATTGGTACACATCCATCTGCGCAAAGCGGTAACGGAGCGCGCCGATATCCGACACCGCCAGCTGATACAGGTCATCTACCAGTTTGTTGATGCGTTGCACTTCTTCAGTGAAAGAGTCGAGCTGGCTCTGGTCCAGGGTGCGCAAACCGTCAGCCAACGCTTCCAGTTCGCCGCTGAGAATAGTGACCGGGGTGCGCAGTTCATGGGAGATGTCAGCCAGCCAGCGGCGCCGGGCGGCCTGGGACTCGCGCAGGGTGTGGGCCAGGCGCTGCACGTCGTGCAGCAGTCGGGCCAGCTCGTCGCGGCCGCCGGCCGGCAGCGACGTGTCCGGCGGAATGTCGTACTCGCCGTTGGCCATTCTGTTAACCGCGGCGCTCAGCCGCCTGACCGGCGCCAGCAGTCCGCGCGCCAGCACAATAGAGATGCCTAGCGCAATCAGCAGCGCGCCCAAGGCAATAATCAGGCTGGCGTTACGCTGCTGGGCGGCAAATGTGGTTTCCTGGGTTGTATTCAACTGCCGCCTGGGTTGCGTACGCAACTCCCCAACCACCATCTCTTCCACCGTCACCGGCACCACAATCAGGCCGTTGGCGTTGTCGCTGAACCGGGGCCCGGCCAGGTGCGTGCCGTCAGCCGCATACAAAGCCGTAGGCGGCATGCCGCCGCGGCGGGGCGGCGGACGGCTGTCTGCACCGCGGTGGTGCGGGGGCGGTGGATGACCGGCT
Organism: Pseudomonadales bacterium; assembly: GCA_028279305.1. GTDB lineage: Bacteria > Pseudomonadota > Gammaproteobacteria > Pseudomonadales > Azotimanducaceae > UBA4421. The sequence continues at coordinate 2,674 of JANQOA010000267.1, forward strand.
GACAGGCGGTGTGGCGGCGGATGCGGCTGCGGGAGTGCCTGCGCGGGCGGGTCTGCCGGTGGCGCGCGCCCGGAAGCGGGAGGGCCGGGCCTGAACCCGCGCGCCGAGCGGTTAAGCTGACGTACCAGATTGGTGGTCAAAACCTGCTGCCAATTCCGGTTGCGGAACATATACAGTTCCGCCAGTTCCTCTGCGGTCAACTGCAGGCGTTTTTGTTCCAGCGCGTTGACATAATCCAGGAACCCCTGCTGAAAACTCCAGCGCGCCAGTAACAGCGTGCCTGCCAGCACAATGGCGGTCAGGCTGAGAAACGCGATCACCAGTTTCTGAGTTATGGACAAGGGCATGCAGGTCTTTCCTGGGTGGCTTATCTAACGATGCAAAAGTGCAGATACTGTGCAGATTTCCGGCAGACTCCCGGCAGGTTGTTGCACCCGATGCGGACTTACAGCGGGTATGCGGTGGTGTATTTCACCTGCCGCAAGGCAAACGTGCTGCTCAAATTTGCCACCCCGGGGAGGTTAATCAAAGTGTGTTTAAGCAGGTATTCGTATGCGCTTACATCGCTGACAACCACGCGCAGCAGGAAATCCGTGTCGCCGGATACCGTATAACATTCCACTATTTCCGGCACGCTTTGCACCGCTTCTTCCAGCAGGGTAAGGCCGTTTTCCTGGTGATTACGCAGCGTCACATGGACAAATACGTTGACGGCCAGTTGCAGTCCTTCCGGGTCCAGCAAAATGACTTTTTTACGGATGATGCCGTCTGCCTCCAGGCGTTTGACCCGCCGCCAGCAGGGCGTGTGGGACAGCCCGACTTTCTCACCCAGTTCCTGCATGGATATTTCAGCGTCCTGCTGCAGTTCGCGAAGTATCTTGATATCAAAAGAATCTAGAGGTTTCATCCTATTTATGAGGTGTATCAAGCAAAAATATGGTTAATAGATAGCATATTCCAGCAATATTGCAACCAAATCCTACTTTGCTGCCACTAGTATCACGCTATCAATTCCCGTCCCGGAGATGCACCTGATGTCCGCACATGCAGAAAACTTGTCAGAGGTGGAAGATCAAGCCCGGCAGACGTTTTCCCTCGACGAACGTTACGACCTTCCCGCGGGTGTTGTCCTGCTTTCCGGCATCCAGGCGCTGGTACGCGGCCTGCAAACCCGGGCGCGGCTGGACGCTGAAGCGGGCATCAAAACCGGCGGTTTTGTTTCCGGTTACCGGGGTTCCCCCCTCGGCGGGCTGGACAAGGAGCTGTGGTCCGAAACAGAGCGCCTGCAGGCTTCAGGTATTCATTTCCAACCCGGCGTCAACGAAGATCTGGCCGCCACCGCGGTTTGGGGCAGCCAGCAGGTTGGGCTGCACGCCGGTGCCCGGGTGGATGGCGTGTTTGGCCTCTGGTACGGCAAAGCCCCCGGCCTGGACCGCTCCTGTGATGCCATCCGCCACGCCAACGCCTGGGGTACCAGCCCGCACGGCGGTGTTTTGCTTGTGGTGGGTGACGATCCGGCCGCCAAGTCTTCCAGCCTGGCAACCCAGAGCGAGTTTGCTCTGCAGGACATGATGGTGCCGGTACTGGCCCCCGCTGATATCCAGGATGTATTGGATTTTTCCGTGCTAGGCTGGCAGATGTCCCGTTACAGCGGCCTGTGGGTGGGGCTAAAAGCCCTGGCTGACCATATGGATGGCACCGCTACCGTGCTGGCTGACCCCCAGCGGTACCGGGTGGTGTTGCCGGATGGCGGCAACAGCGCCGCTGACGTGCACATCCGCCGCGAGGATACGCCGGTGGACCAGGAGATTCGGCTGGCTGAGGCGAAGTTACCGGCGGCGCTGGAATTTGCCCGCGCGGCCGGCATTAACCGGTGGGTAACCCCCCGGAAGAAAACGGCAGAGAAGGCGGAACATAAGGCCGAACAAAGGGCAAAAGCGCGTCTGGGCATTATTGCCGCGGGCAAAGCTTACCGCGACGTGCGCGAGGGGTTGGCGCACTTCGGCCTGCATACGGTTGAAGAGATTGCCGCGGCCGGCATCGAACTGGTGAAACTGGGCATGACCTGGCCCCTTGACCCGGCGCTGGTGACCCAGCTGGCGCAACGGGTAGACCACATACTGGTGGCGGAAGAAAAGCGCGCCTTTGTTGAACCCCAGGTCAAAGATCTGCTCTACGGCCTGGCTGCCGCCGGACAAGCCCATGTACCGGTCAGCGGCAAATTGCTGGCCGGCGGTGCGGCAGGGCTGCCGGCAACCGGCACGCTGGCCGTGCACGACGTGGTGCGGGTCATTGCGCAACTGCTGCAGCTGCAGGCACCGGCGCTGCTGCAGGAAAGCGAACTGGCCCGGGCGCGGGTGAGCGCCGCTGATGCACCGGCACGTAAAGAGCGAACCCCACTGTTCTGTGCCGGTTGCCCGCACAACACTTCCACCCGGGTGCCGTCCGGCAGCCGGGCAACAGCGGGTATCGGCTGCCACTATATGGTGCAATGGATGGACCGCAACACGGATAGCTGCACCCAGATGGGCGGCGAGGGTGTCACCTGGGTGGGTGAAGCGCCGTTTACCGACGAGCAGCATATATTTGCCAACCTGGGCGACGGCACCTATTTCCATTCCGGACTATTGGCCATTCGCCAGGCGGTAGCAGCGGGCGTCAACATCACCTATAAGATTCTCTATAACGATGCGGTTGCCATGACCGGCGGCCAGCCCACCGACGGTGAACTGCGGGTAGCTGACGTGGTACGCCAGGTGCGCGCGGAAGGCGTGGCGCGGGTTGTTGTGGTCAGTGACGATCCGCAGCAACAGCGCGAAGAGTTGCAGCAGCAGCTTGAAAACCCGGTCTCGGTGATGCACCGGGACGACCTGGACGAAGTACAACAGGGCCTGCGCAACGTTGCCGGTGTGACGGTACTGATCTATCAGCAGACTTGTGCCACCGAACTGCGCCGGCGCCGTAAACGCGGGCTGGTGGAGGACACCAAACCGCGCCTGCTGATCAACCCGGCGGTGTGCGACGGCTGCGGCGATTGCACCGCGCAATCCAATTGTGTTGCGGTGGAACCTGTGGAAACGGCCCATGGCGTCAAACGCAAGATCAACCAGACCATCTGTAACAAAGACTTAAGCTGCGCCAAAGGCTATTGTCCGGCCTTTGTTGAAGTCAGCGGCGCCCGCGCAAGCGGCGCGCAGTCGCAGTTGTCGTTGCCGCAATTGCGCGGCATGGCGCCGCTGACTTCAACAAAGGCCGGACAATAGCCTTTGGCGCAGCTTAAGTCTTTGTTACAG
>JANQOA010000279.1 GCA_028279305.1 Pseudomonadales bacterium
GACCTGGTTTATATGTTGGATGCGGACGGTGAATTTCAGTTCATCAACCATCAGCTGGATAACATTTTTGATGCTGACTTCACCGGGCTCGGCGGGCGCACCTGGCGCGCCCTGTTCAGCGGGCACGACGCGCTGGCGGACCGCCTGCAGCAACACTTTAACGAACGCCGCACCGGCGTGCGCGCAACCATTGCCGAAGAGTTTGAGTACACCACCGATATCGGCAGCCGGCACTCCCTGGAACTGTCCGCCATCGGCTTGTATGAAGGCAGGAACGCGGTGCAAACCGGCCGTTTTATCGGCACCTACGGCATCATCCGCGACGTCAGCGAATCAAAACGCACCCGCCAGCAACTGCAGCAGAGCCAGCGGAAATTTTACAGCCTGTTTATGGACAGTCCGGATGCGGTGTTTATCGCCCGCATCAGTGACGGCCAGATCATAGAACGCAACCCGAACTTTGTGGCGCTGGCCGCCACCATGGACACCCGGCCATCACCTGCTGCGGCTGACGCCGCCCTGCAACAGGTGCAGGACAATGACGCTTTTCTGTGGACGGCAAGCTATCCCCGCGAGCGTTTCATCGAGGGCCTGCTGGAAAACCCCCAGCACCATGAGTGGACGTTTGAAAAAACCGTGCAGGGTGAGCAGATGTTCTTTGAAATCCGCGCCCGGCATCTGGAACTGGAAGGTGACGCCTGCCTGCTGGCAACGCTGCGCGACCGCACCCACGAGCGCCGCGCCGAGCAGGACCGGCTGGCCCTGCAGCAACAGTTGCAGCAGGCCGGGCGTATGGAAGCCATCGGCCAGGTGGCCGGCGGCATCGCCCACGATTTCAACAACATTCTGGCCAGCATCATCGGCTACGCGGAGCTCATCATGAATGCCCGTTCGCGGCTGGAAGAGCAGCAGATTGATCAGTACCTGCAGGAGGTGGTGACAGCGGGACACCGCGCCCGGGACCTGATTTCGCAGATGCTCACCTTCACCCGGGCGCAGCGGGGTGAATCCAAGAGCGTGGATCTGACCAATACCATTACCGACGTATCCAGAATGCTGCGCGCGGCGATTCCCACCACCATCGATGTCAACACCCGTTTCAACCCGGAACTGCCCGCGGTGGTGATTGACCCGGTGCAGCTGCAGCAGGTGGTGATTAACCTGCTGATCAACGCGCGGGACGCAATTTCCGGCAACGGCACCATTAACATCGACGTCAACACGGTGAACGAGTGCGGTACCTGCTGTACCTGCGGGGAAAACATCAGCGGCCGCCAGGTGGTGATCAGCGTGCAGGACAGCGGTCACGGCATCCCGCCGGAACTCATCGAAAAGATATTTGAAATGTACTTCACCACCCGGGCGCCGGACAAAGGCACCGGCTTCGGCTTATGGATGATTAACAACTTCGTGCACGAGTTTCACGGACATATCCAGGTGCAGAGCACAGTGGATGTGGGTACCGAATTCCGCATTTATCTGCCCGCGGAAGCCGCCCCGGCACCCCAGCCGGTACTGGACAGCATCCCGGTCCCGCAGATCGAAGGCCGCATCGTGGTCGTCGACGACGAAGTATCGGTGGCGAACTTTATTGGCGAGGTGCTGCGCGACCGCGGCTATCCGACGGTGGTGTTCACCGAAAGCCCCCAGGCGCTGGACTACCTGGAGAGCAATCTGGACCAGGTGGTACTGCTGTTAACCGACGGTTCCATGCCGCTGATCAGCGGGGTGGAACTGGTGGAATTTGTAAAAAAACAGCGGCCGTCATTGCCGGTAATCTACATCACCGCTTACACCCAGACCACGGATACCCAGGCGCTGGCCAACCTGGGCGTGAATACCTACCTGCAGAAACCGTTCAGCATTGATCAGATGTTAAAAGCCGTGGCGGGCCTGACGGAACCGGCCAACGCCTCCCAGAGCGCTTAGCGTTCAGTGGGGTCGCGGCCGTCCCGGGGTGCCCCGGTGCCGGACGAACCCATAAATATTTTACTGCCGTCCTCAAAAGTCACATCGCGTCCGTTGGCCCGCTTGGACCGGTCTTTGGACTGATAGCCATCCACCACAATGACCGTGCCGGGCAGCAGGGATTTACGCGTCAGCCCGCGGCGCAACAGGGTGTTGGGCGTACCGCCCTCAACCATCCACACTTCCTTGTCGCCAGCTTCCGTGGTGTGTTCCAAATGGATCCAGGCATGCGGGTTCACCCACTCTACTTTCACCACCGGACCGCGCAATACCAGCGGCCGGTTGGGATCAAACTCAGCGCCGAACGCATGATGAGCCCAGGCGGGCGCAGCGGCCATACCGGTGCTCAGCGCGGCCCCCAGTAACAATGGCTTCAACTTATTGTGCATTTCAATTCTCCTGCTGCTCTCCTGCGCCGCGCGCCTGTACTCAATCATAACCCGGATACGGCGGCACCAAATACCTGCCGCGGTTAACGGGGCAGCGGATTCTTCCGCCACTCGCCGTACATCAGTTCTTCAACAAACTCCACGCAGCGGAACTCCAGAAGCTGCATATCCGGCTCCATGCGCCGGTACAGCGGCATGCGGATCGTCCACGCTTCGGTAAACGTCTGCGGATCGTTTATGGTGGCTTCATACAGCAGGTGATTGGCGCTCATCGGCGTATAGCGCTCGGTCACCACCATGGCGGCGCTGTGATGGTTGCCGGCGCGGTCAAACCAGGTGCTGTCCAGTTGCCCGGTGACCTTGACCACCAGGGTGTCATCTTCCCAGCGCCCATGCGACCAGCCCATCCAACTGTCCACCGGTGCCTCCCCGGGATCTTCCATATAGATTTCCCGGGTGGCGCCGGCGTACTGATAGGCGATAAAAACCGCATCGCTGCTTTGAAAGATCTGGAACGGGTGCGGCATGTAAGTTGCCCGCGGCACGCCGGGCAGATAACACTTCACTTCAGGGTCCCGGTCGATCCAGTGTTTGCGGTTTTCGTCACGCTTTTTCAGCGCCTCGGCGGTGTACGGGATCTTATGGCCCACTACCACGCCCAGCCCCGGCGGCACCGCGCCCACCGCGCCCAGGTACAGGGTCTTCACCGCCGGCAGCGGTCCGTGGGGGCCCTGCCGCTCCTGCAGGGAATGCCTGGCGGTATGCATTTCTATGTCGTAGTTAGCAGAATTCAGCGCCTGCCAGATGCCGTTCAGATCCGGGTGCACCCCGCCCGGACCCCGCGGCGCCTTGTAGGCTTCAGCCTGCGCCAGCGCCGCTGGCAGCAACATGCCGCACAGCAGCACTATCGCTTTTCTGATCACTGCTTGTCTGAACATGGCTTTTGTGGTCATGGCTTTTGTGATCATGGCTTGTCTGATCATAGTCTTCTGCTCCGCCCCATAAGCTCATGATCAGGATTACACCCGCACTTGGCAACCACCAGCAGCAGTGAAAGGACACAACCTGTACAATTAGCAACGCTGAGGCGCAGTTTTGAGGGAAGGTAATTGGCGGATACGCAACAAATAGAAGACGAACAACAGCAACAGATTGAACATATCCGCCTGGCGGTGCGCCAGTTGTGCGCCAAATATGGTGAAGAGTATTGGCTGGAAATGGACCGCACCCTGGGTTACCCGTCGGATTTTGTCAAAGAGCTGACTGATGCCGGGTTTCTGGGGGTGCTGATCCCGGAACAGTACGGCGGCTCCGGCCTGGGGGTGCTGGAGGCTGCCGCGGTTATGGAAGAAGTGTGCCGCTCCGGCGCCCACGCCGGCGTATGCCACGCTCAGATGTATGTCATGGGTTCGGTCCTGCGGCACGGCAACGAAGCGCAGAAGACCGCTTATCTGCCGAAAATTGCCCGCGGCGAGCTGCGCCTGCAGAGTTTTGGCGTCACTGAACCCACTACCGGCACCAATACCACCAGTCTCAAAACCACCGCTCGCAAACGCGGCGACAGCTATGTGATCAACGGCCAGAAGGTCTGGATCAGCCGTATTCAGCATTCCGACCTGATGGTGCTGCTGGCGCGCACTCAGGATCAGGACAAGGTCAGCAAAAAGACAGACGGGCTGTCCGCCTTTATTGTTGATGTGAAAGCGGCTGAGGGCAACGGCCTGGAGATCCGCCCCATCGACGCGATGATCAACCACCATAGCTGCGAACTGTTTTTTGATGATCTGGAGATCCCCGCCGCTAATCTGCTGGGGGAAGAAGGCAAGGGTTTTAAGGTGATTCTGGACGGCATGAACGCGGAACGTATTCTGATTGCCGCAGAGTGTGTCGGCGACGGCCGGTATTTTGTGGATAAAGCGTCAGCCTACGCTAACGAGCGGAATGTTTTTGACCGTCCGATCGGGCAGAATCAGGGGGTGCAGTTCCCCATCGCGCGCAGCTATACCCAGGTTGAAGCCGCCAGCCTGATGGTGGAAAAAGCGGCGCGGCTGTTCGATGCCGGACAACCCTGCGGCGCGGAAGCCAATATGGCCAAGCTGCTGGCTTCAGAGGCGTCCTGGCAGGCGGGTGATGTGTGCATGCAAACCCACGGCGGTTTTGCCTTTGCCAAGGAGTACCACATCGAGCGGAAATTCCGCGAAACCCGCCTGTATCAGATTGCGCCCATTTCAACCAACCTGATTCTCAGTTACGTCGCTGAACACGTACTGGGTTTACCCAGGTCCTATTAATCCAGACAACTAATCCAGGCAACGAATCCAAGCAATCGTAATAACAAACCAACCTGAAAGGAGAACAACATGGGGAAATTAGACGGTAAAGTGGCCATAGTCACCGGTGCAGGCGGTGGTCTGGGGCGGGCTCACGCCCTGCTGCTGGCCCACGAAGGGGCATCAGTGGTGGTCAACGACCTCGGCGGCGACCGCCACGGCGGCGGGTCCGGCACCAGCATGGCGGACGGCGTGGTGGAGGAGATCAAAGCCGCCGGCGGCCAGGCGGTAGCCCACTATGGATCGGTTACCGATGACGCGGCTGCGGCCGGCATGGTCAAGGCCGCGGTGGATCAATTCGGCCGGCTGGATAT
>JANQOA010000287.1 GCA_028279305.1 Pseudomonadales bacterium
ATATCCACCCTGCGGTTGCGCCACTTCACGGTAATCATGTTGGCGGCAAAACTGTAATCCACCACCGGGTAGCTCAACTGCTGGTTGCTCACGGTAAAGTCCATGGCGTCCGCGGCAAACGCCAGGCGGATGTCATCAGCACACCAGCGTCCGGCTATATCCTGCAGGGTGCGGTTGACCGGCTGCGGCACGGGTTTTGGCTGGGCCGGTTTAGGCCGCGGCTCAGGTTTGGGCTGCGGTTCGGGTTTGGCCTGGGCAATGGGTTTGGGCAGCGGCTCCGGCTTGGGCTGGGCTGCGGGTTTTGGTGCCGTCGGTTGGGGTCTGGTTTCAGCCACCTGGGGTGTCGGCGCGGGTCTGGCCGGTGCCGGTTTTGCCGGCGGCGGCGCTATGCTGCTGATGGCGGCAATCTGCCGGTTGTCCGGCAGCAGCAGCTTGACGTCTGCCAGAAAACGGTTGTGAGTGATCCGCTGGCCGCGCAACTGATCCAGCCGCTGCCGGGCCAGCCTCGCCCACTCGCCTGTGTAGCCGTCATAGGCGTCCTGGTCATGGCGCTGCAATTGCTCCATGTTCTGGCGGATTTCCGCCACGCTGCGCTGGGAATCGCCGGAAAACCAGGCGGTGATGCGCAACTGCCGGCGTCCAGCTTCAACGTCCGCGTCCAGGCGGTTCCAGCGCGGGTCGTTGCGGCTGAGTTCCCGCGCCTGGGCAATCAGGTTGCCGGCGTTGGTGAGTTCCTGGCGCCGGATCAGCTGCCGGGCGCGGTTTTCATAAGCGTTGAGAAGGGTTGCCATGCCTTCACCGCGGGCAAAGTCCGTGCTGCTGTCTACCTCCCGGTACTCCGCCAGGGTGTTGCGCGCGCGCGTGAGTTGCAGGGCGTTAACTTCGTTTTCAAAGCGGTCCTGCAGTGCAGCCAGGCGTGCCTGCTTTTCGCGCAAGGCGCGCGCCACCCGGTTGGCTTCTTCGCGCTGGTCCAGTAAACGTTGCACGTCGTCCACGGCGCGGTGTTCACCCGCCAGACTTACCGCGGCGTTGAGGATAGTTTGCGCGGCGCTGAAACGTTGCGCCTCAACCAGCGGGCGTGCGGTGTTGGCGTGGGCCTGGGCAAACTGGTCAACCGCGGCGCGGCCGCTGCTGCTGTCTTCACCGACCAGCGCCAGCAACCCGCGCAGAGCCTGGGCGGCGCTGTTGCGGCCGCTGCGGCTTTCCAGTTTACGTCCGGTCAGGCTGTCAGCCAGCGCCGCTCTGGCAGCATTTATACGGCGCTGTTGGGCGGCTGCCAGGGCTGCTGCTTTGTCGTTCTGCTGCTTGTTCTGCAGGGCCTGTAACGCGCTGAACCGGCCCAGCAGCTCCTGCGCCTGCTCCGCCATCAGCAGCGCTTCGTCGACGTTGCTTTGCTGTTCGATGGCGGCAATGGCGGTGCGTTGCAGGCGCGGCTCCACGCCGGCCAGCAGCGGGTGATCGGCAGCCAGTTCTTCAAGTTCTTCACTACGGGCCCGCACCTCCGCCACCGAGACGCGCAGGCGCTGGCCGTCAAAGTCAGACAGCGCGTTTTCCACCGCGGACGCAGCATTGGCGATGGCTCTTTCGCGCGCCTGTTGCTGGGCCAGGCGTTTGGCTTCCTCCGCACGTTGGCGTGCGGCTTCGCGTTCCTCCTGGGCCTGCTGTTCAGCAGCGGCGATGCGCGTCTGTTCTTCAGCCTGCAGAGTGTCGATGCGGCTGTTATCGCTTTGCAGCAGGCCGCGCAGTTCGCTGGTGACAGCATAGGCGGACGCTTTGTTCAGCTCCTCGCGGGCCTCCTGCCAGGCTTCATTGTCGGTCAACGTGCGCGCCCGGGTACGGATCTGCGCGAAGGTTTCCTCTTTCAGGGCATTGATGCGCGGATCGTCGGGGTCGATGGTGGCCAGCCCGCTAAGAAGATTTGTCAGGTCGATGCCGTCTGTGCTGCGCAAGCGGCTGTTGCGCATGGCGCTGCGCGCCGCTGTTACCAGTTCGTCCTGCCGGCGCATCAGGTCTTCCTGGCGCTGGCGTACGGCTTCGGGGATGTCCTGTTGCTGCAGCAACAGCCAGATGTTCCGGTAGTCATTCAGAAAAGCGGTGGTGGTATCCAACGTGTAGGTCTGGGTGACAGCCTCGATGTCGTCGCTGAAGCGCCCGGCCAGGATGCCGCCGGAAGCGGCCAGCAGCTCGTGGTCCGGCTCCAGCGCGGCCAGTTGCTCCAGCGCCGCCTGCAGACTGTTGATGTCTTCTATGGACTCAATTTCCGCCACCTGGCTGTCCAATGCCTGGGCCGCTTCCTCAACCCGTAAAGCATAGGCCCGCGCCTGCTCGATATTGGTCAGCCGCTCGTCGATATCCGCCAGCGCCGTGTCGTTGGGGGTCACCGAGTTACCTGCGTCCACCAGTTTGCGCGCCGCCTCAAACGCTTCCTCGCTGATAGCGGTCTCAGCGGCATCCGCGTACGCGCCGGCGATGCGTGAATCGGTGAGCAGGGGGTTCCCCGGGTCGATGGCTGCAATGCGGGCCAGCAGGCTGGGCATATCCTCACCGCTGTCGCTGCGGATCAGAAACTCCGGTTTCAAGTACGTTTCAAAGGTTACCGCCAGGTCGCTGAGGTAGGCATTTTTGCGCTGTGTATAGGTGCCGGCCAGCTCGGTCAGTACCATGGAGTCCGGGTAGTCTGTCTGTCCGCGGGCCAACACCTGGTCTGCGGCAGCGTAATCCAGGACCTCGTCGGGCACGCCCAGCAGGCGCTTCAGCTCGTTGCGGTAGAATTCCAGCAGCACCCGCCGTTGCTCCTGCAGAATCCGGTCTCTGACCGTCTCATCCATGGCGTGCAACTGTGCCAGCCCGCTGTTGACCTGGTCGCGGTTGTCGCTTTGCAGCAGCTCCACCACGGCGTCGTATTCACGCTGTTCCAGAAAGCTGGGTATCCACAGCGCCAGCACACCCAGCAACACTACCGCCGCCGCTGCCAGCATGTAAGGCAGTTTAAACGGCACCGAAACGCTGCTGGCGTCGGTCATTTCCTCCAGGAACTGTTGCACGGTGGGGGTGCGGGTGCGGCGGTCGAAGGACAGCGCCCGGGCCAGGGCCTCGTTCTGGCGCCGCGATATGCCTTTAATGCGTTCCGGCTCCAGCTGGTTGGCTTTGGCCTGATCCGCCGGAATGCGGTGGAACGGGTGGCGTCCGGTCAGCAACTCGTAGGTCACACAGCCGAGGGCGTAGATGTCGTCACGCGCGTCAGCGTCTTCACTGTCGCTGAGCATCTCGTAGCTGGCGTAGGCGGGCGTCAGCGCGCCGATGGACCGCGGGTCGAACAGAGTCTGATCGCTGAGCGGGGCTTCCGGGTCTTTGACCGCCCGCGCGATGCCGAAGTCCAGTACCTTAACGGCGTCACCTTCAGCGATGAAGCAGTTCCCGGGTTTAAAGTCCGCGTGCACAATGCTGCGTTCGTGGGCGTGGCTGAGGGCCGCGCACAGACCCCGCAGGATACCCAGCACGCGGTCCATGGGCAGCCCGTTGTTGGGTACCACCTCCTGCTTGATGAACTGATCCAGGGTGCGTCCGCTGAGGAACTCCATAGTGATAAACACCACACCTTCACTGCGGTCGAAGTCGTAAACGGTGGCGATGTTCGGGTGCGCCAGGCGCTGCTGGCGGCTTGCTTCCCGCTGCAACGCAATGAACGCCTCGGGACGCTTTTTGAACGTTTCGTTTAAGACCTTAACCGCCACGTAGGGGTCGCGGTCGCGGGCTTCCAGCTTCAGCTGATCGCGGCCCCGGTACACGGTACCCATGCCGCCTACCCCCACCACCTCGTCCAGAATAAAACGGTCGCGCAGGCGCATGCCCACTTCCACTTCAGCGGGCTTGCTGGAATCGCCGCTGCTGTGTTCGGTGGCTATCCGGGTAGCGGAGTTATCCTGGCTGTCATCTGCGGCGGCCTGAGGGGCTATGGTCTCGCCGACAAACTGGGTCAGTTCGTCGTATTCCTCTTCCTGCAGGTCACCGGCTTTGCGGGAATCGTACAGCGTCTGCAGGATGTCCATGGCGTCTTCGCGGCTGGCATTCTGCCGCAGCTGTTCGCCGACCCGGGTCTTCAACGACTCGAGATCCAGCTCTCCGCGGTTGTGCGCAGCTATGTCTTCCTTGAGCGACATCTAGTCATCACCTAAATTCAGCAGCGTCATATCTTCCGTGGGCTGCTCGTCAGCTACGTCAAAATTTAATACCGTGGTGCTGTTGTCGTATTCCTGGGCACGCATCACCACAGCGCTGATATTGTCTCTTGCTTCAGTCTCCAGGGCCAGCCGCAGCAATTCTTCCACCGCTGCGTGGCAGGTGGACAGTGCCAGGCAGCGGCGCAGTTCGGCGTCTGCCACGTAACGGGTCAAACCGTCGCTGCACACCAGATAAACATCACCCGGCCGCACGTCAAAATCGGTTTGCTCCAACTCCAGGGATTTTGCCACGCCGACAGCGCGGGTAATGACGTTGGCTTCCGGGTGCTGTTCCGCTGCTTCCGGTTTCAGAATACCCTGTTCAATGAGTTCATTGGTGCGGCTGTGATCGCGGGTGATCTGTTGCAGAGTATTGTCCCGCAGCAGATAACCGCGGCTGTCGCCGGCCCACAACATGCTGGCCCGGTTGCCCGCGGACATCATGGCAACTACGGTTGAACCGATAATTTGCGCCTGACGCTGCAAGCCTTCTTCGAACAGTTTCTGATTAACCGCTTGCAGCTGTTGGCGGCAGTGCTTTTGCAATGCTTCCAGATCATTACCGGAGGTGATCTTGACCTTTGCCAGCGCGGCAACAACTTCGCGGCTGGCCACATCACCGGCGTGATGGCCGCCCATGCCGTCAGCTACCGCCCAGACACCATATTCCGGGTGCGCCAGGTACGCGTCTTCGTTATAGGCGCGCACGTTGCCACGGTGCGTTACGGCCGCGGATTGCCACTCGATCATCTGCAGTTCGGCCAACCCCAGGTGCTCCCCTTGTCTGGTCCTTACTTCACAACCCTAAAGTTATTACCGGCTAAATCTGTTGCTAACTCACCGCGCTGCGTACACCTTGCACCAGGCGCTTGCGGAACGTGTAGTTGATGGCGGTTTTGTCAGCGGTGTGCAGCTGTACCCCGGTGGTTTCTTCTATGTGCACCACTTGCAGGGTGACGTTGTCCCGCGCGCCGCGTAACAGGGTCAAATCCATCAGTTCCTGGGCGGCTGCCTGACCGTCGCTGCCTTCCAGCATGGCGGCAATTTCCTCTTCTTCCACTTCCGCGATCAGCCCGTCGCTGCAGATGAGGAATATGTCTCCGTCGCGCAGATGGCCGCGTACTTCGTCAATGGCGAGCCGTTCGCGGGCGCCCACGGCGCGGGTAATGCGGTTGGAAGCCGGGTGGCCGCGGGCTTCGGAGGCTTTGATTTCACCCGCGTCAACCATTTGCTGGACCACGCTGTGGTCCTTGGTTAGAGCTTTGAGGTTACCGTTGCGCAGGCGGTAAACGCGGCTGTCGCCGGCCCACAGGCAGGCACAGTTGTTCTCGTGGATGAGCAGCGCGGCAACCGTGCTGCCCATGATTTTGCCGTCACCCAGGCTCTGGGATTCCGCCAGCACACTTTTGTTGGCCAGTTGCAGGCGCGCCCGCGTGGTGGCCACCAACTCGTCAATGCTGTTACACAAAGGCATATCCGCCAGGCTTTCTACAACCAGGGCACTGGCCCGGTCGCCCCGGCTGTGGCCGCCCATGCCGTCAGCCACCACCCAGATGCCCTTTTCCGGCAGGCTCAAAAAGGCATCTTCATTGACCTTACGCCTGCGTCCACAATCACTGCTATGGCCCGACCACCAACGAAAGCTCACTGATTCGACAACCTGTATGTGTCTTGGATGCGCTCAATAATACACTTTCTGTTTGTCAGCGCCGAGACTTTAAGATTCGTATAGAATGCGGTGTTATGAGGTCTATAGCTCGCGTCAAGTCTTTTATTGGTGAGCTGAAGCGTCGCAAAGTCTTCCATGTGGGCACCATTTATCTGGTCACCGCGTGGGGTGCATCGTTGGGAATTGCGGAGCTGTTTCCCGCCTTTGGAGTGCCGGATTGGGGGGTGCGCGCTTTTGTCATCGCCGCTGCTTTAGGGTTGCCCATAGCCCTGGTTCTGGCCTGGGCTTTCGAAATCACGCCTGAAGGGGTCATTGTCGACCCCGGCCGGGAACAACGGCCGCCGCCGCGGCCCATCCCCACTGACGACGGCCTCAATACCACCCTGCTGCAGGCCGCCAGCGTACGCGTCTTCTGGCACGATGTGGACGGCGACCATACCGCGGATTTTAATAACACCTTTGTGATCGGCCGCGATCCCGCGGTGGAAGTGCGCATGGCGGACAACAAAGTCAGCCGCGCCCACGCGCGGGTGTTGTTCGAAGACGGCGGGTGGTGGATTACCGACCTTTCCAGCCGCAACGGCACGGTTCTGAATGGCAGCCAGCTCACCAGCAAGACCCGCCTGCAGGATGTGAACGAAGTACGGGTGTTCGACGGTGCACCCCCCATCAAATTGACGGTGCGGCGCTCTTCCGACGAAACCGTGTTGGACGCCGGCAACTCCGCCTGATTATGTCCGCTTTGCCTCCGCAGCTGCGGCTGGACGATTGCCAGCTGAATGTGTGGGTTCACGATAACGATAATCAGGCTGCGCAGGTGTTGTTGGAGCCGCTCAACCGCGCGGGTGTGCAATTCAAATACCGTGAGGGGCCGGCTGCACTGCCGGGCCGTTATTTTGGCGACTATGTTGATGAAGGCCACGTACTGTGCTGGTCCAGCGCCTGGCTGCCGCGGGAAAAAGTGCTGCTGAGCCTGCTGCAGTCCGCCTTTGCGCACCAGTTTATGCTGCTGGACCTGGATGCAACGGCGCCCCAGCGGGTGCGCGCCCAGGGTCTGAGCGTGGACGTGAATACACACAACGCGGCGCGGGTGCAGCTGCAGGTGATGCGCTTTGCGCTGCAGCGATTGGAATGGGGTTGGGGCCGGAGTGATAACACCCCCACCGAGTTCCTGCCGGCAACGCTGAAGTTGACCTTCAGCGGCCGCGGGTTGCAGGTGCCGGCGGATTTTGATGGCCTGATTGCAGTGGGACGCAGCAGCAGTTGCCAGGTGCAACTGGTGTCGGACTATGTGTCCCGCCTGCATGGCTGTTTTCAGGTCACGGCTGAGGGTTTCAGCTACCGGGACATGAGCCGTAACGGCACGGTGCTGGTGCAGGGCCATGAAGAAATAGTCCTGCATGAGAGTGAAACCCTGCTCACCGGGGCCGGCAGCCTGCGGGTGGGTGATCAGCAGGTTGGCTTTGTAGTGGCCGCCTCCTAAGCAACGCCCGGGTCACGCGTGAGAGCGGAAAGCAAACGTCACGCCAAGCTCCGCGCCATCGGCCGCAGGGTAGATCTGGATCTGGCGGTGCGTTGCGTGGAATTGTCAAAGCTGGCGTACCGGCCGCCGTCGCTGGGATTGGAGATGGCGCGCCGGGCGGGTTACCGGGGTTATACCAGCCTCATGCAGCGGGCGGGCAGGGATGTGGCTGTGGTGCTG
>JANQOA010000310.1 GCA_028279305.1 Pseudomonadales bacterium
CAACAAAGGCGGCTATCAATTCTTTGCCGCTGGCGCCGATTTCTTCAGCCACGGCCAACACCGCCGGCAGTACCGGGGCGGTGGAATGACAGCCGACCCGGGAACCGGTGTCATCGTAATCCAGCGCATGTCCGCTGGCGCCGTTCAGCAGGGCCGCGGTGGGGGCTTCAAGTTTCAGATCCGTGCCTATGACGCTGCAATCGCCGCCGCGGCGGCCGAACTGACCGCGCAGAATTTCGGATAATGGTTCCGTGCTGCCGGCCAGGGCGCAGCCGAACCAGTCCAGAATACATTGATTGGCGACCTGCACCACAGGGGCCGGCAAATCGTCATAGCTCATGCTGCCGTATTTCTGCCACGCTGCCAGATGATCCACTGTTTCTCCTCCGCATTTTTGACGCTGGGTAGATATTTTATTTGTAATCAATAAATAATTGGTTTGTCAACCAATAATTATGTTAACCTACATCGGACCTGGCCGGAATCGACAAGAGGAGCCCGAAGCTGTGACGGAAAACGCCTACATGACTGAAGAGCGGCGCATGATGCAGGAATCCGCGCGGGAATTTGTAAGCCGTGAGATTCTGCCGGTGGCTAATGAACTGGACCCGGTACAGGGAGACATACCCATGGAATTGCGCCGCAAAATGGGCGAAATGGGTTACTTCGGCATACAGATTCCGGAAGAGCACGGCGGCCTGGGGTTGGGCGTGTTTGAGTACGCCATGATTACCGAAGAGATTGCCCGGGGTTGGATGAGTTGCGCCAGCATCATCGCCCGTGCCGCCAGCATGATGCACATGGTCAACTGGCCGATGGAGAAGCGTATCGAGTTAACCCAGCGTGCCGCAGTGGGCGACTACCTGCACGCGGGCGCGCTGTCGGAGCCGGATGCCGGTTCGGACCTTTACGGCAGCATCAAAACCCGTGCCGTGCGCGAGGGTGATGAATGGGTCATTACCGGCAACAAGTACTGGTGTACCTTTGCCGACGGCGCCAACGTCATTAACGTGCTGTGCCGTATCGAGGGGCTGCAAGGCAGGAACATCCGCAGCATCATGGTGGAGAAGCCGGCGGGTGAACTGCCGGAAAACTGCTCCGGCAACCCGATTCCGAAAATTGGTTATTTTGGCTGGAAAACCTGGGAACTGCGCTTCGAGGGTGTGCGGGTGCCGAAGGAAAACATCATCGGGCCGGTGCCGGGGGAAGAACCCCCCGCTGATGCTGGTGCGGGTGGCGGGCGGCGCCGGCTGGCAGCCTTGTCGGTACCGCGCGTGCATACCGCGGCCCGGTCTATCGGCCTGGCCCGCGGTGCCATGGAAGACGCCATAGCCTATTCCCAGGAGCGCGTGCAGTTCGGGCAACCCATTTCCGATTTCCAGGAAACCCGCTTCAAGCTGGCACGCATGGCCTCTGAGATAGAAGCGGCGCGGCAGCTGATGTATCACGTCGCCACGGAAATTGACGCCGGACGGGGCTCGGACAAAGATGCCTCCATGGTGAAATGGTTTGCCAGTGAAATGGCGGAGCGGGTCACCTCCGACGCCCTGCAGATATTCGGCGGTGCCGGTTATACCAAGCTGCATGCCATCGAGCGCTACTGGCGCGACGCCCGGCTGACCAAGATTTTTGAGGGCACGTCGGAGATTCAACTGCGCATCATCTCCGATCATCTGTTGGGCAAACCGACCAGCCGGGCACGGGCTTAACCCGGAAAGACCGGGCCGGCAAAGACTGGGCCGGCACGTAGATGAACAGAGCAAGACACTGGTTGGGATGGCCTGATATGACCACCGAAGAAAGCACCGTACAAAGCCCTCCGGACAGCCCCCCGGACCGCCATCCGGACCGCGCTGAATCGAAAAATTATCGCTGGTACGTCCTCGCTATGCTGGGTGTGACTTATGCGTTCAGCTTTATGGACCGGCAGATCCTCTCCATTTTGCTGGAAGATATCCGTGCTGAATTTGCACTTTCGGATGTACAGTTGGGTTTGTTGTCGGGGATCGCATTTGCGCTCTTTTATGCCACGTTGGGTATCCCGATCGCCCGGCTTGCGGACCGATTCAACCGGGTCAATATCGTTTCCATCGCGGTGGCGGTGTGGAGTGCCATGACCGTACTGTGCGGGGCGGCGGCAAGCTTCTGGCAGCTGTTTGCGGCCCGCGTGGGGGTTGGGATTGGTGAAGCCGGCGGCAGCCCGCCGTCCCATTCCATCATTTCTGACTACTTCAAGGACGATGAGCGCTCTTTTGCGCTTTCGATCTATTCTCTGGGCACCTCGCTGGGCATGTTGTTTGGTCTGGTCATGGGTGGATTTGTGGCTGAGTATTTTGGCTGGCGCTGGGCGTTTGTTTGTGCGGGTGTGCCCGGTTTGGCCCTTGCATTGCTGTTGAAGCTGACCGTGCGTGAGCCCAGGCGGGGCGGTACGGAGGTCAAGCCCGTGGTTGATGCCAATGCAACGGCGGCGCCTGCGCAGACCAAAGACTCGATGCTGCAGACGTTCCGCATCCTGTGGGCCAACCGCGCGTATCGGACGGTCAATATCGCGCACATGCTGGGCGTATTTGTGGGTTATGGATTTACCGTATGGAAGCCGCCCCTTTACCTGCGCCAGTTTGATTTATCCCAGAGTGAGGTTGGCATGATTGTCGGCTTCACCGCTGCGGCGTTTGGTGTACCGGGGATGTTGCTCGGCGGGTTTCTGGCGGACCGGTTGTTCCGGCGTGACGTGCGCGGCCCGGCCTGGCTGTGCGGCGCGGCTGTGTTGTTGGCAACTCCTGCCTATTTGTTAGCCCTGTGGAGCGAAGATTGGGTAATCACAACGGTTTTTATTGCTGTTGGCATATTCCTCTATTCACTCAGTCATGCCCCCGGGTTGGCCATAGTGCAGACGGTTGTGGAGCCGCACCGGCGCGCCCAGGCAGCAGCCTACGTATTTTTTGTTTCAAATCTGCTGGGGTTGGGGGTCGGCCCGCTGCTGGTCGGTTCTTTGAGCGATACCTTTGCCGCGGAGTACGGGGAGCGGTCTTTGAATGTGGCTTTAGGAATTATTACCTTTGTGCTTGTTGCTGCCGCCTTTATGTATTGGCGGACAGCGCGTGCGTTGCGCGAACGTGCGGTGCACGAGGAAGGCGCAGCTCGCGCTTAACGGTTGAAATCCGCAAAGCACGAGCCGACGCCGGCTTCGCTTACGGCCTGTACGACAGGGTCAGGCCGTAGGTTCGCGGCATCCCCGTAACCCGCACCATAACGTCATTTACCGCCCGCTCGTTGTTCCAGTAGTGGCGGTCCGTGAGATTGCGCACCCACAACCAGGCGCGCCATTGCTCGTTTTCCACGCCCAATCTGGCGTCAACAATCCAGCGCTCATTGATGATCAACTCATCGTCAGCAAAAAGTATCTCGGGTCCGTCTTCTCTGGTGCAGGGTGTACCCGGTTCGTTGCACTCGTCACGGAAGAATGCCCGGGTTTCGTCCTGGTAGTTGCCGTTGACGCCGACAAATGCAATCCAGTCGCCGGCCAGGGACCATTCGTACTGGATGTCAATATTGGCGGTGAGTTCCGGTGCGGTTGGGAAATCCTGGCCGGAGAAATCCTTGGTGACGCCGTTTGCGGGACCAGTGAAAGAATCAAAGTTTCGAAATTCACCCTTGGTCTCGCTGTCCGCGTAACTTATGGAAGGATGGATGAACAAGCCTTCCAACGGCGCCCAGATCAGGTCGATTTCCCCGCCAATAACGTCGGCCTCCGGCACGTTTACCAGGGCGGTGAGGGCGCCGAACGTCGGATCAGCAATTGCACCGAGCACCTGTTTGTCTTCGTAGTCGTAGTAGAACGCTGCTGCGTTTAGCTGCACTGTCTGATCAGCCAGCGTTGCCTTGAAACCGATCTCATAAGCGAGCAGTTCTTCCTGTACCGCCGGAACATACTGGACTACCGCGGACCCGGGTACCGTTGGGAACTGGCCGGATTTGTAGCCTTTGCTGACGTTTCCGTAGACAAGCACGTCATCGTTGAGAAAGTAGTTTGCGCCGACGCGCCATGAGACGTTGTCTTCGTCTAACTCGCGGTCGTAGCCGCCGGGGTCCGGATTGAAGTCCTGTGAGGCCGGACCTGTGGTGGCACAGGTACCGGGG
Source organism: Pseudomonadales bacterium (assembly GCA_028279305.1). Lineage (GTDB taxonomy): Bacteria > Pseudomonadota > Gammaproteobacteria > Pseudomonadales > Azotimanducaceae > UBA4421. The sequence continues at coordinate 4,141 of JANQOA010000310.1, forward strand.
GTTGGGAACACCGGATTTGTCGACCCGGCAATAAAGGCCTGGATGACAAACGAGATGCTGGACCAGCCGCCGTCACCGCCATCCCGGGTGCAGACGTTGGCGTCGCGTTGCTGATCCGTATACCGCACTCCGGCTTGCAGTGACAGCCGCTCGTTAACCGGGTAGTCGATGGCTGCAAAAGCGCTGTAGGTATCTGATTCCTGAAAGTTGGTCGACAAGGTGGGGCCAAGCGGTTCGTTTACCGGTATGCCCGGGATGCCCAGATCCGGTACCAGGGTGACTGAAGAAAAACCGTAGCTCTGCAGATAAGTATCGTCGGTATCCTGGCGCTCATAGTTCAGCCCGACCACCCAGTTTCCGGTTTCTTTCAACGGGCCCGCGATGCGGACTTCCTGGAAAAAGGTCTCCAGCGAGCCGATTGAGATTTGCTCGTAGTTTTGAAAAGGCGTGCCATCGTAGTCGATTGCTTCGTCCCGCTCGTAGTCGTTGTAGCTGCTTAAGGAGGTCAGGACAATTTCGTCGGTTATGCCTATGTCCAGACGAAGATCCACGGTAAACAGATCGTTATCTCTTTGCGGGTCTTCGCAGGTGCCCGTATACAGTCTATTCGTTAGCGGATCGGAATTAACACAAGGGCTCCATGCGGCGCTCTCGTTATCTCTGGGTGAGAGCGGGGTGGCGGAAATCTCCGCCGGAATACCGTTGATCGGGTTCAGAGGCTTGAAGCCGAATAGCTGCGGGCGCTGGGTGTCGCCTTCGTCGGTAAAACCGCTGAGTGTAAGCAGGCCGTTGAGGCGTTCGGATTCATAAGCGAGCGCGGCGCGGTAAACAAAAAGATCCTGATCGCCGGATTCGCTGCTGTCCAGGTAGTTATCCTGCCACTCACCCTGGGTGTGGAAGCGTCCTGCCAGCCGGTAGCTCCATTGATCGTTAATCGGGCCGCTGATGAAGCCGGATATATCCCCGGTTTCATAGTTGCCGGCGGTTACATCGATACCGGCCTCAAATTCGGGTGTCGGCTTGTTAGCGATGTAGTTCACCGCACCGCCGGTGGAGTTCAGGCCGAACAAGGTTCCCTGGGGGCCTTTCAAAACCTCCACCCGTTCCACGTCCAGCAGCATGCCGCTGGTCATGGGCGCAAACTGGCGCGGCATTTCATCAAGGTACAGGCTCACGGTGGGGCTGGTTGCCAGGGACGTTTCATAAAAGCCGACACCGCGGATGGTGTAAATATAGTTCTGACTGGTGGTCTTGGTCACGTTGAGACCGGACACAATCTTAATCAAATCGCTTGTGTCGGTTATGCCAAGCTTGGCCAGGGTTTCCCCGCTTGCCGTCTGAATCGACATGCCGACATCGTTGGCACTTTCTTCGCGTTTCTGGGCGGTAACAACAACCTCTTCAATTGTCGCACTTAGGGTTTGTGTTACCGGCAGGGTCAGGGAGGACAGGAGTATGAGGCTGAGCCACGTAGTTGATCTTCGCACGATTTGACTCCAATTGTTTTGGTTTGCATCGAAACGAGCCCGCGGACGGAACATCCACGGCCCGCGCTATGGAGTTTCTTAAACTTTAAAAACTAGAGCGTTCTCTCCATTAACAATATTGACATAGTTATGTAAGGAAACGCAAATTCTTTACAGACCTATCGATAGTTCCTGTTCATATGAAGATTGCCTTTGCATACGGACGCTCCGGCTATCACGCCCGGGAGCATAAATTAGAGCGTTTGTACTATTTTGGATGGAGCTCGGGGGCTGATTTCAGGACAGATCGCTTTCCAGAAACTCCAGGCGGTCGTTGCCGAAAAACAGGCTGCCGTTGCTCACAAAGCTGGGTACGCCGAAGACACCGTCGTTAACTGCTTGCGAAATATTAGCCTCCAGACGGTCGGCTAAAGACTTGCTGTCCTCGAGGATTTTTTCAGGCGCTGGAACTGCCGCTTCCGTCAGGATCGCAAGCAACTCCGCCCGGTCCCTGAATTCAGCCTGTTGTGTCCAGTAGGCGCTGAACACCGCATTGGTATAGGCCTCTATCACGCCGGCGTCGTCAGCCGCAATAGCGCCCAGCAGCAGCGGTGTGACATCAATTTTTTCCAGGTGAGGGTTAGGCGTAATCGGCACGTTGTATGTTGCCGACCATCGTGCAAGGTCCTGAAAGGCGTACGCCAGTTTTGCCTGGCAGAGAATTGTAGTGGGCTCGTTGCCCACCTTTTCCATCAGTTGCAGCACGTGGACGGGTTTGTATTCGATATGTACGCCGACACGGGCTGCCAGGCCGGGAAGCTGGGTTGAGGCCAGGTAAGAGTAGGGACTGAGGAAGTCAAAATAGAATCTTATGCGTTTGCTCATGACCATTTCTTAACCATGCGTTGCTGTATCTGTTCCGCTTAATGATTCCAACATGGCAGTACCGTGAAAGGGCGCAGGTCCAGTTCGTGGGTCCAGGATGACCTGTGTTGATGGGCGAGGTGGAAGTAAGACTCAGCCAGCTCGGCGGGAATGATAATCCTGTCTTTACCCCGACCGTTCTCCTCGAGAAATTTCTGGTAGCCGCTGTCGCCTAAAACCACTTTACCCAGGGTATCGGGCGATTCCACAGGGCCGTCTACAAGTATGTGGACCACGTGTATGCCCCGGGGGGCAAATTCCGCGTTCAGGCTCTGACACAACATGCGGCGGCCGCCCATGGCGCCGGCATGGGAGTGTTGTCCGGCATTGCCGCGGACCGCCGCGGTTGCGGAGGTGACCAGGATCGAGCCGCGCCCGCGCTCCAGCATATGGGGGGTCAGGGCCGTGGCCAGGCGGAACAATGCAAACACGGCCAGGCGCCAGCCCAGTTCAAAAGTTTTGTAGGGTGTATCTGCAAGCTGGCGGTCGCCGATCTGGGCGCCGAGATTAAACACCGCAACTTCGATGGGGCCGATGTCATGTTCCACTTCAGAGACCAGATCTTCAATCGTGTTCTCCCGGGCGGCATTAAGGATCCGGCCGGACGCCGTGCCGCCGCGGTTTTCGATATCCTGGACCAGCCGGGTTAATCCTTCGTCGTCCGTGCGGCGGCAGAGCACTGCATGGTAGCCGCCTTCCGCAAACCGTTTGCCGACATGACCGCCTATGCCGCTGCCGGCACCAATAACAAGACAAACCGGTTTACGCTGGGCCATTGCTTTCTTATTGTGCCTCGGCAGTGGGGCCGTGCTCGGGAATCAACACCGGTTTTACGCACAGACCTTGTGACTGCTCTTCAATGGCGGTGTTGATATCTGTCAGTGCATAGGTCTTGACGAGTTTTTCCAGGGGCAGGCGTCCGTCTTTGTAATACGCTACCAGTTCCGGGATAAACTCATCCGGATTGCTGTCACCTTCGATGATGCCTTTGATGGTGTGGCCAAACGTTACCATGTTCATCAGATCCCCTGGGATGTTGGTGCCGGGGGGTGCGATGCCGACAATGCCGAATACCGCTTTAGAGCCGAGACAGGCCGCGACCTGGCCGAGTACCTGGGGTATGCCGGTTGTATCAAAAGCATAGTCGACGCCGGCGGCAGCAATTTCCCGAACCCTCTCAGGAAGGTCGTTGGCGATGGGATCAATTGTATGGGTTGCACCCAGCTCAACTGCCAGTTCGCGCCGGTTGGGCATGGGCTCGGCCAATATGATGGTTGCGCAATTGGCGATTGAAGCACCCATCACGGCACTTAACCCTACGGAGCCGCCGCCGAGAATCAGAATTGATGAGCCCGGCGTTGCGCCAAGCGAACGAAGTACTCCACCCACCCCGGTCTGAATGCCGCAGCCCAGCGGCCCCATAAGCTCCAGCGGTACGTCCTCCGGCAACTTCACAACGTTCCGCTCATAAGTCAGGGCGTGATCCGCAAACGAAGACTGGCCGAAAAAGTTTCCGGAGATGGCAACATCTTGTGTGCTGATGCTTTTGCTGCCGTCATCCCGTTCACCCACAAAGTTCAGCATGGGCATGGTGCGGCAATAGGCTGGATCACCGCTATTGCACCGGTCACATGCCCCGCAGGAGCGGAAACTGAGGGCCACCCGATCACCTGGTTTCACTTTCTCGACGCGGCTGCCAACGGCGGCAACAATCCCGGAACCTTCGTGCCCCAGCACGGCGGGTAATTCCAGCATGCCGCCGCCTTCAGCAAATACAAGATCCGTGTGACAAAGGCCCACACCCGCAATACGCACAAGAATCTCATCCTCGCGCGGCTCATCCAGTTCAACCGTCTGCAGGCTGAATCTTGCGCCGGACTCCGCTACGGCAGCTTGTATTTTCATGACTTGTTGCTCCCCGGTGAAATTACCACTTCAAGACAGCAGCCGCGGCGCCGCGGGCCCGGTACCGCTCATCCCAGGCGCGCAACAGCGGGCGCTCGCCGAATATGTCGGTTTCGATATAACGCATGAATTGCAGGGACGCCTGCAGGGTGCAATCCGCTATGGATACCCGCTCCCCCAGCAGCAGGGGCCTGTCATCCGACAGCAGATTTTCGAGGTAATTAAGGGGCGGCTGCATGGCGGCCTCCATCTGGGCCGCTTTTGCTTCATCTTTCGGATAACCGAGCGGTGAATTTACCGCATGACCGTAAGCGCCCATGGGACCGGCCAGCCGCAGGTCCACGATTCTCTCCACATCCCTGGCATGCCCCCGCTGCTCCGGCGTACCGCTGATTAAAGCCCCCTCGGGGTACTTATCTTCCAGGTACTGAATTATAGGGAGTGATTCGACCAGAAAAGTACCGTCATCCAGTTCCAGGGCCGGCACCGTGCCGAATGGGTTGCGCGCGAGATGTTCAGGTTGTTTGTGGCGGCCTTTCACCGTATTCACCACAACCTGTTCGATGTCCATGTTGGCGCCCAGGTGTTCGCGCTCAGCGATATACAGCATCACTTTGGTGGGATTCGGCGCCAGCGGCACCATATATAGTTTCACTTACAGGCCCCCGACAATGTCAACGATGTTCTCCAGCAGCGCAAAGCGCTTCGGACCCAAGGGCCCGGCGCTGTCCAGGCCCAGTTTCAGGGTTGTTACGCCGACTTCTTTGTATTTTTGCAGGCGCGCCTTGATCATGTCGCGCGTACCCAGAACCTGAAACTCGGTGACCATGGCGTCTGGTACGCGGTTTGCGGCTTCGTCGCGTTTGCCTGCGATCCACAGCGATTGAATCGCCCTGGCGTCTTCTTCGTAACCCGCTCGCTTAAATGCATCATTGTAGAAATTTGTGGTTGCTGAGCCCATGCCGCCCATATTGAAGGCTACACCCTGCTTGCGCCGCTGGATCATTTCCTCAACGTTGTCGCCGATTTCGATGCGCACCGATACGCATAAGTCCACGTCCTGCAACGGCCGGTCCGCTTCCGCGGCGCCTGCGGACAGATAGTCCAGATGCGCGTGGGGATGATCCGGGGAAAACGACGTTCCCAGCCAGCCGTTGGCGGCGGCGCCGGTAAATTGCAGGGAGTTTGGTCCTAGCGTGGCCAGATAGATTGGGATTTCAGCCGGTTCATGGGCGATGCGGATAGGTTTGCCCTCACTGTCGGGTAACGGGAGTTGAAACACGCGTCCCTGATATTGCACTTTTTCTCCGGCGAAGATCATGCGGCAGATATCTACCGTTTCGCGCAACCGGGTCAGGGGCGTTTTGTAGCGGACGCCATGCAGCCCTTCCACCACCTGGGGTCCGCTGGCGCCCAGCCCAAGGACAAAACGGCCGCCGGTAAGGTCGTGCAGGGTCAGCGCCGTCATGGCGGTCATGGCCGGGGTACGCGCGGTAACCTGCATGATGCCGGTGGCGAGTTTAATGGTGGTAGTTTTGTCCGCGAGGTAGGCGAGGGGGGTCACCGCATCACTCCACCAGGCTTCAGCGCTGAATGCCATATCCACGCCCAGCCGTTCCGCGAGTTGTACCCATTCGGTGGTCAGATTGAGTGTATCCGGCTGCGCGCCGCCCAGTTCGATTGCCAGTTTCATGTCAGTTTCCTTTGAAGTCGGGCGGCCGCCGTTCAGCATAGGCGTTAACGGCTTCCCGAAAGTCGTTAGATCTTGTGAGGTTGACCAGAGACATCAACACATGGTGTGAATGGCTTTCAAAATCCTGCACCAGGCCGTGGCGGAACAGGCGTTTTGTTTCCGCAATTGCGAGTGGAGCGTTAGCCGCAATCCTGTTTGCCCAGTCCAAGACGCAATCGTTGAGCTGATCCCCGCTCACCACCCTGTTAACCAGCCCGTAAGCCAATGCCTGATCCGCGGTGATGTTTTCTCCCAGCATCGATATTTCGCACGCCTTGGCCCAGCCCAGCAACCGCGGCAAATACCAGGTGCCGCCGCTTTCCGGGATGATGCCCATTTTGGCGAAGCCGGGAATCAGTACGGCGGCATCAGCCATGAGGCGCATGTCGCACCCAAGCGCCAGATCCAGACCATAACCGGCTGTTGCGCCATTGATGGCGGCAATAACGGGTTTGTCCATCCGCTGCAGGGTCACCGTGCATATTTCCCTGGTGGAGTGATGACGGCTGCCTTGAGCGGTCAGGCGCCCTGCAATGCCTTCGCCGGCTGCAGCTTGTTTCAGATCCAGGCCTGAACAAAATCCGCGTCCGTTGCCGGTCAGCACAACCACCCGGGTATCCTCATCATCATCCGCCGTTTTTAGCGCGTCGTTTAGCTCCGTAAGCATTGCCGGTGTGATGGCGTTCATGGCATGCGGGCGGTTGAGGCGGATAAAACGCACGTGCCCTTGCAGTTCTGATATCACGGGATGTTCAGACATAAGTGTGTCTCACCGCTTCACGGTAATGACCTGGGGGTAGGTATAACCTTCCAGGCCTTCCCGGCCGAAATCAGCACCGAACCCGGATTGCTTGTGACCTCCGAATGGGACTAACGGCGAAAGATGCAGGAATTCGTTGATCCATACCGTGCCGGTTTCCAATTGCTCAGCAATCTCAACGGCTGCGTCCGTGTCAGTAGCCCAGACCGCTCCGGCTAAGCCGTAGTCGCTGTCGTTGGCTTTCCGGATGACTTCGTCGACGCTGGAGAACTTCATCAGCGGCATCACCGGACCGAACTGTTCCTCTGCGACAATACGGGCGTTTTCAGGGGGATTGTCGAGAATCGTCAGGGGTACAAAGTAGCCGGGTATGTCCTCACCCGGTTCACCGCCGACAAGAAACTTATAGCCTTGATCCTTGGCGTCCTGGATCAGCTCGCAGACGCGTTCGAATTGCCGTTTATTTTGAATCGGGCCGACGCCAACCCCTTGCTCGCTGCCGTCGCCAACCTTGACTTGATTGGCAATGTCTACCAGTTCTGCGGCAACCGCATCATAGATATCCTCGTGAATATAGACGCGTTTTGCGGCGATGCAGATTTGGCCGGCGTTGCTGAAGCTGGACCAGAAAAGACTCTGCGCCACGGTTTTTGCGTCAACGTCGGGCAGAACGATGGAGGCGTCGTTGCCGCCCAGTTCCAGGGTAAGTCTTTTCAGGTCGCCAGCGGCATTTTCCATGACTTTCTTGCCGGTTGCGGTTGAACCGGTAAAACTGACCTTATCGACACCGGGATGAGCGGTCATCAGCGGCCCGAGATGATCACCGCCGGAAATAACGTTCAGCACGCCAGCTGGTATTGTGTCCCGAATCAACTCCGTCAGCAGCAGGGTGGTGAGCGGCGTAAATGGAGACGGCTTCAGCACCAGGGTACAGCCGGCTAAAAGAGCGCTGCCGAGTTTCTGCACAGCCATGAGGACGGGAAAGTTCCAGGGTACGATAGCCGCCACCACGCCGACGGGTACGCGGCGCAGCCTGCTCAGACGCTCATCGCTGTCTTCCATGATCTGGTCGTCCAGGTCCAGCGAGGCGGCGCCGCGCAACCATAGCGCGGACAGGCCGATTTCCTGGGCTGCCTGCTCGTGGGGCTTACCCTGTTCCGCGGTAAGCAGGCGCATCAATTCGTCCTGGTTTGATTCAATGATCTCAGCAATGTTCATCAGGGCGGCGCGGCGCGCGTCGATGGGTTTGTTAGACCAGGCGCGGAACGCGGCGGCCGCCGCTTGCACAGCCTTGTCCAGCTCCGCGGCACCGCAGTCCGGTACTTGATCAATCGTTTTTTCGTTGGCCGGATTAATCACCGTCAGATTGGCCTGCGTGTTGATCAACTCCCCGTTGATCAGGCACTTATAGGTATGTGGCATGTTGACCTCTTGTGTTAGTGGTGTGGTTACAGAATTTGCGATTTGGAATCGCCCCAGTAGAGTTCCTTGAGCTGGCGTTTGTACAATTTGCCCGCCTCGGAGCGGGGCAGTTCAGCCATGAAGTCAATTGAGCGCGGGCACTTGTAGTGGGCAACCTGGCCGCGCACAAAGTCCATCAATAGCGAAGCTGCTTTGCTGTCCGCCTCAATGCCCGGTTCCAACACTACAACCGCCTTGACCTCTTCGCCCATTTCTTCGTTCGGTACGCCGATGACCGCCACATCTTTGACAATCGGGTGCATCACCATTGCGTCTTCGATTTCCTGGGGATAAATATTTACTCCTCCGGAAATGATCATGAATGTTGCGCGGTCGGTGAGGAACAGAAAACCGTCTTCATCAACGTAACCGACGTCTCCCAGGGCTGACCAGTTGCCGTGCTCGGGGTGCCGGGTGCTGCGGGTCTTATCATCGTCTTTGTGATATTCGAAGCTGGCCTGGGGTTGCTCGAAATAAACCAGGCCGGATTCACCGGCCGGCAACTCGATACCGTCTTCATCACAGATGTGCAGTATGCCCATGAATGGTTTGCCTACGGTGCCCGGCTTGCGGCGCCATTCGGCTGGAGTGGCGTGGGTCAGCCCGTTGAGTTCGGAGCCGGCGTAGTATTCGAATATGACATCGCCCCACCAGTCAAGCATCTGTTGCTTAACCTGTTTGGGACAGGGTGCAGCCGCGTGCACGGCAACTTTAAGGCTTGCCAGGTTGAATGCACTTCTGTCGACGTCGAGCTTGAGCATGCGGGAAAACATCGTCGGCACCCACTGGCTGTGGGTGATGGCATAGTCGCCGATCGCCTCGAGCGCACCCTGCGCATCGAATTTGGGCATCATCACCACCGTACCGCCGAGGGAAATTGTTGCCATGCAGAAACTGTAGGGTGCGGTGTGATACAAAGGCGCCGGTGACAGGTAGACGGTGTTGTCGTCAAAACCCCACAGTGCAACCTGCAGGGCGCCGTTGACGTAATCAGGATCATCGATGTGCTGTTCCGGCAGCGGCCGGATGATCCCCTTGGGGCGGCCGGTGGTTCCCGAGCTGTAAGGCATCATCGCACCAACGGGCTGCTGTGCCAGCGGTTCGGCCGGGAAAGCGTCAATCGCTTCGTAAAAATCTTCAAACCCGGTGTGCCCGCCACCCAACGACAACTTGATGTTGCAGCCAGGGGTATGGCTGTGCAGTTGGTCTGCTTCGCTGATCCCGGCTGAGACAATAATAGCCTTGGCGCCGCAATCGTTGAGGATGTAGCCCGTTTCCTCGCTGTTGAGGTAGCGGTTTACGGGGGTCAGATACAAACCGGACCGCATGGCAGCCCAGGCAACAACAAAGTAAACCAACTGGTTTTCCATAAAAATGGCGATATGGTCGCCGCGCTGAAGCCCCCTTGCATGTAGAAGCTGGGCCAACTGATTCGACTGATCATCCAACTGGCGGTAGCTCAGCTGCTCCCCGGTCAGGGAATTTATGACAGCGGCTTTGTCAGGCGTGCGCTTAACCCAGTGGCCTGGATACATAATGTGCCCCCTGCTTAGATTGCCTGTTTGAGTTTGTAGCGTATGGGCAGGTGCTTTACGCCGTGTATAAAGCTGGATTTGATCAGCCTTGGCTCACTGGCGAGCTCTATCATTTCCAGGCGTGAGAGCAACTGGCGGAAAAAGATGCGGATCTCCAGACGTGCCAGCAGCATGCCCAGGCAGATGTGCGGACCGCTGCCGAAAGAGACATGTTTGTTGGGCTGCCGGTCGACGTGGAATTCAAAAGGGTTGTCTATAACAGCCTCGTCGCGGCTGGCAGAGGCGTAGAATAATCCCAACAGATCACCGGATTTGATGTGTTTGCCGCCGATTTTGTAGTCCCGTGTCGCGGTTCGCGCAAATTGGACAACCGGCACGGTCCAGCGGATGATTTCCTCAGCAGCCAGTTTGGTGAGGTCCGGATTGTTCTGCCACTTGGCAAGTTCGCCCGGATTCTGCAGCAGCGCAAGCAACCCGCCTGCAATGGCATTGCGCGTTGTGTCGTGTCCCGCGGTTGCAATCACCAGATAGTAAGACACCATCTCCATCATCGGGATGGGCTCGCCGTTGATTGTGCCGTTGGCAATGTAGGAACCGAGGTCTTCAGTGGGGTGCCGGCGCCGCTCCTCAGCCATGGCGTAAAAATACTCATAGATCTCTTTGACAGTGGCGAGGAAGTCCATGGGGTTTTCACTGCGCTGCAGATCTTCGTCATCCCCGGCAAAGAACTCATTGGTCACTCTGAGCAGGAAATTTTCATCCGACCGGGGAATGCCGAGCAGTTCGCAGAGCATTCGCAAGGGGTGGTAAACCGCTACGTCATTCACAAACTCACATTCTTGAACCGAGCCGTCACCCATCATCCCGTCCAGGAGTTCCGTGGTGATTTCTTCCATGCGTTGTTCGAAGTGGCTTAAATTGCTGGGCTTGAACCACGGCTGCACCAGATCCCTGTAGACCGCATGATCCGGCGCGTCCATATGGATCAGGGTGCGCATGATGTCCCCGGTTTTGAATAGGTCTGCGACCGGGGAGCCCCGCAGCAGGTCAGCAACAAAAGCCTGGGCCTCTTCAGTCATTTCCTCCTGGTCGCCAAAACGCCTAGACTGGGGAGACAGAATCGGCTGCGGGTAGCTGTTGAAGATATCAGCCTGCTTTTCGATTTCGTGTATATGTTGGTTATTCACCACCGCCCAGAAGGGTTCGTAGCCTGTAACGTGGAAACGCCTGATCGGTTCGTTTGTGCGCAGCCAACTGAATAGATCGTGTGGAATACCCTGTGAGCCATAGTAGGATGTATCCAGAATCCGGTCTTCGGGGAATGGCAATTCAGACATGGTCGCTTCCGTAGAAAATAGATTATGTGCTCTAATTAATATATTAAGCGCAAGTTTGTACCGGAGGCAATCCCTGTGGCCCCAGCGCGGCGGCTGGTCAGAAAATTAGGACGGTAGACACGTTGAGTGAAATGAAGACGAGTAGTGGAGAGATAACGCGTATATCGCACCGCAGCGATTTGTGGGATCTCAAATGGGTTCGTGAACCGCAGCAGGACCGCAGCGCGCGCACCCGCACTAATTTGCTGGACGCGGCGGAACAGCTGCTGGCGTCGGAAGGGATCAGCGGTGTCACAATTGCCAAAGTGACCAAACTGGCCGGGTCTTCGAACGGCAGTTTTTATCACTATTTTCAGGACAAGAAAGCGCTGCTGTATGCCGTCGTGGAAAGGCGCGCCATTGAAGTTTCCGTCACGGTGACCCAGGGGCTGGACCCGGAATTATGGGCGGAAGTGCCCATTCTGGACATACTTGAAGGTTACGTGCGGTTTTCCCTCAAGAGCGGCAAGCGCAATGCCGGGGTTCACGAGGCACAGCAAGTGCTGTCGCGGGAAGACCCGAATGTGGCGGCGCGCTGGGCCAGAACCAACCGGGAGACGCGCACCGCAATCATGGCGATCATGGAGCCCAAGTTGCAGCAGATTGGGCACCATGAGCCCAAAAACGCACTGCTGCTGATACTCGAGATTTTGCGCAGCACCATCAATAGAAGGTTGCGGGGCTACCCGCAGGGTTCCGACGGCTCCCTGCTTAAACAAAGTGAGGAAGTATTCGTGCAGGAAATGCGCGCGTTGGCTGCGGGTTATCTGCAGATTCCCGATTGACTCCGCCGGTTCCCGGCACTTGAGTCGTCCTGCCGAATAAAGTAGAGTGCATGCTCCAATATCCAATTGGAGAATGGGTTGTGAAGATTTGCACCACGGCAAGCTACGCACAGGACTATGCGGGGCAGACGGACCAGCTTATCGAGATGGAAAAGGCGGGCCTGGACGAAGTCTGGGTTGGCGAGGCGTATTCTTTTGATGCAGTCAGCGCTATGGGCTACCTGGCGGCCAAAACCGAGCGGCTGACCATCGCGTCCGGGATCCTGAATATCTACAGCAGAACCCCTGCATTAATTGCCATGACCGCAGCCGGGCTGGATGCCCTTTCCAAAGGCCGCTTTATGCTGGGGCTGGGTGCTTCAGGCCCGCAGGTGGTTGAAGGTTTCCATGCGGTGCCTTATGACGCGCCGATGACCAGATTGCGCGAAGTGGTGGATATCTGCCGCCGCATCTGGAAGCGGGAAGGGGCGCTGAGTTACGCCGGGAAAAAATACACCGTACCGCTGGCGGCGGAGGAAGGCAGCGGTCTGGGCAAGCCGTTAAAACTCATTAATCGTCCCTATCGCGATGATATCCCCGTTGCCCTGGCCACCTTGCGGGAAAAAAGCGTGGAGATGACCGCTGAGATTGCCCAAGCATGGCTGCCGCTGTTTTATATGCCCGAAAAGGCGGACCAAGTCTGGGGTGAGGCGCTGAGAAAGGGCCTGGCAAAAAGGCATCCTTCTCTGCCGCCGTTGGAAGTTTATGCCGGCGGTTCCGTGGCGGTGGGTGACGGCTTGGAGGCGTATCGGGATATGGCGCGGCCGGGGGTTGCCCTGTACGTTGGCGGCATGGGCGCGCGGGACAAAAACTTCTACAACGAGATATTCAGAAAATACGGTTATGACGAAGAGGCCGCCAACATTCAGGACCTTTATCTGTCGGGCAGGAAGTCGGAAGCGGAAGCAGCGGTTCCATCCAGTTTTCTTGAAGCCAGTTCCCTCATAGGCCCGGAAGCTTATATCAAGGACCGGTTGCAGATCTGGAAAGAAGCCGGCGTCACTTGTCTCAAGGTGAATTTTCTGGGCACTTCTCAGGCAGAACGCGTGAAAAACTGTGAAGCCCTGAAAAATATTGTTGAAAAAATGTGAGGCCTTGGAAGCAGCATTCACGGCGTCGAAGATTTGGAGGGATTTATGGCAGATTATGCAGGCGGTTGCCTCTGCGGCGCGATTCGCTACGAAATCGACGGTGCGCCGGACGGACGCATGCAGATCACCTGTCATTGCCGGGATTGTCAGCAGGTTACGGGCGCCGGACACGCACGGTCGATGGGGGTTCCCACGGATGCGGTGAAGTGGACCGGGGAACCGCGCATCTATCAAATCCAGCACGAGAAGAGTCAGGTGGATTGCGGCTTCTGTGCGGAATGCGGTTCGCCTTTATACAAGCGAACTACAGGCCTGCCGAAAATGACCTTCTTTCACGTCGGGTCGCTGGATCCGCAATCGGCCCGCGGCTGGCGGCCGAAAATCACCGCTTATGCGCAACGCAGGCAACCTTGGGATGAGTTAGCGCCGCTGGAGACGTGAGGCATGAATATAAGAGAAATCTACGACGCCTATTTTGAGGCCTTTGAGGTTGCATTCGATGAAGATGAGTGGGAACCCGTGGGCCGGTTCTTTACCGAAGACGCGGTCTATGAAGCGCCGCGCGGCGGGTGGGTGCAGGGCCGCGGGGAGATCTTAAGCCAGTTCAAGAATTCCCTGGATCAATTTGACCGGCGCTTTCCGGTCAAACGGCAGATCGCCATTGCCGAAGATCAAGTGGAACTGGGAGACGGCTATCTCAAGGTGCCGGGAAATATCCACTACAAGATGCCCGGTGCCCCGGAGCTGGTCTTTTACATGGAAGAGGAAGTCTGGTTCCGGGACGGCCGAATTGAACGGCTGGTGGATACCATCCCGGCCGCCGAGGCTGAAAAAATGGCGGCGTATCTGGCTGAACACCTGGGGTAACAGGCGTCCGATTCGAACGTGCGGCTGCAATCGGAGCCGAATTGTCCAACAGGTTTTATAAGGGCTCAAAGGCAGGCGTAAAGCGAATCCACCAGGGCGCGGTGCTGGTCACCCAGGCCGGCGCCTGAACCGTGCCGGTTGGGAGTATAACCGTACGAAATGCCGTTGGCCGGATCCGCAAACGCGGCAAACCCCCCGGCACCCGCGGTGCCCACGTTGCCTTCTCTGCCCCAATAGTTGAAATCGATGTTCAGCAGCAGACCCAGGGCAACGCGGAAGTCGTTGCCGAACTTGAAGTCCGCGTGGTGCCACTGCTGTTCGCTGGCCGCGGCTATCACTTCGGGAGTAAACAGGGTTACCCCGTTGTAAGTGCCGCCGTTGGCAAACGGCGCAAACAGTTTGGCTAACGCCAGCCCGTTGGCGACGCCGCCGCCGGACGGGAACACGTAGCGGGCCATGTCCCTGGTGCCGGTCTGGCCGGCGGGCAGCGGGGCAAACATTCTTATGGTGTCCTCGTTGATCAGACCGCCGTTCATTAACTCGTTATCCGGGTTGGGAATGTGTTCCACGACCCGGTCAATATTGTTGTCGTCCACACCCAGGATGAAGTCAGCATCCAACGGCGCGGCCAGTTCTTCAGCTATAAATTGCTGAATGGGGCGGCCGTCGATACGCCGCACAATTTCTCCGGTGATGTAGCCGATGGTCACCGAGTGGTAAGTTTCATCCGTGCATACCGGCCAGTTCGGCGCCTGCGCGGCAATTTTGGCGGTAAATGTCATCCAGTCCTAGGCATCACCCGGCTCAGCGTTGTCGATAAACGCCAGCGAGGCCTGGTGCGCCATGGCCTGCCGCACCGTAACGTGGTGCTTGCCGGCGGCTGCAAATTCCGGCCAGTAGGCCGCCACCGGCGCCTCGTAGTCCAACAGGCCGCGGGACGCCAGAATGTGGGCGCAGAGGGCCACCACCCCTTTGCTCACCGACATGCAACACACCAGGGTGTCGTCCGCCCATTGCAGATCTTTTGCTGCCGAGGTGTAACCGCCCCAGAGGTCAACCACGGTCTCACCGCGTTCAATGATGGCAACCCGGGCGCCGACCTCCCCGCCGTTAGTGAAATTCCGTTCAAACTGTTGTTTGACGGGCAAAAAACCCTCAGCGCAATGGCCGTGTACCGGAACTGTCATGTCCTTGTCCTCTTGCGGCGGCAGCTTGAATTATTACTGCTCAGCTTTGCCATGCCGGGCATTGTAATTCAATTTCCGCTCCTCCCGAATCGCTAATAATTGGCTGGACACTCAATAAATAATTATATTATGATATAAAAACGTTAACAGGAGCTGATCATGACAAATGTGCCGGTTTGCATCATCGGGTGTGGCCCCATCGGGCTTGCCGCAGCGTTACTGCTTGCAAAATTTGATATCCCGTCATTGATTCTGGAGAAGCGCAGTGAGGTCAATACCCACCCCCGGTCGCGCTTTGTGGACACAAATACCATGGAGTTGATGCGTTTCCTCGGCATTGAAAAAGAAATAGAGAACACGGGTCTGGGGCCGGACTGGACAGCGTTCAACCGTTGGGCGGTGGCTCTCAACAAGGATCCGATTGCGGCAATTTCCAGTCCTACCTTTCACTCGGTGCCGCGGGATACCAGCCCAAGCCTGCCGGTTATGACCTGCCAGGACTATGTGGAAGACGTACTTCTCTCTCAGTTGCACGGTAACAAGCTTATTGAGGTGAAATACCGGTCGGAAGTCACCTCCCTGACCCAGGATGACAAGTCCACCACCGTGGTGTTCAAGGATCTTGAAAGCGGTGAACACAGCACCGTGCAGGCGGAGTACACCATCGGCTCGGATGGTCCGCACAGCTTTGCCAGGACCGCCATCAGCAGCAACCTGGAGGCGGAACCGCGGCCGTACCTGATGCAGGATGTGATTTTTGAGGCCGATCTCGCTGAGTATGTGGGGGACCGCAAAGGCGGGCTGTTATACACCCTGACGCCCGGCGGGGTGCTCATATTTCAACCGCTGAACGGCAAAACCCGTTGGCGCTGCCAGATTCCGCGCATGGACGGCACCCAGCTTGATGAGGAGCAGACCGTTGCCTTCATCCGTCAGGCTGCCGGGGCGGAGGACAAACCGCCGGTCAGCATAGTCAGCACCGGCATGTGGCAGCCCACGCCGGGTTGTGTGGATGTGATGAGCAAAGGCCGCATTTTCCTCGCCGGAGACGCCGCGCACATATCGGTGCCCACCGGCGGCATGGGCAATAACATCGGCTTTGCCGGGGCGCGCAACCTAGCCTGGAAACTGGCTTTTGTGCTGAAAGGATGGGCGCCGGCCGCAATTCTGCAAACGTACGCCATCGAACACCGTCCGTTTGCCCTGCAGCGCATCGATGTGGGGGTAAAAACCACCGACTATATGGGTGGCATATTTGCCGCCCACTATGCCGGTGGTGATGTTGATCCGGCTGTTAAGCTGACACAACAATACGCGGACTACGACGGTGTGTTGCTGGGTTTTGAGCTGCACTCGTGTCTGGTCGCGGACAACCCTGAAGCGCCGCCGCTAGTGGCTGATCCGACCATGGATTTTGTCCCCTGCATTCGTGCCGGGCGGCGCGCGCCCCACATCTGGGCGGACCAACAGCAGGATCAATCCGTGTTGGACTGGTTCGGGCTGGGGTACGTGCTGCTGGCCGCGGCGGACGTGGCGGCGGACCGCTGGGCTGCGGCGGTTGAAGATCTCGCGGATACAGGTTACCCGATCAAACTCAGGGTGCTGCCAGCCGGGGATGTTGCACCTTACCAGCCTTACCAGCCTTCACAGCTTGTGCTGGTGCGGCCGGATGGCATTATTGCCGATTACTGGCAGGACAACCGGATTGACGACGGGGAAGTGAGCAGCCGTCTGGCCAACGTTTTACCGTTGATCTGACCATTGACGGCAAACGTGCACTGAGATTCAGCGGGAGTGTGATGGGGGAGGAAGCCACAGCACGTCTGAGCAAGGGCGCCATAGTGGCGCTGGCGGCACCGGCGTTGCCGATGTTCGCCATGATGATGCCGTTGGCGGTGTTTCTGCCGGCCTATTATGCGGACAGCCTGGGTATCGGCATGGCCACGGTAGGCAGCCTGTTTGCCCTCAGCCGGGTTTTTGATGTCGTTACCGATCCGTTTGCCGGGTTGTTGATGGACAGGTTGCAGGGTGCCGTGCAGCGCAAAACCTGGCTGGCGGTCGGCGCTGTGCCGATTGCGGTGGCGGTGGCCAACCTGTTTTTTGTCAGCAACGGCATTACCACGGCGGGGCTGTTTTTCTGGCTGCTGTGCCTTTATGCGGGCTGGACGCTGATGAGTGTCGGGTTGTTCAGCTGGGCGGCGGAAACAACCAACGATTACCATGAACGGTCCCGGGTTATGGCCGCCATTCAGGCCGCCAACAGCATGGGGTCGGTGCTGGTGCTGCTCACCCCGGTTCTAGTTGAGTGGTTTGCGGACAGCGCGGCGGTTAACACGCTGCGGGTCGAAACCATGGGTTGGTTTATATTGGTGGCCCTGCCGGTGTCCGTAGTCATAGCGCTGCGGTACGGGCCGCCGTCCCTCAAACACGGGCGGGATGACCGCGGGCTGCCGTTCCGGGCGGGCCTGAAGCTGGTATTTAAAAACCGGGCGCTGGTCCGTTTGCTGACCGCTGATTTTGCCCTCGGCCTTAATCTCGGCATTGGCACCTCGATGTCGGTTTTTTTTGTCGAGATAGTGCTTAATCTCAGCGGCCGCGCGGGCACCGTGCAGCTGTTCTCGCTGCTGGCCGGCCTGGTCTGTATTCCCCTGTGGGTTATGCTGGCGCGGCGGCTGCAGAAGCACAAAGCCTTCGGCCTGACGGCGGTGGTGTCGATCCTCAGCGGGTTGTTTGCGCTGTGGGTGCCGGCGGACAACTTTCTGGTCTTTTTTACCGGCTCGGTGGTGCTGGGCATGGGTCTGGGCGGCATGCAGTTTCTGCCGCGCGCCATCATGGCGGACGTGCTGGATCACGACCGCCTGGAATCCAGGTCTGAGCGTGCGGGTCTTTACTATGCGTTCTTAACAACGACCTTGAAAGTGGGGTTGGCGGCCGGTATCGCCATTGCCTTTTTCCTGGGTGATCTGGGTGGGTTTGATCCGGCGGTTGCCCGCTCCACGGGAGAAGGTGCGCAAGTGGTACGCTACATTACCGGGATTTCATCGGTGGTACTGGCCGGCACCTGCCTGATCGCCATGTGGCAATTTCCCCTGGGCCGGCAGGCCCATGCCCGGCTGCAGACCGCGTTGCGCAGTGACTCGTCGGGCTAAGCGCTTAAGTTGGGGTCTGAGTTCAGTAACTCGTTGATGCGCTTCTGCCCTTTGGGGGTGGCCGCGGGCAGCACACAGGCAACCGTTGCAAACAATGCGTGCTGGCGGAACTCACTGTTGTCCATGTGTTCAGCAGCCCACATCCAGAATGCCATGCGGAACGACAGGTGCAAACGCCGCGCCAGCGCTTCGATATCCGCGGCGGCGGTCAGCATTTTTGCCTGCTGACAACGTTGCAACGCCTGTGCCCACAGGTCCAGAGCCTGTTGGGAAACGGAACCGAATTGGGATGAGCCCTGGGGGCGGAAGCCCTGCATCAGCGGACGGAAAAGCTCAGCGTCCGCCAGGTAGGCATCGCAGCTCTCCACGGCTATGTACAACAGATTTTCCACGGCTTCGTGGTTACCGGCGCGTTCCGCCGTCAGCAATGCCTGCTCGGTGACCCGTTTGTTAAACAAGGCGGCGAGAATTTCCTCTTTGCTGCCGAACAGGTTAAATGGCGTGGCAAAACTGACTTGCGCCTTGTCCGCCAGTTCCCGCATGGAAAAATCAACAGCGCCCGCGGACCTGATGGAATCCTCCACTGCCGCAAGCACTTGCTGCCTGCGCTTTTCTTTGCCTGCCGCTCTTTTCATATCACTGAAGTTGCCTGAAGCATCCGACTATATCATGCGGGTAAAATAATTATATGGGGATATAAAAACTTAGATATATCCCGGGCAGGTTCCTTTCAGCACCACGTCTACCACCTGATCCAGATATGCACTTGATTTGGTCATCATGGCTTTGCGCAGGTGCGGCGGGGTGGTGGTGACATGGTTGTTCACGGCACCCACAATCAGATCCATAACCAGCCCGGCGTCCGGTGCGGCCTGCAGCTCGCCGCGTTCAGCGGCGCGGCGGGTGATCGAGCGGGCCTGCAGGATGGTTGAACGGATATAGGGTTTGGTGACCGTGCGGACTTCACTGTACTGCTGCCCGTCCACCAGAAACCACTGTTCCAGCTGCGCATAGTCGCCGGTCCGGTTGTCGAAGATCATCTGCGCCAGCAAACGCAGGTCGCCGCGCAAGGTGCCGGTGTCGATGTGTTCGACGGGTAACCAGCGGGCTTTCAAGGTTGCGCTCAGCAGTTCTTCCCGGGTGCTCCAGCGCCGGTACAGGGACGACTTGCCCACGCCCGATTCACGGGCCACCGCTTCGTAAGAATAGCCGGACCAGCCGCGCGCGCTGTAGATACGCATAACCGCATCAAAAACCCGGTTTTCTACCTCCGGATCCCGCGGCCGGCCGCGGGAATTCTGCTGGGTTGCCTTGCTGGTGCCTGTGCCTGTCACGGGGTGTTGTTGCTTATCAATTGGCAAATCTATATATTGGGACGGATATCGTCCGTTATTTAGAGTGAGGTTATACGTTGAATACTCTATCGATTCAAGAAAGAAATGCATTGCGTGACGCAATGCAGCGGCTGATGCGGGCGCAAA
The DNA here is from genome assembly GCA_028279305.1 of Pseudomonadales bacterium. Classification (GTDB taxonomy): domain Bacteria; phylum Pseudomonadota; class Gammaproteobacteria; order Pseudomonadales; family Azotimanducaceae; genus UBA4421. The sequence continues at coordinate 23,899 of JANQOA010000310.1, forward strand.
ACACGGAAGCGCACGTGCGGGACATGATGGAGACCGACCGGGGTTACGACCCCGAAGTCTGGAAGCAGCTCGCGGAAATGGGCATAACCGGGCTTGTCATCAGCGACGATTACGGCGGTTCCGGGGTAGGCCCTCTGGAGTTGGAGGCGGTCATGGAAGAAGCAGGTTCCGCTCTGCTCAGCGTACCGCTGCTTGCCAGCAGCGTGGTGGCTGCGGAATTGCTCCGCGCCTTGGGTGACCGCGGCTTGAATAAACGCCTGCTGCCGGAAATCGCCGTCGGCAACACTGTTGCCACGGCAGTACTCACGGGTGACTCGGGTTGTTGGACACCGGCGGGGGTCAGCGTGCGCGCTGAAGAAGGCGGGCAGGGCTGGCGGCTGAGCGGCCGCGGCAACTATGTGCTGCATGGACAGAACGCGGATGTGCTGCTTGTTGTGGCGGCCGCGGGTGATGTGCGCATGGCGTTTCAGTTGGATGCGCAAGCGCCGGGCGTCAACATCTCACCTCTGCCGACCTTCGACCGCACCCTGCGCCTGGCCTGCATAGATTTTGACGCCGTTGCGGCTGAGAGGATTAACCACACCGGCAACGTGGACGAAGCTGTGCAGTCCGCATTAACGCTGGGCCTGGTTGCGCTGGCCGGGGAACAGGCGGGCGGTGCGCAGAAGGTGCTTGAAGATACTGTTGAGTACGCAAAAACGCGGGTTCAATTCGGCCGTGCCATCGGCAGCTTCCAGGCGATTAAACATATGGCTGCGGAGTTGCTGGTGGAGACTGAATCAGCGGTGTCCGCGGCCAGAAACGCCGCGGCCGCGCTGGCGGAAGGGCGCGCGGACGTACAGGAGGCGGTCAGTCTGGCGGCATTTGCCTGCGCGGATGCTTATGTCAAAACCACGGCGGACAGTGTGCAGATGCATGGCGGCATCGCCTTTACCTGGGAGCACCCCACGCACCTGTATGTACGCCGGGCGCGGGCTGACGCGCAACTGTTCGGTGACTCCAGACAGCACCGGGAGAAATATCTGCAGGCACTGGGCGCCTGAAGAGAGATCAGATGATGGGTGTTAAACGGTTGAACTTTAAGTGATCGGCACGAAATGATGGGTATTAAATGATGGATAAAGAAACACTGCGGGATGAAGTCCGGCATTGGCTGGCGGACAATTGGGATGACAAAACTGCCGCTGAAGTGGGGGTTGAGCGTACTTCTTATACCACTTCGAAGCCCCGTCAGGCCTGGCTTGCCCGGGTGGTTGAGGCAGGTTGGGCGGTACCGACCTGGTCTGAGGAGTGGTTCGGCCGGGGGTACTCAACGGAATTGGGGAAACTCATTGAACGCGAATTTGCCGCTGCCGGCGCGCCGGGTGCCGGCCAGGACCGTTCCAACCTGTGGGCAAACACGCTGCTGGCGGGGGGGCAACAGGGACTGAAAGAAAAACTGATTCCGGCGCTGCTGCGCGGCGAGGTGAACATGTGCCTGCTGTACAGCGAACCCGGCGCCGGTTCCGACCTTGCCGGCATCCGCACCCGGGCGGAAAAGGACGGCGACCACTACCGGGTCAACGGCCAGAAGGTATGGACTTCGGGGGCAAAAACGGCGGACTACGGCATGTTGATCGCCCGCACGGATTGGGATGTGCCGAAACATAAAGGCATCAGTTTCTTCTTCCTGCCGATGAAACAGGCCGGTGTGGAAGTCCGGCCGCTGCGGCAGATTACCGACGAAAGCCATTTCAACGAAGTATTCTTCACCGATGCGATTGTGCCTGCTGAGAACCTGTTGGGTGAAACCGGCGGCGGCTGGCGGGTATTGAATACCGCGCTGGCTTACGAACGGTCGGTGATGGGAGAGGGCGCCCGGGGTCCGCGCAGCGGGGTCACGGAAGCGGAAGACGAAGAGCCGCTGATTGCGCTGGCCCGTGAAGCCGGGAAGATTAACGATCCCGCTGTGCGGCAGGATATCGCTCAGGTTATTGCTTACAAGCGGTTGAACGCGCTGAACACCGCCCGGGCCAAAGCGGACTTGGCGCAGGGTACCTCATCTTCGGTGATGAGTCTGGGCAAACTGGCGATGTCACGCATCTTGCACGAAGAGGCCAGGGTGCGCACGGAACTGCTGGGTGCCGGCAGCCTGCTTGAAGGCGGAGACTATCCGCGCGCTGAAGACGCAAACTTTCTCAGTTTGAATGCCTACTTCACCTCTATTGGCGGGGGCACCGACCAGATCCAGAAAAATATCATTGGCGAGCGCGTACTGGGTTTGCCCAAGGAGCCCGAGGTGGACAAACAGGTGCCGTTCAGGGATGTGCGTACAAGTTAAGGCCGGCGCCCCGGCCTGTTCAGCTTAATCCGCTGTCCCCAACAGGCGGGTTACGTGCCGGCTGCAGGCTTTCTGGATGCGCGCGGCATCTTCTTTGTTGGCGCTGGCGCGCGCAAACAGTATACCGCCCACCGCCAGCACGGCAGCGGCGATGGCATCGTCCTCCTGCCTGGCGCCGCGGCCGAGACCGCGTTTTAACTGTTTGATCAGCTCGCTGAAGCGCTTGCCGTACGCGGCGCGGATACGCGGCGATGCCCGTGCCGCGTCAACCGGCATGGTGGCTAACGGGCAGCCTTCCAGTATTTCCTGCAGATTTTCCGGCTGCAGATAGTCATTGAGAATTTGCAGCGCTTCTTTGTTCAGCGCCTGCCGGGATGTGCCCTGCCGCTCGTCCATCCTGCGCACCAGCCCTGCGTTGCGGCGGAGAATGGACTCTATCAGGGCGTCTTTGGAGGCAAAATGGGCATAAAACCCGCCGCGGGTTAATTGGGCTGCGTTCATTAACTTATCAACGCTGACCGCATTGAAGCCCAGGCGCCGGAACATGGGGGCCGCCGCTTCGATGATGCGCGCCCGGGTTTCCGCTTTGTGTTGTTTACTATATCTCATACCCCAAGTGTTGCATGTCGATCATCATATATCTATTATATGTTGAACATCATATAAAGGAGGAAATGGGTGGATGCAGAAGGGGCTGAATCAGAGGGGTTTAAAGGTAGCGGCCGGGTTATTGTTTGTTGCTGTCGGGACAGCCGCCGCCGGTGGCAGCACGCCGCGGGTGACGGCGGAAGACGGGCCGCGGGCTCTATCAGACCAGGAGCGGCAGATGATGAGTAACAACGCGGTGCGGATAGCCGACGCCTATTACGCGGCTTTCAACGGCAGGGGGTCAGTGGCGGCAGTGCCCATGCGCGACGATTTAAGGTTTGTGTCGCCGCGCTTTACGCTGACCACCGCCAGCAGCTTCAAAGCAGCGTTGACGGATCTGTTCAAGCGTGTAAAACACCTGCAGATTGGCGACCAGGTCCACAACGGCGACACCGTGCTGACTTTTTATGAGCTGGACCTTGGTACGCCGGATGGCCCCATTCCGATGGCCGAACGGCTGCGGATAGAGGGTGGCGAACTGGCGGCGGTTGATCTGATATTTGATTCAGCCCGGTTACCGCCGGCGCCGCCGGCTGCGGATTGATCTGTTAACCGGGCCCGTTAACCGGATTAGGGGGTGTACCAGATGGGGGACGACCAGGCCCGGTCCTGAATGGTTGCGGCCATGTCTACCCTGGGCGCCACCCCGCTGCGGACGGCATCCCAGGTGCTCCACCTGCACTTTGGATTCTCCAGCACCCGCACATAATAGAAAGCAGGCTGTCCGGGTTCAAAATCCGGATCCGTCCACAGGGCTTTGAGTTCCGCAGCGCCTTTGTCCGCCGTGACTTCACAGGTTGATATATCCACCCCGGCGCCGTTGTCGGGACAGCGGTGAGTGTCGGGGTCAACCTCGCCGTCGGAACAGGCCACATCGTACACCCGCTCGTGGCTGTCCTGGTCATCCAGCCAGCCTTTGATGACCTGCAGGCGCGCCAGACCAACACTGTCCGCATCCCGCGCGGCCCAGACCAGAAAAGCCGGTGTGCCTTCGCCGCTGAGATCACCCCCCATGGGTACACCGTTGGCGTAAGCGGCGGCAATAACGTCCGCTTTGTCCAGCAAATCCGCAGCGAAGTTTAGCGAGCCGAAAAACCGTACCGGGATGTGCGGGCCGCTGGTGCTGAACGTTTCCTTGCGCCGCATGGCGTCATAGATGTCGGTGCGCGTATTGGCTTCCGCCCACACACCGGCAAGCCCGGACGCACCCCAGTAACGGGCCGCCGCAGGGGCGTAGCGGCGGCCGTCCGGCGCCAGTCCGCTTTCGCCGGACGCCAGCGGGTCGTTGTCAGCCACGTCACTCGTTTGCGCATCGGTCAGCGGTACCGAGCCCCGTTGTTCCGGGGTAATGTCGGATACCGCGGTTTTGCTCCAGTAATTGTCTTCGCGGAAAGAGCCTGCCGAATTGTGGGTATCCGAAGCGCCGACCAGCCCGAAGCGGTACGGGTTGTAACCTTTGTTGTCCTGCATTTCCAGACCGCGGCGGTAAGCGTGGCGCACGTAGCTGCCGTGGGGCTTGCTCTGCAGCGGGCTCGCCACGCGGATCGGCATAATTTCAAAATCAGCCCATTCGTCATTCGGTGACAGCAACGGGTGCGTGTCCGAGGTGCCTTTCACCTGGGTTTGTTCCACCAGCGGTTCATTGCGCAGGCGCATGCGGGCATAGTCCGCATCCATGGGCGACCGGTCGTAACGGACCAGGTCAAACATCATGCCGTCTGATGCGTTTGAGTTGTGCGGAATGGCAAGGGACTCGATGCCCGCTTCCCGGTTTGCGTCCATCCACCGCCAGAGATCTTCAGGGTCCGGTGAGTCCAGGCGGCTGAACGGCAGCTCCGGCACGTTGCTGCCGCGGAATATCACATTGCGGTGCAGGTTCTGGGCCTCGGCGCCGCTGGTGGTGTATTCGTAAGCAATCAGGGTGGTGAACTTGCCCGGCTGGTTGTGGCGCTCCGCTGACGCCACCACTTCCTGCCAGGCGCGGGCGGATATATCGTTGCGCACCAGCGGATCCTTGCCGCCCTCGCGGGCCTGCCCGCGCAGATGGTTGACCATTTCGGTAAACGCGCGCCGGGAGTCGGCGGGGGTGGAAATGTTACGCGCCGCCACCGCGAGGGGATGATCGCTGCCCGCACCGCTGCCTTCAGCCAACTCCGCGATAACCCCCAGATAAAAGCCGTGGTCGGTTACCGCCTGAAAGTCCAGCGGCTTGACCAGCTGCAGCGGACGTCCGGTGGCATGGGGGATGGCCTCACCCTTGGCAAACCTGTAAGCGTCGTCCGGTCCGGTTCTGGTGCCGAACAGGTAAGCGTCCACCGACAGCCGTGTGTGCACATGGACGTCACCAAAGTAGGCGTTGCGGTTGGGGTTGCGCTGGACGTCCGCGGCGGCGGATCCCTGGGTTGCGGTTGTATCCGCGGGCTCGGCGGGTTGAGGCGGCGCCTGCTCGCCGCAGGCACATAGCAGCAAAACCACTATAACAATCGGCAAAACCGTGTTCATGGATGTTCCCCCCGTGGTGCTCCGCGAACATCATCCGCCATCCGGGGCAAAAGTACGAGCTATTTCAGGAAGCGCTGCTCCGCCAGCAGATTGGCTATTTGATGCGGCGGCGTGTCGTCTGCTGCGGAGTGCTGGAATATGTCATCCAGGGTGTCTGCGATGGCATCGATGTGAGCGGTCAATGCCGCTTCACAAGTATTCTGTTGACGGTAAGCGATGTCGATAATGCCGCCGGCGTTTATGGCAAAGTCCGGCGCATAGAGAATGTTGCGCTTATGTAACTGTTGCCCGTGGCTGCCGTTGCAGAGCTGGTTATTGGCAGCGCCGGCAATCACCGGTGCTTTGAACTGCGATATCGTTCTGTTGTTGATAGCGCCGCCCATGGCGCAAGGGCTGTATACCTCTACGTCCAATTGATGGATCTCAGCCGGGCAGACTATTTTTGCGCCGAACGCATCAGCCGTTCGGTTCGCGTTGTGCTCCTGTATGTCGCTGACGTACAGTTCAGCCCCGGCTTCCGCCAGCAGCGCGGCGAGATGGTAACCGACGTTGCCCACACCCTGGATGGCAATTTTGCAGCCGCACAGGCTGCTGTCGCCGAGTCTGTGTTTAACGGCTGTCTTCAGGCCGACGTAGGTTCCGTATGCAGTTGACGGGGACGGGTCGCCGCCGTGAGTTGCTTTGTCAGAGATACCGGCAACCCATGGCGTGCGCCGGGCCATCACCTTCATGTCTTCGACACAGGTGCCGGAGTCTTCCGCGCTCACGTACCTGCCGCCCAGCGTGTTGATAAATTCAGCCATGGACAGCAGCAGCCCTCTGCTCTTGCCGCTGCGGGGATCGCCGATAATTACGGCTTTGCCGCCGCCCAGCGGCAGGTTGGCCAGTGCGGACTTGTAAGTCATACCCCGCGCCAGCCGCAACGCATCGGTTAACGCTTCATCCATACCCGCGTAGGGCCACATTCTCAAACCGCCCAGGGCGGGGCCCAGCGCGGTGTTGTGGACGGCGATGACGGCTTTGAGATTTGTTTTGCGGTCCTCCCAGAAGACCACCCGTTCGTGATTGTCGAAGTCCGGGTGGTTTTGCACGCTCTGTTCTTGGCAGGACAAAGCGGCTGCCACGGCACTCATTTCGGCTTCACCAAGGTTGCAGGACAAGGTGCCATTGTAGTGGCCGGGGTGGGTAAACATTATTCCATTTCATATTCAAATCGGGAGTTTTTGGTATAAATTAGTCGAAATAGTGAAAATTAACGCATAAACTATTCAATTTGGCCTGTATGGCCGTATAAACGTAAGTATCTTGTCCAGGGCACATCATGAGTTTGGATAGCACCGATCTGCAGATCCTCAAACTGCTGCAACAGGATGCCGGTCTGTCAGCGGCGGAAGTGGCTGAGCGGATCAATCTGTCGCAGCCGCCTTGCTGGCGCCGCATCAAAAGGCTGGAGCAGCAGGGCTACATCGAGAAGCGGGTGGCCATGCTCAACCGCAAAAAACTCGAGTTGAACAATGTGATTTACACGGAGGTTAAGCTCACCGCCAACGGCCGTCAGGCGGTGGGAGAATTTGAAGCGGCCATACGTTCCTTTCCGGAGGTTACGGAATGTTATGTGATGCTGGGCCGCAGCGACTTTCTGCTGCGCATCGTTACCCGCAGTATTGAAGACTATGAGCGTTTTTTCCGCGAGCACCTTTCCCAACTGCCCGGGGTGCAGGACATATTTTCTTCTGTAGCGCTCAGTGAAGTGAAATACACAACCGAGCTGCCTCTGCCCTAGGCGGTTATTTGACGTGATTCAGCACACTGTATTTGAGAAAAAAGTCAGCCTGTTTCCAGCCCGGGTATAACATCTGCATTCTGGCGCTGGCTGCCTCAGCGGATTCTGCAGCTTCGGTGACCTGCAGGAAGTCGTCAATATAGGCAACAATTTTCGGCACAACACTTAAGTCCGTGACTTTGCCGTGGCCGGGGTAAACCGTCGGGTCCCGGTCCGTGTACTCTGCGCGTATGCGCAGCAGCTCAGCCCGCCAGTTAGCCACATCCTGTCGGCTGATGTCGTCACCAATCCACAAGTGAACGTTGTTGTACGCCAGATCGGACAGGAACAGGGCGTTGAGCTCCGGCGCGTACACGGTTGCGATATGGTCAGCCTCGTTCGGCAGGTAATCGGTGGTCAGTTCCAGCAGGCCGCCGCCCGCCATCCTGATTGCCGGTTCAGCCAGCACCTGGATGGCCGCGTCGTAATCGAAGCCGCCGGGGTTGGCGGCAGATTTCAACTTCATGTTCGGGTCCAGGGCGCCCAGGCCATCCATATAGGCCGCGTAGGCCTTGATGTCCTGCTTGATGGGTTCGGAGGCAACCACAATTTTTGCCTCCGGAAAACGCCGTTTAAACACATGCAGGCCGGTGAAGTGGTCGGTATGGCCGTGGCTGACCAGCACATGGGTTAACGGCAGGCCGTTGGCGGCCACCACGTCAGCCAGCAGCTCCGCTTCATCGGATTTGCGCAGCACATCCATCACCACTTGTGTTTGCCCGTTTGTGAAGATAAAGGCGTTTACGCTGGCGTAGTTGCCTTCATACATGGTGACCTGCAGTTGCCCGGCGGTCAGCGGCCAGGGGATGAGTAACAGCGCCGTCAGCAGGGCGGGTTTCATTGTTGCGCCCGGTACACGGTTTGGCCTTTGAACAAGGTGCGCAGCACCCGGGTGTCGCTGATCTTGTCAACCGGAATGTCGAACAGGTTGTGGTTGAGGACAATCAGGTCCGCGAATTTGCCCACTTCCACGGATCCCGTCTGTGCATCCAGACGCAGTGCTTTTGCCCCCGCCAGGGTGAATATGCGCAAGGCTTCCGCCAGGCTCACCGCCTGTTCCTTCCACAATGTGCCGGGGTAGTTACCGATCGGGTTGGCCCGGGTTACCAGGGATTCCAGGCCGACCCACGGGTTCATGTTCGGCAGCACAGCCGGATAGTCCGAACCCACCACCACTTCAGCACCGCTGTCCAGCAGCGAACGGGTGGGCCAGTAGTGTTCCCCCCGGGGGCCCAGCGCGCTGATGATGTTGTCAGCAATGGGTGACGGGTACCAGAGGTAGGGAGAGAAGTCCGCGGTGACGTTCAGGGCGCGCAAGCGTGGTATGTCGTCGGGGTGGATGTAACCGCCGTGGGCAAGCTGGTGGCGCAGACCGCTGGCGCCGTTCTGCTGACGGGTTACCTCCACCGCATCCAGTACGACCCGCACCGAGCGGTCTCCGGCAGCGTGCACCAGTACGGTAAAGCCCAGGGCGTCGAGTTCGGAGATCAATTCAGTCATCTCTTCGGGTGCAAGCAAAAGCTCGCCGTAGACCGGGGCCTGGTCCTGGGGCTGGGCAGCATAGGGCGCCAGCATGGCGGCGGTGCGCGCCGTGGTGGGCACACCGTCGAGGAATATTTTCGCGAACTCCGGATGTACGTTGGTGCCCCTGTTTTCGTCGCGGAGTTTCAAAAGCTGCTCGCGGTCCAGCGTTCTGTCCAGCGCCTGCAGAGGCACCACAATCGCCACGCCCAGGTGTACGGTAAGTTGTCCCGCCGCGTCCATCTGCTTGTAAGCTATGACACCTTCCCGGGCGTCACCTGCTTCCATCACTCCGGTCATGCCGTAGCTGTTGGCGGTTTTGAATGAGCGAAGGCCTACTTCCTTATACTGCCGGGTGGTCAGTTGGGGGATCGCCTGCAGCACCGGATGCATGGCGCTTTCGAACAGCAGACCGTTGAGTGCGCCGTTGGCATCGACGCCAACTTCACCCCCTGCTATGCGGGTCTCTGCAGTGATACCGGCCAGGGCCAGGGCTTTGCTGTTCACCCAGCGGTTGTGCCCGGTGTCGTCAGCCAGGCTGATGGCCTTGTCTGCTGAAAAGGCGTCCAGCCACAACCTGGGATTGCCCAGGTCATGCTCTTTAAACAAGCTGCTGGACCAGCGGCCGCCGACAATCCAGGGTGCATGGGGTGCGCTTGTCCGGCAGGCTTCAATGGAGGCGCGGATTTCGGCCGGGGTTGCGGCAGGTGAGAACAGACACTGCAGCGATTCAATGCCGCCCAGGATGGGATGGGCATGGGCCTCGTTGATGCCGGGCATGGCCATGTTGCCGTCCAGGTCGATCACTTTAGTTTTGCCGCCCCTCAGCGCCATTGCGCCGCGGTTGTCACCCACATAGGTATAACGCTGTCCGCTGACAGCCACGGCGCTGACCCAGGGATTGGATTCATCCACCGTGTAGATTTTGCCGTTGGTGAGGATCAGGTCCGCCGGGCCGTGGGCGCTGGTGCAGGCGCTCAGGGCAGTGAGGCAGCAAATGAAAAGCAGAAGGCGCACAGCTTACCTGCGCCCCGACTGTTTGCCGTAGACCTTGCATCCGCGCTGATACAGTTCAACCACTTCCCGGCGCTGTTCTTCGTTGTGGTAGTTGGCCATGTTTTGCGCCCAGCCGATGGTTTTCATGCAAATGTCGTGCAGGAATGCCGCATCCGCGGTGTTGGTGCGGGCGTTACCGTTCAGCGATACGTAAACTGGACTGGTGTGCGCCAGTACCCAGGAGCCGGAACCGGTCAGCTCTACCTGGGTGGGCAATGGTGACGTGTTGTACGCGCGGGCCGCAATCCAGCTGCTGGCATCGATTTCAATCTCCCCGTCCAGCGCAAGTTGCGTTGCGCCTTCCGCAGCCTGGGTTTGCGCCACCACCCGGCCGTTAACAATAACCTCCAGGTGTTTAAGCGGCTGTAAGGCGCTCGCTGCAGCACGGAACGGCAGCGCCCTTTTGCGTCTCAATTGTATGGTGTCGCCGAGCCGGGCGCCGTCAACGTCGAAGGAAATCATGGCGCCGGTGGAGACAAAATTCCGTCCTTGTTTCAGCCCCCGCAGCCAGGAGTCATACGTAAATTCGCCGTCTGTCTGCACGTAGGTTCTGACGGAACCTACCACCTGGGTGTTCCACATCTTGTCAGTACCGCCAACCCCGGGCATGTTGCTGCCGGTATTCAACAGCGCATACCAGAGCTGCAGCGGGCTCATGACGTCCGGGCTGTATTCACCCATGCGGATACGTGAGGGATGGGGATCAAATGGGTTGCCGAAAACAAAAGCCTCCACCGCATCAATCTTGCCCAGGGCAACATCGATGGGCAGTTCCGCATGGGGGTGGGGCAGATGGGCCCAGGCGACCAACGCGCCGTTGGCGTGCGCCTGGTCTGCCTGATGTGCCATGGTAGGGTAGTCGTAGCCCCCATGCACCCCTGTCAGCGGCGGTCCCCAGCCGAACGGATAAATAAACTTCTGCAGTCCCAGCAGCACGGTGTGTCCCAGATAGTCGTGACGGGTTTCTTCCGACATGTAAAAGATGTTATCCGCAGTGGACAATACACTGGGTGCGCCGGTGAAATGGGCCAACTGGGTGGACAGGTTGCCGCCGGATGAGGCCAGGGAGTGCAGTACATTCAAGTCTTCCCCCTGGGCTTCCAGCATGCCGAAATGAGGATCGAGGAAATGGGTGTGGGTATCACCCGAATACCAGCCCTTGTCCGCCATATGTACCCAGCGCCGCAGGGACAGGTTCAAATGCTGCGGCTTGCCGGTCACCTCGAATTCGCGGGTTAAAGGTTCATACTCAAGGCCGCGTCGCAACTCCAGAACGTATGCGCCCCTGGGCAGGGGCAGGACAAACTCCGGCTGCACATAGGCAAATGTTTTGCCGCCTGCAACAACCGCACCGCCGACGTCGGCCCGCCAGCCGCGGGCGACCCGCTTGCGGTGTCCCTGGGGCGGCCAATAGTCTCCTTTGCTGTCACGCACGTGAACGCGGGCGATTATAGGCTCTCCACTTTGCGCGTCGCGCAACGAAACGTTAACGTTGTGCAGAATGTGACGGTGGGGATGGTCGGGGGGCACGTATTCCTCAGGCAAGCTGGCGAGCTCAGCGGCCTGTACCCGCCATTGGCCGCTTTGTTTGACCAGCCGCAGGGTCCAGGCGAAAGTGTTGTCCATTTCCCGGTAGGGCGTGTAGAGCACCGGCCCCACCGTTGCCGTATTGCCTTCAATTGCATACGTTGCATATTTGAAAGAGATTTTACGCAGCTGCACCATTTTCATGGTCGCGAAGTAAACCGCCGTTGGACGGCCCAGATAGGTGAAGTCGCTTGTGATAAGCGGCTGCATGGCCTCGGTATCTTCACTCTGGGCTGCAGTGGCCCATTGGCTGGCGGCAAGCTGGATGGGCAAAAGGTTTTTGCCGGGGTGGGCGTTAACCCCGGGCAGCAGTACCGTCTGCAGAATCAGCGGCAGCATCCAGAGAGCAATGTGGATCCTGTGCCTGCGCAATCTTTTGAACCTCCCTTCCCGACATCGCGATAATACGAGTTATTATTCGCATATTCAATGTCAAGACCGGAAACACTGTTCAATCAGGGACATCAGCAGGTCGACTTCCCAGGCGCGCGCCTCCTCGCCGCTGGGACGAACCGCTTCACGGTAGCGCCAGGTGCCGGCATCCACATAGTAGCTGTACAGGCCCAGACGCTTTAGCTTCTCGTCTTCCCAGTCGGAGCCGTAGTGGCGCAGAAAGCGCGCCATGTATGAGGCGATCATATCGGCGTGCCGGTTGTCCATCTCAATCAGCGCCGGGTACAGCTTCATGGCGCCCTGGATGGCGTACAGCGTGTCGTTATCCGCTTCGGATGCGGTTGCCTGGGTGAAAAGCCTGCGGAAGAAGTCTTCCCTGGGCAGGGACAGGTGTGCCTCGGAATCGTAAGACTCGAGTACGTCTTTAACGGGTTCGAGGATCTGCCGGTGCACTTCAAGCAGGATGGCTTCGCTGTTGGGAAAATACTGATACAGGGAACCTACCGAGATACCCGCCTGTTTGGCAATGTGATTGGTGCTGATCTTCAGCGGCTCGGAACGGCCGGAGGCTTTCAGCAAATGCCGCGCGGCATCGATGATCCGCTCTACCATGCGCTGAGAACGGGTCTGGCTGGGCGCCTTGCGCAGATTGGACGGGTTTGCTCTGGTGTTCATGCTCAACCTCAACTCAAGCGCGCCTACCATACCCAAGGATTGTCACCGATTACACCGGTTGACACGCGTGTGAAAATGCGAATAATCACTCGCGATAGTGAATTCATATTCACTTCGCCAACAGCAACGTCAGTCGGAGGGGAGGCGTCATCATGCTGAATGTCACACGCACCTGTATTTTCTTATCCATAGCGGGCATGACATGGCTCTGCAGCGGCGCGGTATATGCAGCCCAGGACGTGATTGAAGAAATAGTCGTCACCGCCCAGAAGCGGGAGCAGGGCATTAACGACGTGGGGATCACCGTAAATGCCTTTTCGGCGGAGCAACTGGACGCGTATGGGGTGAATACCGCTGAAGACCTGGAGCAACTGGTGCCGGGCTTAACGGTAACAAACTCCCAGCCGTCGGGCGCTCCGGTCTATACCATCCGGGGGGTGGGCTTTAATGATTTTTCAACCGCCGCCTCCAGTACCGTGGGCATCTACAACAACGGGGTTTCGATCCCTTATCCGGTAATGAGCCGCGGCGCCCTGTTTGATATCGAACGGGTTGAGGTGCTTAAAGGCCCCCAGGGTGATCTTTACGGGCGCAACACCACCGCCGGCCAGATCAACTTTGTCACCCGGAAACCCACGGAAGATTTTCAGGCCGGGGTGAAGCTGGGTTACGGCAGTTATGAAACCGTGGACCTGGAAGCCTACCTGAGCGGTGCGCTGGGAGACCGGGTAAACGGCAGGCTGGCCCTGAAATCTACCAACGCCGGGGAAGGCTGGCAGGAGAGTATTTCCCGCCCCGGTGACGAACTGGGGGAACGGGACGAACTGGCCGTGCGCGCCATGCTGGACATTGAACTCAGTGAAAGCGCCTCGTTGTTGCTGAGTTTTCACCGTTTTGATGATGAGTCCGACAATATTGCCGGCGTGCCCACAAGTATCCTGGGGGTGCCGGTGGACGTGGATTTTGATAATGAAGATGCGGAGTGGACGCCTACCCATGCGCCGGAGAACGACAGTGAACAGGACGGGGTCTCCGCGACCGTGAACATCGAGTTTGAGAACTTCCGGCTTACCAGCATTACAGCTTATGACGAGTACGAGCGTTTTGCCTTGTACGATACGTCAGCGGTGCCCGAATCCGATGCGGATATCACCAACAACTCAGAGATCGAAGTATTCTCCCAGGAACTGCGGCTTGAAGGTGAAACCGCGGCCGGCCTGTACTGGACGGTAGGCGCTTTTTATTCCCAGGATGAAATTGACGAAAGTTATGAAATGGACTTTTCCGCTTTTCAGGGTCTGCACTTTGTTAACGAGTATGAGCAGGAGACTGATTCCCTGGCCGTGTTCGGCCATGTGGAGATTCCCATTGCGGAGCAGCTGCGTTTGACCCTGGGCGGGCGCTATACGGAGGAAGAGCGCGACTTTGCCGGCTGTACCTTTGATGTGGGGAACGGGCTGTTAGCCGGGTTCTATAACTTTTTTGTTACGCCCTTTTTCTTTAACCCGCTGGGTTTCAGCCCTTCGACGCTGGCACCGGGAGATTGCGCGGTATTCAACGACGTAGCGGGTACGCCCGGGTTTGGCGACTTTGCGGCGTTCAGCGACTCCATTGATACCAATGCTTTTATGGGCAAGATCACCCTCGACTATTCACCCAACGAAGAAGTGCTGCTTTACGGCACGCTGTCAACCGGCTTCAAATCGGGCGGCTTTAACGGTGCCGGGGCCCTGACGCACTCCCAGTTGCAGCCTTTTGACAAGGAGGAGCTGACTTCGGTGGAGTTGGGCATTAAAGCCTCGCTGCTCGAGCAGCGGCTGCAGCTGAACGCGGCTGCTTTTTTTTACGACTATGAAGACAAGCAGGAGTTGTTTAACTTTATATCGCCGGTTGGGGATGTGGTGGGCATCAATAACGTGCCCGAGTCCGAGGCGCTGGGGGCGGAACTGGAACTCAGCTGGGTACTGACGGCCGGTTTACGCTGGGACCTGGGGGTAGCCTATCTCGATACCGAAATTGAAGAGTTCACCGCAAACTGCCCGGCCGGCCTGTTCTTCCCGCCGCCGCCGGAAGCCCTGCCCGCGGGCTGTCCCGCGCCGAGCACGTTTGGCAATGTGTTAACGTTTGATGCTTCAGGCAACCGCCTGGACAACGGCCCGGAATGGCAGGTGACCAGCACGCTCTCTTATAGCTGGGCAGTTGCGCAGAACCTCAGCATGATGATTGCGGCGGATGTGAGCTACAAGGACGACAACGAGGACAGCCAGGCGGCAGCGGATTCAGCCAGCCTGTTTTATCTGCCCGACTACACCATTGTTAATGCCCGGCTGGGGCTCAGTGATAACGAAGGCCGGTGGGAGTTGATTGCCTGGGGGCGTAACGTCACGGATGAGGAGTTCTGGCATTCAGCCTCGTCCAGCAACAGTACCACGATCCGCATTAACGGCATGCCGGCTACCTACGGCGTGACCTTCAGCTACAACCTTTTTTAGCTGCGTACAAACGCCGCAGCCGCAAACCGTCATGCAGGGAGGGTGAGAACCATGCAGATAGCAACAGCGCAGCGGGATTTATACGCGCTATCCTGCCTTGTGTGGGCGGTTTTGTTTTTGGCAGCGTTGCCGGCAGCGGCCCAGGAACCGGATTGGGACGCGGTGGAGTTCAAAACCACTGATCTGGGTGACGGCATGCACCTGCTGCAGGGTATGGGCGGCAACATTGCGGTGAGTACGGGGGCTGACGGCACCCTGGTCATCGATGACGACTTCGCCCCGCTGTCACCCAAATTAAGCGCAGCCATACAGGCACTGAGCGCGGCGCCGATCAGGTACGTGCTGAATACCCATTGGCACGCCGATCACACGGGAGGTAACGCTGCGTTGAACAGTGCGGCAACCACCATCCTCGCCCACGACAATGTACGCACGCGTTTGCTCACCGAAGCGCCGCCGGCGGCGCTGCCGGAACTCACCTTTTCGGATACCGCAACCCTGCATTTTAACGGCCATGAGTTCCTGGTTTTTCACGTACATGCCGCCCATACGGACGGTGATGCCATTGTGCATATCAAGGATCTCGATCTGATCCACGCGGGTGACATATTGTTTAACGGCATGTACCCGTTTATAGACTTGTCGTCCGGGGGCTCCGTGGGCGGTGTGCTGGCGGCGCTGAAGGCGCTGCTGGCGCTGGCCGGACCGGAAACACGTATCATTGCCGGTCACGGGCCCGTGGCTGCACGGCAGGATTTGCAGCGCACCATCAGCATGATTGCAGACGCCCGGGCATCTGTGGCGGCGCTGGCCGGCGCCGGCAAGAGCCTGGCCGAGGTGCAGCAGATAGACCCGCTGGCCGCCTACCATGAACGTTACGCCTGGTTTTTCATATCGGGTGAACGTTTTACGGAGAT
>JANQOA010000359.1 GCA_028279305.1 Pseudomonadales bacterium
CAAAGAACGGCGTTGCGGTGTAGGAAATCAGCGTGGCGCCCTGGGCAAAACCCGCCTCGTCACCGTAGGTGGTGGACATCCAGCGCACCATGTAGCCCATAAACAGAACGCCGAACACACAGGCAAAAAAGAACAATACACACATGGGCAGGGCGCTGTCCGGGGTCAGGCGCATGTTCTGCCCGGCCACATCCCAGCCGAAGCGGGTCACCCCCACGTACCAGCAGACGGCGGGAATCAGGGCAAAAGGGATGGTATGCGTCAGCAGCAGCCGGGTCACCGAGACCGGATGATCTGCAATATTCTGCCAGCCCTGTTGCCCGGTGAAGAGCAGCTGCCATCCGTACAGAAAATTATTCATCAGTTTGTCTCCCGGGAATGTGGTCGGAGGGTTCGTCAAAAATGTCCAGCGCGCGCCGCTCCAGATTGTCGAACTGGCCGTGGTTCACCGACCAGATAAATGCCCAGGCGGCGACACCCAGCAACAGGAACGATAATGGGATCAACAGCAGCAGAATTTCCATCAGTGGTATTCCTTAGTTGGCGTATAACCCAGGGTGCGGCAGGCATTGGCCATGACCAGCAGCGAGCTGGCGGACATGCCCAGGGCCGCCAGCCAGGGGGGTGCGAGACCGCAGGCCGCCATGGGGATGGCGGCAAGATTGTAGAGCAGCGCCCAGGTCAGGTTCTGGCGCATGATGCGCCGGCTGAAACGGCTGACCGCCAGCAGATCGAGTACCGCCGTCAGACGCGGGGTCAGCAGATTGATATCAGCCTTGGATTTCACCAGATCCGGGGTTTCCGCCATGGCAATGGAGATATCAGCGCTGGCCAGCGCCGGCAGGTCGTTTAAGCCGTCACCCAGGTACAGGGTGGTGCCGGACCGGGTCTGTTTTGCATGTCCTGACATGTGCGCCTGTTTGTCTTCCGGCAGGGCGCCGGCATGGTAACTGATGCCCAGACGCCGGGCGACGCCGGCGCACTGGCGGTCCGTGTCGCCGCTGAGCAGGGTTACCGGCATGGCGCGGCGGTGCAAACCCTCAATCAGAGCCGGTGCGTCCGCGCGCAGGGGGTTATGCAGGCTGAACACGGCAGCCGCGCGGCCGTCCACCGTCAGGTAAACCTGTTTGGCGTCCTCCTGACGGGTTTCCGCAGCGGGGAACAGCGTACCATCACAGAATGCGGCGCTGCCCAGCGCCACCCGCTGACCTTCCACTTCGCCGCGCACACCTGCGCCTGGGACCACCTGGACCCGGACTGCCTCCGCGGCAGTCAGCTGCTGCCGGGCGGCCTGCTGCAGGAATGCCTCCGCCAGCGGATGGGTTGTGTGCCGCTGCAGCGCGGCTGCCAGTTGCAGGCAGCGCGCCGGGCTGTAGCCGGGCAGGGGCCTGCAGCGCAGGGTTTGCCCTGCGGGTTCGGTCAACGTTCCGGTTTTGTCGATATAAACCGTGTCGGGGGTGGGCAACTCCAGCGCGCGTGGGTTTTTTACCATGACCCCAAGCTGACGCAGTTTCACCAGCGCGGCGGTCAGCGCGGCGGGGGTGGCCAGCGACAGTGCGCAGGGGCAGCTGACAACCAGCACCGCCAGGGTGGCGGGTAACGCCTGGGCGGGGTCAAGCTGCCACCAGACGGCAAAGGTGAGTGCCGCCAGGGTCAGCACGCCGGGTATAAATACCCGGGCGACCTGATCCGCCAGCCGCGCCAGACCTTGTTTGGCTTGCAGCGCATTGTTGGCCAGCTGGTCGATGTGTGCCAGGCGCGACGCTTCCGGCCGTGCGCTCACCCGCAGACGCAGGGCCGGCCCGCGGTTGAAGGTGCCGGCATACAACAGCTCGCCTTCGCTGCGGTTGCGCCAGGCGGCTTCACCGCTCAGCAGAGCTTCATCCAGGGTGGCCTGTGCGTCCAGCAGGCGGCCGTCGGCGGGCAGTTGTTCCCCCTGGTTAATCCACAGCACGTCACCGCAGTTCACCCGGTCAACGTCTACGCTCTGCCGCCGGCCCTGCCGCAGTCTGCAGACCCGGCGCGGCAATGCCGCCAGCAGGCTGTCCTGCACGCGCAGGCGTTGGCGCAGGCGCTGATCGATATAGCGGGCGGCCAGCATCAGAAATGCAAACATCACCACCGAGTCGTAATAGACTTCTCCGGCGCCGCGCCAGGTGTTGGCCAGGCTGGTGAGGAAAGCAATGGTGATGGCCAGGGCGATGGGGGTATCCATGGTCACGCCGTAGCGGCGCAGGTTCAGGCCGTGACTGAAAAAGGGCACCGCGGCGTAGCTCACCACCGGAATGCAGAACAGCAGCGCGGTAAACTCCAGCAGGCGTTGCAGTTCCGCCTGCATGCCCTGGAAAGCCCCGGCGTACAGCGCAATGTGCACCATCATCACCTGCATCATGGCCAGGCCGGCCACCCCCAGGCGTTTCAGCAGCAGGCGGTCGGCATGGCTGGCGTTGGCGGAAGCGTTAACCAGGCTCGGCCGGAACCCCGCCTGTTCGATCTGCGTGAGCAGCGCTGCGGCGTTCAGATTATTGTTGTGGGTGACGTGGACCTGGCGGCGCACGGGATTAAACTGCAGCTGGCTGATGCCGCCCAGCGGTTTCAGCACGTTGCGGATTTTGTTATGACAGGCCGCGCAGTGCATGTCGGACACGGTAATGGTGGTGGTGGTCATGGCTGCGCCCGCCAGCTGGTTTTCGACAGCGTATCCACCGGCTGCGCCAGCGGATCGTAAAAGTTGGTGGCCAGATACCACAGGCAGGCGCCGAAGACGACACTGGACAGCGGCAGGATAAACAGCAGCATTAACATGCCGGTGGGGCGCTTGCGGGTACTCATGGGGTAGCCGCCGGAGCCAGGAAACGGGTTTCTTCAGTCACGCAGTTGCCTGCCTGGTCACATACCCGTACCTCCAGCGCCACGTTGACGGCGGCAGCGGCGGCAGCGGCGGCAGCGGGCGCCGGGCGCGCCGCCTGCAGGTTTACATTCTCCACGCTGCCGGCGGCCACCAGCACCCTGGCTGCGGACAGCAGCCGCGCATCCGCGGGGCTGGTCAGGGCAATGGTGTATGCGGACGGTTGCTGGGACTTGTTCATGATCTTCAACTGATAATCGTTGCGCACCGCCCCGTCAGACATGTGGTGGTACAACTCGCCGCGTTCACGCAGCACGTCGATGGCCAGCGGGCTGCGCACCCACAAGGCGTAGCCGAATGCGCTGATCAGCAGGCCGCAGACCACCGCGTAACCGACGCTGCGCGGGCGCAGCCAGTGGGATTCGGGCGGCGCTGGTTCCGCCGCGGCACCGGCCGCCGCGGCCAGGCGGTTTTCCGTGGTATAGCTGATCAGCCCCGGCGCGTAACCCATCTTGTCCATGACCTGATCACAGGCGTCAATACAATGGGCGCAGCCGATACACTGGTATTGCAGGCCGTTGCGTATATCAATGCCGGTGGGGCAGACCTGCACGCACAACTGGCAGTCGATGCAGTCGCCGAGGCGGCTGGCTTCCCCGCGTTTGCGCGAGCCCCGGGGTTCGCCGCGGTTGGGGTCGTAAGAGACAATCAGCGTATCGCGGTCCACCATGGCGGACTGGAAACGCGCGTAGGGGCACATGTAAATGCATACCTGCTCGCGCATCCAGCCGGCGTTGATGTAAGTGGCCAGGGTGAAAAACGCGGTCCAGAACAGCGCCCACGGATGGGCGGCGGCAAACTCCGTGACCAGTTCCCGGATCGGTGTAAAGTAGCCGACAAAGGTGACTGCGGTGAGCAGCGCCCAGCCCAGCCACAAAGTGTGTTTGGCGGTGCGGCGGCGCAGTTTGTTCCAGTACGCGCGGGTCCAACCCACCGGTACCGCGTCCAGGCGGATGCGCTGATGGCGGGGTCCTTCGGTGATCTGTTCCGCCCACATGAAAATTGCCGTCCATACGGTTTGCGGGCAGGTATAGCCGCACCACAGGCGCCCCACCAGCGTGGTGACGGTAAACAGCGCAAACGCGGCGATCATCAGCAGCCAGCCCAGCAGCCACAGATCCTGGGGCCACAGGGTCAGGCCGAACAGGTGAAACTGGCGTGCCGGCAGATCAAACAGGATCGCCTGGCGCCCGTCCCAGGTCAGCCAGGGGCCGCAGAAATAACCCAGCAGAAACGGCCAGCCGGTAAACAGGCGCAGCTTCTGAAAGCGGCCGAAGATGTGGCGGGTAAAAATCTTTTCCCGCTTCTGGTACAGGTCGCGCGGGCCGAATCCCTCCAGTTTAACCGGTTCCGCCGGCGTGCCCTGGGGGCCTGCCGGAGCTGCCGGATTGGCGGGTCCCGGGTGGTTCACTGGCTCAGGCTCTCGATATAAGCTGCCAGGATGTGGGTTTTATCCGCGCCCAGCAGCTCTCCGTGGGCGGGCATGTTGCCGGTGCGGCCGTTGCTGATGGTGAAATAGATCTGCTCCAGCGAGCCGCCGTACTGCCATATGTTGTTCGTCAGGTCCGGAGCACCCAACAGCGGGTTGCCTTTTCCCTGCGGACCGTGGCAGGTTACGCAAATGGCATCGTATTGGGGTTTGCCCGCCGCCGCGCGCTCCGCGTCGTGGTCCTGCCCGGCCAGCCCCAGCACATAGTGGGCCACGTTAGTGGTGCCGTCTTCGCCCAGCGCAGGCCCCCAGGCGGGCATGACCGCGGTGCGGCCGGCGCTGATGGAAGTTTTGATGGCGTCGAAATCACCGCCCCAGATCCACTGCTCATCGGTGAGGTCGGGATAGCCGAACGTGCCCGCCGCGCTGACGCCGTGGCAGGTGGAACAGTTGTTGATAAACAGGCGCCGGCCCACCTGCATCGCTACCCGGTCAGCCTGCAGGTCGGCCAGCGGCCGGGCCGCCAGCTCGCGGTACAGGGGCGCAAAGCGGCGGTCGTGAAAGTCCGCCTGGCTGTCGTGTTCGCCGGTTGATGTCCAGTCCAGCACGCCGCTGAAGTTGCCCAGACCCGGGTAGACAACAAGATAGCCAACGGAAAACACCACGCTCAGTACAAACATGCCGACCCACCACATGGGCAGCGGCGTATCCAGCTCTTCAATGCCGTCCCAGACGTGGCCGGTGGTCTGGTTTTCGGAAGTATGACGGTTGGCGTACAACAGCCACATAAACAACACCAGGCTGACTAACGTGCCGGCCAGCACAAACCAGTGCCAGAATTCGGAAAGGCTCACACTCATCCCAGATCCCCGTCTTCCAGAATGCTGCGTGCATTCCGTTCAAAGCGGCTGCGGTTGCGCGGCAGCAGCACCCAGGTAAACAGGGCGGTGAACGCGGCTACGACGATAATCAACGCAAAGATTTGCAAACTCATCCTTATTCTCCCGCCGGGGGTTGGTAATTACGCATATCGGTGCCCAGGGTCTGCAGATAGGCGATCAGCGCATCCGCTTCTGTGGTGCCGCGCACCGCCGCTGCCGCGGAGCTGATCTGCTCGTCGCTGTAAGGCACCCCCAGAGTCCGCAAAGCTGACATTTTGGCTGCGGTCTGCTCGCCGTCGAGGGTGTTCTCGAACAGCCACGGGTAAGCCGGCATGTTGGATACCGGCACCACGCTGCGCGGGTTGTACAGATGCGCCTGATGCCAGGCGTCGCTGTAGCGGCCGCCGACCCTGGCCAGATCCGGCCCGGTGCGTTTTGAACCCCACAGGAAGGGGCGTTCGTAAACATCTTCGCCGGCCACCGAGTAGTGGCCGTAGCGGGCGGTTTCCGAGCGCAGGGTGCGCACCATCTGCGTGTGGCAGCCTACGCAGCCTTCGCGGATGTAAATGTCCCGGCCTTCCAGAGTCAGGGCGCTGTACGGCTGCAGGCCTTCGATGGGCTGTGTACCGCGGTCAAATACCAGCGGGAAGATCTCCACCATGCCGCCGATGCTGACGGTAAACAGGATCAGGCCGATCAACAGGCCAACACGGGTTTCCACACGTTCATGCTGCATTGGACGCAACTCCCTTGGGCTCGAGCAAAGGTGTGGCCGGAGCGCTGGGCTCGGTGCGGTGTGCACCGCGCGTGGTCATATACACGTTGTAAGCCATCACGCACATGCCGATGAAAAAGATGGCGCCGCCGACAAACCGCGCGTAGTAACCCGGATAGCTGGCGTCTACCGATTCCGCAAAGCTGTAGGTAAGGGTGCCGTCGACGGTGGTGGCGCGCCACATCAAACCCTGCAGCAAGCCGTTGACCCACATGGACGCGATATAAATCACGGTGCCGATGGTGGCCAGCCAGAAATGCAGGTTGACCAGTTTGATGCTGTACATGTCACCGGCCTTGCGGCCGAACAGCAGCGGCACGAGGTGGTACAGGGCGCCCATGCTGACCATGGCCACCCAGCCCAGCGCGCCGGAATGCACATGGCCCACGGTCCAGTCGGTGTTGTGGGACAAAGCGTTAATGGTTTTGATCGACATCATCGGGCCTTCGAAGGTCGACATGCCGTAGAAGGAAATAGAGACGATGAGAAATTTGATAATCGGATCGGTGCGCAGTTTGTCCCAGGCGCCGGACAGGGTCATGATGCCGTTGATCATGCCGCCCCAGGACGGCGCCAGCAGCACCAGGGACATCACCATGCCCAGGCTCTGGGCCCAGTCCGGCAGCGAGGTGTAATGCAGGTGATGGGGCCCGGCCCAGACGTAGATAGCAATCAGGGTCCAGAAGTGAACGATGGACAGACGGTAAGAATAGACCGGCCGCTCGGCCTGCTTGGGCACAAAGTAGTACATGATGCCGAGGAAACCGGCGGTGAGGAAAAAGCCGACCGCGTTGTGGCCGTACCACCACTGCACCATGGCATCAACGGAACCGGAGTAGATGGAATAACTCTTAAAGGCGCTGACCGGGATCGCCAGGCTGTTGAAAATATGCAAGACCGCCACGCCGATAATCAGGGCGCCGAAAAACCAGTTGGCCACGTAGATGTGCTCAACGGTGCGCTTGGCCAGGGTGCCGAAAAATACAATGCCGAAACTCACCCAGACCACTGCTATCAGGATGTCGATGGGCCATTCCAGTTCAGCGTATTCCTTGGTTGAAGTGATGCCCAGGGGCAGGGTGATGGCGGCGCTGACGATCACCGCCTGCCAGCCCCAGAATACAAACCAGGCCAGGCCGGGTGAGAACAGCGGCGTGCGGCCGGTGCGCTGGGCCACGTACAAGGCGCTGCACATCAGGGCGCAGCCGCCGAAGGCAAATATCACCGCGTTGGTATGCAGCGGCCGCAGGCGTCCATAGCTCAGCCAGGGGATATCGAAGTTCAGCGCCGGCCAGGCCAGCTGGCCGGCAATCAGCAGGCCAACAGCCATGCCGACCACGCCCCAGACCACAGTGGCAATGGCAAAGTAGCGTACAACCGGCAGGTTGTAGTTCGGTTCGTCAACCACGGTGGGTTCCTTACTGTTGTGTGTATCTATCCGTTTTCGTTGTTAGTCTTGTTTGCCGCAGCGGTTTGTCGCCGCGGGGCGGCGCCGGACGGTCAGCCGGTGGGGATTTTCACCGTCAGGGTGTCGCAGGGCACACCGTGCAGCACGCCGTTGGCTGTGGAACCCAGCAGCAGCCCGAGGCCGTGGCGGCCGTGGGTACCGATGACAATCAGGTCCGCCGCGGATTCTTCCGCCAGCGCGCGGATCTCAGCGGCGGGCTGGCCCTCGCGCAAATGAGTGGCGTCTTTGGGGATGTCGTACTTGGCGGCCAGTTCGTCCAGTTGCTCCCGCGCCTGGGTTCGCATCTGTGCTTCGATGGGCGCAGCCGCCGCCATGCCGGCGGCATCAAGGCCGCTGAAGCTGTGGGTCAGCGGGCGGATTACCGTCACCACGGACAGACGGGCCTGGCCGTGCTGGTTAGCCACCTGGCGCGCTTTGCCAAGTACGTCCTCAGCTTCGTCGGTGAGGTCGATGGCCACGAGAATGTTGCTGTAGGTCATTTTGTTGCCCCGTCTGATTTGGGCATAAGCTTATGTACCGCGGTTTTGCGGGCAATGAGGGAACGCCGCACGCCGTCTACGTAGAACTACGTAGACGGCGGCAAAAATGCCGCCATTAAGGGGTTTCCCGCATAGGGAACGGAGGCTGCACGGCCTAGGCTGGCCGGATGAAAGATGGATTTACACAGGT
This sequence comes from Pseudomonadales bacterium, assembly GCA_028279305.1. GTDB lineage: Bacteria > Pseudomonadota > Gammaproteobacteria > Pseudomonadales > Azotimanducaceae > UBA4421. Next base: position 8,131 of record JANQOA010000359.1, read on the forward strand.
GCCGGACCAGGCGGATGCAGTGCCGCCGGACCTGGCGGTGCCGCTGCTGGCCCATGCGGCGGACGCCATCATCTGTGCGGACGCCGAATTCCGCATCCGTTTTGCCAACGCCAACGCCGAGCAGTTGCTGGGATATGCGCCCGGGGAACTGCTGGGCGTTAACCTGAATACCTTGCTGCCGCCGCAATCCCGGCAGCGCCACGCGCAGATGATGCAGGCCTTTGCGCAGCTGCCGCAGCCGTCGCGGCAGATGGTGGAGCGGTCCGCGGTCACGGCGCTGCGCCGCGACGGCAGTGAGGTTCCGGTGACCGCGGCCATTGCCTGTTTTCAGTGGCGCGGCGAGTTGATCTACAGCGTCCAGCTGCGCCTGCATCAGAGTGCGCTGTATGACGTGATGAATTTTTTCAGCCGTTATCTGCAGGAGCAGAAAATGCTGGCGCTGCTGTCCGCCGCGGGCAGCGTGGTTTCCATGAACCCGTTTGGCGTGCAGTTCAGCGGCGAGCCGCTGCCGGTAGGCAAAGCCTGGCTGGGCTTGCCCTGCTGGCAGGCTCTGTCAGCAAGAGATGCGGTGCGGCTGGCCAACGGTTTGCAGGCAGCGGCGGACGGCTGGGCCTTTACCACCCGCCTGCTGCTGGCCTGGGCCGGCCGCGACGGCGAAGTTGAGGTGGCCTTGATGCCGGTGGTCAGCGGCGAGCGCAGTTTTATGATCGGCGCTGAGGTGAAGCAGGTGGCGCATACCGTTTAAACTGCCGGTATGATTGAAGTGTGCGACTACCAGCACGCCGCTGACAGCCCGTCAGCGCTGCAAGCGCTGGCGCGGGAAACAGTGTTGATGTGGCGGCAGGCATTTCAGCAGGCGATGGGGCTGACCGAGGCGGACGCCGGTGACGCCCTGCAGGACCAGCTCGCCTACTTCAGGCGCATCCCAACCTCGCATATGCAGCTCGCCCGCGATCTGCCGGATGGCCGGGCAGAGGGCAGAGGGTTGGGCGGGGCGGCAGGCAGGCGGTTGGGCGGGGCGGCAGGTAAAAAAGTAGTGGGCTGGATGGTGCTCAACGGCACAGAGTTGGAACATCTCTATGTGCACGTGGCTTACCAGCGGCGCGGCCTCGGCCGACGTTTGCTGGATGAAGCCAAATCCCGCAGCGGCGGGCGTCTGCAGCTCTACGCGTTTCAGGACAATAAAAATGCCTGCGACTTTTATCTCAGCCAGGGGTTTATTGAGGTGGGGCGGGGATTTGCCGATGCCGCGGACAACCCCTGGGCAACCCGCAAAGCGCAACTGGCTGACGTCAGATATATCTGGACCGCGGCAACTGCGGCCGAACCTGTCTAGCTTCTTGTTATTTCACCACAATACCACCCGGACGGCCCGTCAATTGTGGACTGGCTCTAGGTAGAAGGCAGTCTAATATGGTGTACTGGGCCTTTCGGACCGGGCATAGCCCGCCAATTGAACACCGGACTTTAGATTGGTTAATCGCGCATGACAGGGACGATCCATTCCCATCCTCTTGTTGTCGACTTGGACGGTACCCTGACCCACACGGATACGCTGGTGGAAGCGCTGGTCAGGTTGTTCAAAGAGTCCCCTTTGCGCTTTTTCGGCGCGGTGTGGCTGCTGCTGAAAGGCCGCGCCCGGTTCAAAGCCTATGTTGCCGAGCACACGGACCTGCAGGCCGCCACCCTGCCCTACAACAACCCGTTTCTGGAATACCTCAAGCGGCAGAAACTCGCCGGCCGCAAACTTGTGCTGGCCACCGCCAGCCACCAGTCGGTGGCCCAGGGTGTGGCCGCGCACCTGGAGCTGTTTGATGAGGTGATTGCCACCAACGGCCCGCACAATCTGAAGGGTGAAGCCAAACTGCAGGAAATAAATGCGGTGCTGGGCGAGCCGTTTGCGTACGCTGGTGACAGTACCGCAGACGTACCGATATGGTCGGCAGCGCAATCCGCGGTGCTGGTTGGGGTCAGCCCCGGGCTGCGCCGCACGGTCAGCGACGGCACCGAAATTGAAGAGGAATTCAGCCGTCCCGGCGCCGGCTTGAAAACCTGGTTCAAAGCCCTGCGCCTGCATCAGTGGGTGAAGAACCTGCTGCTGTTTGTGCCGCTGGTAACCAGCTTTGAATTTTTTAACGCGGACAAACTGTGGGTCACCATAGTTGCCTTTGTCGCTTTCTCGCTGACCGCTTCCGCCACCTATATCGTTAACGATCTATGGGATCTGGATAACGACCGCAATCATCCGCGCAAGCGGTTCCGGCCGTTGGCGGCCGGCGACATCGCCATTGCCCGGGCGGTGCCGGTGGCGGCGCTGGTGCTGCTGGCGGGCCTGCTGATGGCGCTGTGGGTGTCACCGGCATTCCTGGTGATGGTGTTGTTGTATCTGCTCACCACCTGCAGCTATAGCTGGTTGTTGAAGAGTTACGTGCTGATTGATGTCATTATCCTGGCGATGCTGTTTACCCTGCGGATCCTGGCCGGCTCGGTAGCGTCCGGTGTCGTCACCAGCGAGTGGCTGCTGGCTTTTTCCATCTTTCTGTTTCTGAGCCTGGCGCTGGTGAAACGCTGTTCCGAACTGGTGTCTCTGCAGCAGTCCGGTGAGCACCACGCCACCGGCCGCAACTACCGGGTCAGCGATCTGGTGGTGTTCTGGCCGCTGGGCTTGTCCACCGCGGTGGCTTCCGTGGTGGTATTCGGCCTGTTTATCAACACCCCGGATACCATTGCCCGTTACAACAGTCCTACTTTGTTGTGGCTGATCGCCCTGGGTTTAACCTACTGGCTGTCGCGCCTGTGGGTGAAAACCGCGCGCGGCGAGATGGACGATGATCCCATCGTCTATGCCATCAAAGACCGCGGCAGCCGCGTGTCGGTGATCCTCATGGGGGTGGTGATGGTCTGTGCCTACTATTTCAAGGTGGATCTGCTGTTTTGAGGATATTTCTGGTTGCCCTGTTGAGTGTGGGATTTTCCGTTGCCGCACAGTTTTCCCTGAAGGCGGGCATGTCCAGCACCCAGGTGCGTGGCGCGCTGGCGGATGCGTTGGGTGTGCAGACGGCGTGGGCGGTGTTAAGCCAGCCGTTTGTGCTGGGCGGATTTGTCCTCTACGGCCTGGGCGCCATGGTCTGGCTGGCGGTGCTGGCCAACTGGGATGTCAGCAAGGCTTACCCCCTGGTGGGGCTCGGTTTTGTGTTTACCGCCTTGATAGGCTGGATGCTCGGCGAGCAGATGAACGTCTACCGCATAGCCGGAATTGTGCTGATCTGCGCCGGGGTTGCCCTGGTCGGACGCAGTTGACGGGTCATGCTGATGAAATCCCTGCGCATGACTCACATGGATCTCGCCCTGGTGCTGCTGCTGTTCAGCCTGGGTTACGCCGGTTCTTATCTGGGCAGCGGCATGCTCGGTTACGATCAGATCCGCGGCAACAATGTCTGGTTCAACGCGGACTCGGGCCGCGTCTACCGCAACATGACGGACAAGGACAGCAGCCATTACCGGTCCAAGGTGCACCCGGCATTTTCACTGGTATCTAATCCGGTTGTGGCGGGGATGACGGCGCTGGGGCTGGAGCAGACCACCGCGGTCAGGGTCTATTTTGCCTTTTTTACCGGCGTCTGGCTGTTGCTGGTGTTTGCGATCCTGCGCAGCTTAAGCCTGCCGCCCTGGGAAGCCGGCATCTTCAGTGTGCTCGCAGGGGTTACCGCGTCCGGGGTATTCTGGAGCGTGGTGCCGGAAACATTTATGCTGGGGGGCATCAGTATGCTGCTGGCATTGTGGGTGCTGGCCCTGGCCCAGACCCGCCGCCAGAGCCTGTTCAATTATGTGCTGGTCAATGCCATTTCATTCAGCATGACGGTCACCAACTGGATGGCGGGCATTCTGACCGCCTTTGCCCAGCACAATATAAAGAAAACCATAATTATCTGCGGCATGGGTCTGTGTCTGGCAACGCTGTTCTGGGCCATTCAGAATTTTCTTTTCCCCAGTTCGGTGTTCTTTTTGTCCGCCAGTGAAGAAGCCAATTTCATCTTTATGGATGTGGCCGGCGGCATGGCGGAAAAATCCAAAGTATTTTTTGTCCACAGCATTGTCATTCCGGTGCTGACGGTGGTGGACAACCCGTACAACAGCAATTTGCCGTTTGTCACCATTCAATTTGCGCCGCTCGGTTCAAATGGCCTGCTGACCTGGCTGGCGACGGCGATGTGGCTCGGTTTGCTGGGGTTTGGCCTGTATTGCGCCTGGCGTGAAAACCGCTACCGGAATTTTGCCCTGGTGCTGCTGGCGCTGCTGGCGGCACAGTTTGTTTTGCACAGCATTTACGGTGACGAGACGTTTCTCTATTCCCTGCACTGGGTCAGTTTTATGGTGCTGGCCTGTGCCTTCGGCGCCCGTTCCGAATACCGGCAGTGGGTGTTGGGGGCGGTGCTGGTGCTGATCCCGTTGCTGGGCTTCAACAACCTGTCGCAGTTTTACAAGGTGGTTGCAGGGTTGCAGGCCTGGTAGGCCGGCGCGCTTCCGGCGCGCTCAGTGGGCGTCGGTACGTCCTCAGCTGGTTTTTTTCTTGCGCACGTACAGCACAAGTTCGTGGTCAACCAGGTCAAATCCGTGTTCGTCCGCAACTTCCTGCTGCAGCTTCTCGATTCGATCACTCACGAACTCAATCACCGCGCCGGTATCCAGGTCCACCATATGGTCGTGGTGGGACTCGTCCGCCAGCTCATACACTGAGTGGCCGTCGTCAAAGTTATGCCGCTCGACAATGCCGGCGTTCTCGAACTGAGTCAGCACCCGGTACACGGTAGCCAGGCCAACACTGTCATCCTGTTGCATCAGCTTCTTGTACACATCTTCCGCGCTCATATGATGAGGTTCGGCACCCTCCATCACCTCCAGAACTTTGAGGCGCGGCAGCGTTACTTTCAGGCCGGCTTTTTTCAGATCGGAACCAGGCAAACTTCTATCCTTCGATTTGTGCTGTTATTTAAGGCGCACCATACTGCGGTCAGCAGCGCAATACCAGTCGCCCTTCGTTACAATAAACGCGGGGAAAGACGTCATCACACCGGCTGGAAGAGAGTTGAGAGGGGGGCTTATGTTGAATTTATCTATCCCGGAAAGCGTGCGGCCGCTGCGCGATCAGGTGCTGCAGTTTATTGAGCGGGAAGTTTACCCGGTTGAGAAATCGTTGACCGAAGACAAGGTGGCATCCCGGCGCGGCGAACTGATGCGCAGCCTGATGGATAAAGCCAAGAGCGAAGGGCTGTGGGCGCTGGGCCATCCGGAGGAAATCGGCGGCGGCGGTCTGCCGTTCATGGACTATGTGTTTATCAACGAAGTGGTTGGCCGCAGTGAAATTGCCATGGTGGCGCTGGGAACCCACTCGCTGCAGGACAGCATTATGCTGCACCGCTATGCCAGCGACGAGTGGCGCGACAAATACCTGGCGCCGCTGGTGGCGGGTGAGGTATTCCCCAGTTTTGGCATGACCGAACCCGATGTGGCCAGTTCCGACCCCACCCAGCTGCAAACCCGCGCCGAGCTGGAAGGTGATGAATGGGTGATCAACGGCCGTAAATGGTTCACCTCCGGCGCCGGCAATGCAGCCTATACCACCGCCATGGTGCGCACCGAGGGGGACGAGACGCCGGATCACGCCGCGTTTTCCATGATTGTGGTGCCCACCGATACGCCCGGCTATAACATCATCCGCGATGTCAAAGTCATGGGCCAGGCGGACGGCCACTATGAAGTGGTCTACGACAACGTCAGGGTACCCAAGGACAACCTGCTGGGCCCGCGCGGCCAGGGTTTCAAAATTGCCCAGGACCGGCTCGGCCCGGGACGCATATTTCATTGCATGCGCTGGCTGGGCCAGGCGCAGCGCGCCTTTGATCTGATGTGCGAACGCGCCAACAGCAGGGTGGCATTCGGCAAAACCCTGGCGGAACACCAGCAGATCCAGAAATTTGTATTTGAGTCCGCAGCGGAAATTCAGGCCAGCCGCCTGCTGACCCTGCACGCCGCGCAGAAAATCGACCAGGGCGACGAAGCGCGCATAGAGATCGGCCTGATCAAGGTGTACGGCGCCAGCATGCTGCACAACGTCATCGACCGGGCTATCCAGGTGCACGGCGCGCTGGGGGTGACGGAAGATACGCCGCTGGAACGCATGTACCGGCATGCGCGGTTTGCGCGCATTTACGACGGTGCTGACGAGGTGCACATCCAGAACACCGGCGGCCGCATACTGCGCCGCTTCGCCAACGGTGAGGGTTTTGACTTTGGCTTGCGTTAACCGCCGCGGCCAGGCAGCAGGAAAGCAGACTGATGATTGAGCAGGAACTGGATATCAGCACCGCTGACGGCGCCATGAACACGTTTATTACCCACCCGGAGGGGCAAGGCAGCTACCCGGTGGTGATATTCCTCATGGACGCCCCGGGCAAGCGGGAAGAGCTGCATGACATGGCGCGGCGCATTGCCACCGTGGGCTACTATGTGATGCTGCCCAATCTGTACTACCGACGCGTTCGAGAGTTTGTTATGCAACCGCACCGCCGCGAGGAAATGTTTGCGCACATGGACAGCCTCAGCAACGCCATGGTGTGCGCGGATATAGCTGAGCTGTTTGCCCATGCGCAACAGGCGGACGCCGCGGCTGACGGCCCCGCGGGTTGTGTCGGTTACTGCATGAGCGGTCCGTTTGCATTTGCTGCGGCGGCGGCGTTTGCCGGGCGTATCCAGGCCAGCGCTTCGCTCCATGGGGTGCGCCTGTTTTCCGACGCGGCGGATTCGCCGCACCGAACCGCGGCTGCTATCAGCGGCGAAATGTACTTCGGCTGCGCGGAAACGGATGAGTGGGCGCCGCCGGAAATGATCCGCGGCCTGTCGGATTACCTGCAGGGCACCGGCATCCGCCACCAGGTGGAGTGGTATCCGGGCACCCTCCACGGTTTTGTGTTTCCCCAGCGTGAGGGGATGTACCACAAGGCTGCCGCGGAACGGCACTGGGAACAGCTGTTTGCCCTGTTCCGGCGCAACGGCATTGCCCCGGCTTAAGCGCTAAGCGGGAATGGCGTTTGCCGGCACGCCGGCGGCAAGCGCAGCTTTGACCACCGCCTGCCAGGTGGTGTCGTCAATGGGAATACCCTCTGCCAGGCGCCGGCTCATGGATTCCCGCTCCGGGTCTCCCGGCACCCGCACTTTGTCATGCCCTTTGGCCGGCGTGGTGGAGTGCAGATAGTCGACCATGGCGCGTGCTTCCTGCTGAAATTTTTCCAGCCCGCCGAACGCGGCCGGGTCCACCACACACATGAACATATGGTTGACAATATGATGGCTGCGCAGGTTTTCCGGCTGCGCGGTCCATTCACCGGCCAGCGCGCCGCCGAGCAGCTCGCACATCACCGCCAGCCCGTAACCTTTGTGCTGACCGAATGGTCCGAGGGCGCCGAACGGCTGTTCGTACATCACCGCCGGATCGGTTGTCGGGCTGCCTTCGTGATCCACCAGCGCGCCTTCGGCAACCCGGGTGCCGGCGTTGTAAGCCACCCGCACCTTGCCCAGCGCCACGGCGCTGGTGGCCATGTCCAGCACAACCGGGGCGCCGTCCGGGATGGGTACCGCACAGCAGAACGGGTTGGTGGTCATGCGCCGGTCGCGTCCGCCGAAGGGTGACACCTGGGGTTCGTGGCCAACGACGTTAACCATGAGCACGGACACCAGTCCCTGCGCCGCGCAATGCTCCGCGTAAGTGCCGATGCGGCCCAGGTGATGGCAGTTGCGCACGCCGGCGCAGACCACGCCGGTCTGCGCCACCCGTTCGATGGTCATATCAACCGCCTGCCGGCCCACCACCTGGCCGAAACCGAAATGACCGTCGATCACCAGCACCGCGCCGTTGTCGCGGACCGTCTCGGCTTCAGCATCCACCTTAAGTAAATCGGTTTTGATATTGTGCACGTAGGCGGGCACCATGCCGACGCCGTGGCTGTCATGACCCTTGAGGTTGGCGGCCACCAGATGCTCAGCCACTTCGCGGGCAAAAGCTTCCGCCGCGCCGCTGCTGACAAATATCCGCGCTACAAATTCACTGAGTTGTTCTGCCTGGATCAACATACTGCCTCCCACCCTTAATGGCCGGCAAGGTTGCCTCTTTCCCGGGGTTATGACAAGTTCAGCATGCTACTCAAGGGGAGACGGGCAATGGAGCTATTGACCGAGGGTTACGGCCTCATAGAGGGGCCGCTGTGGGTACCCGGGCGCGGGCTGATGTTCAGCGATGTATTGTTCGGCGGCGTCTATTGCCTGCAGCCTGATCAACAGGTCACCGAAGTGTTTGCGCACCGCCGCGGCATCGGCGGCATGTCCCTGCATGTTGACGGCGGTCTGCTGGTCAGCGGCCGCAATATCAGCTTTAAACCGTTCAGCGGCGCTGACACGGTGTGTCTGCTGGACCGGGATGAACCCGCCGGCCTGGTCGGCTTTAACGATATCACCACGGACAACAGCGGGCGGGTTTATGCCGGCGGGCTGGGCGCCAGCCCGGTGTTTGAGGATGGCCGCCAACCCGCCGCCGGTGATCTCTACATGATAGACCTGGACGGCAGCGCTCAGGTGGTGGGACGCGATGTGCGGCTGACCAACGGTCTCGGCTTTGCGCCGGACGGCAGAACCCTTTATCACAGTGATTCCGGCCGCCGGGCGGTATGCGCTTATCCTGTGGCGGAAGACGGTAAGCTGGGAGAAAAAACCACCTTTGTCACCACCGATGATGCCCCTTACGGCGGTGTGCCGGACGGCCTGGCGGTGTCCGAGGACGGCGCGGTGTGGGTGGCGCTGGCCGGCGGCGGCCGCGGCGTGGCGGTCTACGAGGCGGATGGCGCGTTCCGCCGTCACCTGGAGATTCCGCATCCCATGTGTACCAGTGTCTGTTTTGGCGGCGACACCCTTACCGACCTTTATATCGTCTCCGGCTCGGAGGGGCTGGAGGGAGACAAACGCGGCGCCGTGTTCAGAATCGCGGTTGAGGTGGCGGGCCTGCCGGTGGCCCCGGCGCGGGTCAAAGTGGCTTAAGGCGCGCTCAGCGGGCGTCGGTACGCAAACCTTTTTCAGCCATGAACCCGGGGTTGAACAGGCGGCTCTGGTATTTGCTGCCGTCGTCACACAGCATGGTCACCACCTGGTGCCCGGGACCCAGCTTTTCCGCCACGGCCACCGCGGCACACAGGTTGATACCGGTGCTGGAACCGAAGAACCAGCCGTCCCGGCGCAGCATGCGGTAGACCATGTCCACCATCTCCTGATCGGGAATCTGCACGGCGTCGTCAATCACGGTGCCGGCCAGGTTGTCGGTAACCCTGGAGTTACCGATACCCTCAGTGATGGATGGCCCCGGCGTCATATCCGCGGAGCCGGTGGTCACCCAGTTGTACAGGGCGCTGCCGTGGGGGTCGGCGAGGACAATCTGAATGTCTTCTCGCTGTTCTTTCAGGAAACGTGAAACGCCGGCCAGGGTGCCGCCGGTGCCCACGGCGCAGGTAAACGCCGCCACCTCACCCTGGGTCTGCTGCCAGATTTCCGGGCCGGTGGATTCATAATGGGCAAGCCGGTTGGCGGTGTTGTCGAACTGGTTGGCCCACACCGCGTTATCCAGGGTGGCGGCAAAGCGGCCGGCCTGCTTCTGGTAATTCATCTCGTCTTTGTAAGGTACGGTGGGCACCACCCGCACTTCCGCCCCCAGGGTGCGCAGCAGGTCGACTTTTTCCTGGGACTGATTGTCCGGCATGTAGATGATGCACTGGTAACCGCGGCTGTTGCAGACATGGGCAATGCCGATGCCGGTGTTGCCGGCTGTGCCTTCCACCACCGTGCCGCCGGCTTGCAGGGCTCCGGATTTTTCCGCCTCGCGGATCATCCACAGCGCCGCCCGGTCTTTGACGGAACCGCCGGGGTTCATGAATTCAGCTTTACCGAGAATGTCGCAGCCGGTTGCCTCGGACAGACTGGTAATGCGGATCAGCGGGGTGTTGCCGACAGAGTCGACAAAGCCGTTTCGAATTGTCATGCAGGTCTCACGGGCAGGCTGAAGGAAAGCGCCACCTTCTAACGGGCGAAGCGATACATTCTATTATTAGGCGAAGCGGCACATTCTATTATTAGGCGAAACGGAACATTCTATGGGGCGGGGCTGGCGGGAGCAAATAAGTATGCGGAATATCATGGACGCACGGCGCTGGCAGAGGTTACTCTTTGCCGCTTTGCAGCGGTTCAGCCCCGGTCGGAGCGGAACTTCTGAGCAACAAACGAGTAATGATTGAGAGGAACAATGTCGAGATTTGCCAGCGTTGAAGAACTTCAACTGAACCCGGAAAAAGTAGCCGCCCTGCTGAGCCGGGTGCAGCGCGAGGTGGATGAAGGGTTGCTGCCGGCGGTACAGGTTGCCATCGGCCGGCACGGCAGAATCGGCGTCTGTGAAAGCTTCGGCAGCGCTGACAATCAGTCGCTGATCTGCATGTTTTCAGCCACCAAGGGCATTACCGCCGCCGCCGCGTGGCTGCTGTTTGAGGAAGGCAAACTCAGTGAAGACGAACGGGTGGTTGACATCATCCCGGAGTTCGGCAGCCACGGCAAAGAGGAAGTGACCGTCCAGCAGTTGTTTACCCATACCGCCGGTTTCCCCCACGCGCCGTTTGCCCCGCTGCAGTGGCTGAGCAAGGCGGAAACAATGGAACGCTTTCAGCAGTGGCGCCTCAGCTTCACCCCCGGCAGCAAGTTTGAGTACCACCCCACATCCTCCATGTGGGTCATCGCGGAAATTATCGAACGCCGCAGCGGCATGGCATATACCGATTTTGTGCGTCAGCGGGTGCTGCAGCCGCTGGCCCTGGAGAACCTTTTTGTTGGCCTGCCGGCGCAGGAGAACAGCCGCGCATTGCCGGTGGAGCACAGCGGTGAGCCGTTGACGGAAGCGGACTACAAAAATATGGGCATGCCGGTACCGCCGGAAACCGAGGTTACGGAGACCGCGCTGCTGAACTTCAACAATCCCGAGGTGCGCGCGGTAGGGGTGCCGGGCGGCGGCGGGTTTGCCAACGCCGCGGACCTGGCGCTGTTTTATCAGGCGCTGCTGCACGGCGGTCTGGATGGGGTGGAAGTGTGGCAGGCGCAGACGCTTGCTGACGCACGGCGCATACGCTCCGGTGATTTGCGTGATCTGATGTTCAAGAAACCTGCCAACCGGGCGCTGGGAATGATTGTCAGCGGTGATGACAGCCGCAACTTCCGGGGTTTCGGCAAAACCAACTCCCCCGAGGCATTCGGCCACAACGGCGCCGGCGGCCAACTGGCCTGGGTGGACCCGGCCACGGGGATTTCCCTGGCGTACCTGACATCCGGCCACGACCGCAACAATATCCGGCAGGGCCGCCGCGGAGTTGCCATCAGCAGCATTGCTGCGGAGTGTGCGCTGTAAACGGCGGTGACATCCGGCACATCCTCAGCGGGGTGCTGCTGACATGCCTGACGCTGCCGGTCTGGGCGGGCTGGCATCAGGATACCCAGGCGGTCATGGGCACCCGCGTTCACGTCGAGTTTTTTGTCAAAGACGACACTGCGGGGGCGGCGCTGCTGAACGCGGTGATGCAGGAGATGCACCGCATCGATCATGCCTTCAGTCCCTATAAGGACAACAGTGAACTGTCCCGGGTCAACCGCGAAGCTGGGCGCGGCTGGGTGGACATCTCGGATGAATTGCTCGACCTGCTGGTTAAATCGGCGCAGTTGTCCGAACTCAGCGAAGGTGCATTTGACATCACGTACGCGTCGGTGGGCCGCTATTACGACTACCGCAAAGGCAAGGTCCCCGACGAGGACACCGTGCAGGCGGCGGTAAAAGCCATCAACTACCGGTACGTGGAACTGGATCCGGCCAGTAAGCGGGTACGCTTTGCCCACCCCCGGGTTTATATCGACCTGGGCGGTATGGCCAAGGGCCATGCGGTGGACCGCGGCATCAAAATCCTCAGCGCCGCCGGGGTCACCCAGGCCAGCGTGGCGGCAGGGGGAGACAGCCGCATCATCGGTGACCGCGGCGGTAAACCCTGGAACGTAGGGGTACAACACCCGCGCGAACCGGGCAGGATGTCAGCCTTGTTGCCGCTGGTGGACACCGCGGTGTCCACATCCGGTGACTATGAGCGTTACTTTGAAAAGGACGGCGTGCGCTACCACCATATCCTCGATCCCGGCACCGGCCGTTCCGCTGAAGGTGCCTGGAGCGTGACCATCCTCGGCCCGGAAGCCACCCTGACCGACGGCCTCTCCACCAGCGTGTTTGTGCTGGGGCCGGAGCGGGGCCTGGCGCTGGTCAACAGGTTGCCGGGCATCGACGCCATTATTATCGACCCGCAGGGGCAATTACTGTTTTCCGATGAGCTCAGCGAGCTGCAGTCCCCGGCGCCTTGAGGTCCCCCCTCAGCGGTAGCCGTTCTCATTTGTTCGAACCGCCCGGGCTCAGCGCCCCGCCGACCCACAAAGTGTGATCCAGTACCGTTAATAGATCGCCCACACAAGTAACGTGCGCATATCGCAGTGGCGCATGACGCGTAGCTTAATCGTACGGATACGAACGATTTCTTGAACTGCAATGGCGCGTTGTTGCCGTGCACGTGGCGGCAGCGAGTGGTCGAGAGCCAGCAGCAGTTGAAGGCGAATGTGCGGAAAAGGAGATTTCCGCCATAGCCACAGCCAGGGAGGCGGTGGCGGTGCAGCAGGATGCAGCATAAGCAGTGGTGACCGGCAGTTCGAAGGACTTAACCGAATGGATGCGGGCTTGAAAGGACTCCAAGCGGAGAGAAGGCGATGGATGAAAATCGCAGTGGTCTCTTTCCTATTTTCTTCGACGGCACGACTGCAACTTAAAGGAAACCCGATCAGGTCTGGAGGATAAAATGACCCCAACGTCCCTGCCCGTACAGAACGGGGTATCGCAGGCTCGAAAGAAACTGGCTGCCTGTGTCAGCGCGGTACTTATCTTTACTTGCACTCAAACTTTTGCGTCTTCGGTCAAGTTGTCGGAAGCCGCGCCGGATTTCACCTTGAAATCCCTGCAGGGGTCAAACCTGCGGCTTGAAGAATACCGCGGTCAGGTGGTGCTGATTAACTTCTGGGCCAGCTGGTGCGGACCCTGCCGTCAGGAGATGCCTATTCTGGACCGGCTGCATCAGCGTTACGAAGATACCGGGTTTGCGGTATTGGGCGTCAACGTTGAAGGCGAAGTTAAACCCGCCAAAGAAATTGTCGACAAGACTAACGTTACGTTCCCGGTACTGATTGACGAAGGCCAGGCGGTCAGCGAACTGTACGACCTGGAAGCCATGCCCAGCACCGTCGTGGTGGACCGGGATGGCGTGGTGCGCTACGTGCACCGCGGCTACAAGCCCGGCGACGAAGCCAAGTACGTGGAAGTGGTCAAGCAACTGATCCGGGAATAACACCAACAACAACATTTTGTTTTCGTGAGGTTCTGATATGACGTTTGCCGTGACAGGGACAGCCACCGGAAAGGCAGCCAGATATCCAAGCTCAACCCTGCGCGCGGTGATGTGTGCCGCGGCGCTGACTGTATGCAGCCTGGCGCACGGCCAGGCGCAGCCGCAACCGGTACAGGTTATCGAGGCTGCAGCCGAGCCGGCGGAACAGGCGCCGGGAACGGCGGCGAGCGCCGCTGAGGCCCCCGCGCCTGCTGCAGCGGCGCAGACCGCAGCACCGGCCGCGGCTGCACCGGCTGCCGCGCCGGCAGCACAGCCCGACGCGCCGGTGAAGCTGGACGAGGAAATGGAAGACGTCAAAAAAGCGCTGGTCAAGCTGAAGCGCGATCTGGTCATCCTCGAAGAAGATCTGCTGTTTCCCGCCAGTTCTCAGGTATCGGTGTTTCTGTCCATGGACGTGGGTAAGTTCTTCCAGCTTGACGCGGTAACGGTCAAACTCAACGGCAAAGAAGTGGCCCACCATCTGTACACGGAGAAGCAGGTGGACGCGCTGCAGCGCGGCGGCGTGCAGAAGCTGTTTGTCGGCAACGTAAAACAGGGTCAGAACCGGGTCACGGCTTTTTTTACCGGCCTCGGTCCCAGCGGCAGGGACTTCCGCCGCGCCACCACGGTGGAGTTTGAAAAGGGTTTTGAACCCACCTTTATCGAGCTGGCGATTTCCGATGAGACGGAAGATTACCAGCCCGACTTTGTGTCCGCGGTCAGCAACTAAGCCTTGGCTGTACCGGCGTGAAACAGTTTTTGTGTGAACTCCTGTTCAGCTGCACGGTGCTGGCGCCGGTGGCGCAGCCGGTGGACGAGCTGACTTACCGCACGGTCCTGTACGAATACTTCCAGGAAGATTACCAGGGTGCCCTGCTGAACGCCCTGGTGGCTGAAGCCCAGCAGCGCCGCGGCGACAATCCCATCCGTTTTGAACTGGCTGAAGGCAGCTTTGCATTTGCTGACGGCATGTACGGTTATGCCAACGAAGTCTTCAACGCCATCCCGGAAGGTGAACTCACCGAGCTGGACAACATGCGGCTGGCTTTTCATCTGGCCCGGGAATACCACCGGCGCCAGGACTGGGCCCAGTTGGAACCGCAGCTGGCAAAAATCGACCTGGGCAAAACCTGGCTGCGCAAGAAGCAGAAATCACATCCGGAAGTGGAATTCATGCGCGCGGAGCTGGCTGTGCAACAGGGTAACTTTGACGCGGCCCGGGGTTACTTTGACCTGATGGGCGAGGAACATCCGCTGCGCGCATACGGCCTGTTCAACCTGGGCGTGGCTTACCGCCAGGCGGGCCGGCTGGACGCCGCGCAAGAGACTTTCCGTCAGCTTGCTGAGGTTGACGCGTATGACAACGAGGCTTACGACCTGGGACAGCGTGCCAAACTGGCCCTGGCGCTGATTGCCCGTCAACGTCAGGACACCAGCACCGCGGAAACGGTGCTCAGCGATCTGCCCAGCGAAGGCCGCTACCAGGAAGTGGCCATGGCTGCATACGGCGGCCTGGCGATGGACAATGAAGAATACGAATTGGCGGCGCGCATCTGGATGACCCTGCAGCAGCAGGCTTACTGGACCCCGAGCACCGCCACTGCACGGCTGGGTTTTCCGTTGAGTCTGGAAAAAATGTCGCTGCAGCCGCAGCGCGGCGGCAGGCAGGTTGCCACCACCCAGATGGCGCTGCACCAGTACCAGCAGGCGGAGCAGAGTTTTATGCAGCGCCTGGACAATCTGGTCAGCCTCAATCAGCAGGCCCAGGATCCGGCCTGGATTCAACAGCTGTTAACGGTTTTTGCCTCACCGGAGCGGGACGAGGCGCAGATGCAGGACTTAATGCAAAGCTGGCAGGATCAGTTGGGGCATACCGACTGGCTGGAATGGCTGGCCACGGACCATGTGCACGAAGCGTTGAACCAGTGGCGGGATCTGAATGAAATGCAGGACTGGCTGAATCTGCTGCCCGACCATCTGCAGGCGCTGCAGGGGGTGGCGGACGAACAGGCCAGGCGTAATCAGCAGGCCAAGGCGCTGCTGCACGACAACGGCATCTACGCCCAGCGGCAACAGCTTGCGGCTGAGATAGCGCAACAGGAAACCACCCTGCAGCAGATCAGGGCCAGCCAGCCCCAGCCCACCTATGCGTGGATGGTGCCGCTGGCGGACGCTGAAGAACGCGGCACCCTGGCCCGGTTGCAGCACATGCGCGGCCTGCTTAAGCACATGTCCGCGGCGGATCAACAGAAGTGGTCTGCGCGCATCGCCCGGCTGGAAGGTATGTATTTCTTCCGTCTGGTGGAACAGCAGGCGGCCCGCACCCAGGAGCTGAACAAATCCCTTAAGTCTTTACAGGAACTGGTGGCGCAGATAGACGAACGCGTCATGCGGGTCAACCGCGCGGAGGAAAACTTTGTTGCCGGAGTTGGCGCCAGCTTTGACGGCTTCCTGGTACGGGCCCGGGATATTACCCGGCAGGTCGACGGTGCGCGCAGCATGCGCGAAGAGCTGCTGGCGCGGGAGATACGCGGCCGCATGCAGCAGGAAATGCAGCAGGTGCACCAGTATCTGTTGATTACGCGGATTGCCATTGCCAGGGCCACGGACCAACTCGCCCTCAGCGGCGATACCGCGGCTCAGGAAGGAGAAGGCTGATGGGCCCGCGGGTGCTGCGTACAGTGTGGCTGGCTGTGGTGCTGGCCGGGCTCAACGGCTGCAGCTGGCTGACGTTTGGCCTGATGGGTGACGACGGCCCCAAACCGATCAAAGCCAAAGGCCCCAGTATCGGCAAGGTTGTGAAAAAACTGCCGGATCTGGAGCTGCCCGATGTGCCGCCGGTCAAACCCAGCCGCGAGGAAGTAATGGCGGCGTACAACCGCGTATACGGCATGTTACCCACGGCCCGGGAAAACCATGCGGTAGGCAAACGGCTGGCGGACCTGTATATGGACGTCGGCCAGGATGACGATATTGCCGGCCAGGCCACACCCTATCAGCCGGCGGTGGAGCTGTATGAAAAACTGCTCACCCAGCAGGAGGGTGCGGACAACGTTGACGAGATTATCTACCAGCTGGCCCGCGCCCACGATCTGAGCGGCAACGGCGAAACCACGTTGCGCTACCTGGACCGCCTGATGGCGGAACATCCGCAAAGCGCCTACATTCCGGAAGCGCGCTTCCGCCGCGCCGAACTGAAGTTTTCCGCTGAGCTCTACCGCGAAGCGGCGGCGGATTACGGCTATGTGGTGGCGCTGGGGGAAACGACACCCTACTACCGCAACAGCGCCTACATGCTGGGCTGGGCGGAGTTCAAGCGCTCCCGTTTTGATGAAGGCCTGCACCAGTTCTTCAACGTGCTGGACAGCCTGCTGGCGCAGCAGGATGAAGCAGCACTGGTACAGGCTGACGACTTGAACGGGGTGGACCGGGAACTGCTGGAAGACACATTCCGCGTGGTTACTCTGGCCCTGTCCTACCTGGACGGCGCGCAGACGCTGGCGGACGAAATGCGCAAGCGCGGCAAACCCGCGTGGCAGTACCTGGCCTACCAGCGGCTGGCTGACGACTACTTCGACAAAGCCCGGTTCCTCGACAATGTGGCCACCTGGCAGACGTTTATCGAACACAACAGCCTCGATCCGCGCGCCCCGGCCGCCCACAAAGGCATGATCAAAACCCTGATTGATGCCGGTTTCCCAAGCGATGTGCTGCCGAAGAAAAAGGAATATGTAGAACGTTACGGGGTTTATTCGCCGTTCTGGTCACACCACACAGCACAGGTGCGCGCCGGTTATCTGGATACCCTGCATGAATACCTGTCGGAACTGGCCAAGCTGGCGCATGCCGAGGCTCAGCAGGCGGTGGCGGCGGCCGGCGGCAAACAGGACGCCCAACACGCCACCCTGTATCTGGCGGCAGCCCAGTGGTACGAGGAGATTATAGTCACCTTCCCGGAAGACCCGCGCACCGCTGAATACCTGTTTCTGCTGGGTGAAACCTACACCGAAGCGGCGGAACCGGGACGCGCGGTGGCGGCTTATCAACGGGTGGTGCGGGAATTCCCCCAGTATCCGGATGCGGACGAAGCGGGCTACGCCGCCATCCTCGGCTTATCCGAGCTGGTGCAGACTGCTTCCGCGGAGGAACTTGAACTCTGGCAGCGCTTGAAAATTGATGCGCAGATCGAGTTTGCGCTGCTGTTCCCGGCAGACGCCCGGGCGCCGGTGGTGCAGGCGGATGCCGCGGACACGCTGTTCAGCCTGGGGCATACCGAAGAAGCGGTGGATCTGGCTGAGAATCTGCTTGCCGAATGGCCCCAGGCGGACGCTCCGCTGCAGACCACGGCATTGTTGATTATCGGCCACGGCAAATTTGAAATGCAGCAGTTTACCGCGGCTGAAAGCGCCTACCGGCAGCTGCTGCAGGTGTCTTTGGAAGCACAAGCGCGGGACAAGGTGCAGGAGCGGCTGCTGGCGGCGGTGTATAAACAGGGTGAAGCCGCGGAGGCGGCCGGCGAGGTGGACGAGGCAGTGCATCATTACCTGCGCATTGCCGCGTTGGACAGCAGCGCGGCGCTGGCTGCCCAGGGCCATTTTGACGCCATCGCGGTCATTGAAGGGGCCGGGCGGGTCAGCGAAGCGGCGGACCTGCTGGCTGCTTTCCGCAAAACCTACCCCGGCCACGAACTGGCCGGCGACATTGATGTGCGGCTGGCGTCGATGTACGAAAAAACCGAAAACTGGCAGGCGGCGGCGGCTGAATACGCCGGCCTGGCGGACAGCGCCCCGGACCGGGAAGTGCGCCGCCAATCCCTGTACCGGGCTGCCCAGCTATACCTGGACATGGATAATGTTCCGGCGGCCATCGAGCACTTCAGGGACTATGCCCACACCTACAAACAGCCCCGGGACCTGCGCATGGAAGCCATGCACCAGATGGATCTGTTGTATCAGCGCACCGGCGAACAGGACAAACGCCGTTTCTGGCTGAACAAAAAGATTCAGTTGCACGCGGAAATGGGTAACAGCGCGGATCAACGCGCCACCTACCTGGCCGCCAGTGCGCAGATGGTATTTGCCGGCGACCTGCGCGCGCGCTACACCGGTATCCGCCTCAGCCACCCGTTAAAGCGCAGCCTGAAAAAGAAACAGGCGGCTCTGAAAAAGGCTTTGAAAGCTTACGAGCGGGTGGCGCGGTACGAGGTGGCGGAATTCACCACCGCTTCCACCTTTGAGATTGCCAGTCTCTATACCAGCCTGTCCGCTGCCATCATGGCCTCCGACCGGCCGAAAAATCTGTCCGCGCTGGAGTTGGAGCAGTACGAAATACTGCTGGAAGAACAAGCCTTTCCGTTTGAAGAGCAGGCCATCGGCTTACACGAAATTAATATGCGGCGTGCCTGGGACGGCATCTACGATGATTGGGTAAAACAGTCTTTTGCCGCGCTGCGCAAACTGATGCCCGGCCGCTTTAACAAACCGGAGTGGGAGGCCACTTATGCGCAAGCCATTCACTAAAATCACCGGCGCATGGCTGGTGCTGGCGCTGCTGACCGCCGGCTGCGCCACCCTGCCGGGCAACAATGGCGGTGCTGAACGGCGTGCCGACAGGAGCGAACAGGTGGAAGCACCGGCGGCTGAAATTACCCA
Source organism: Pseudomonadales bacterium (assembly GCA_028279305.1). Lineage (GTDB taxonomy): Bacteria > Pseudomonadota > Gammaproteobacteria > Pseudomonadales > Azotimanducaceae > UBA4421. The sequence goes on from JANQOA010000359.1 coordinate 27,323, forward strand.
GGCGGGGCTGCCGGCTTCGACTGTCAAGGTTCCGCCGCTGCGCAGCGGCAACCAGGCGCTGTTTGAGCGGGCGGTGAGCCTGATGCAGGAAAAAAACTACACCGCCGCCCAGGTACTGCTGCTGGAACTGACTGACGATCAGCCTGAGTTGGCCGGCCCTTGGGTCAACCTGGGCCACACCTATCTCGCGGCGGATGATGGGGAAGCAGCGCAGCAGAGCTTTGCCCGGGCGCTGCAGGCTAACCCGCAGAATTGTGACGCCCTGAACCAGCTTGGGGTGATGGCGCGCAAGCGGGGTGAATTTGCCGCCGCGGAAGATTTTTATCAGCGTTGTATTAAAGCCCAGCCCGGTTATGCCCCGGTGCATCTGAATCTGGGCATTCTGTATGAGCTGTATATGGGACGCTTGAGCGAAGCGTTGGCCGCTTACAACGATTATCAGGTCACCCTGCCTGAACCCGACGTCCGGGTCGCCGGCTGGGTGCTGGATCTGGAGCGCCGCGTCGGCGCCATTGCCCAGCGTTAGAGGAGGTGCCGCGTATGCTGACAAGAGTTTGCACCCGTTCCATGCGGCGCGCCGCGTGGGGTTCAGTGATGCTGGCGGGCCTGCTCTACGGCGCCGCTGCCGCAGCCCAGGAGACTGCTGCGCCGGCCGCGGAAGTTACGCCCGCAACGCCTGTGGACGCGGCGCCGGCAGCGCTGGAAGAAAAGCCCGCGGCGGCAAGCCAAAAACGGTCACAAGTAGCAGAAATGCCCGCCGGAGTACTGCAACTTGACGAAACCGTGATCTCCGGCAACCAAGAATTACCTAAAGTGCTTTATATCTTACCCTGGCGCGAACCTCAGGGTTTGCCCGATATCGAGATTCAAGCGGAGTTTACCGAGGCAGAGGTGTTTCGTCGCCTGTACCCCCCCGCATACCGGCGGGAACTCGGATATTTTGAAACATTGCGTGGTTTAAAAGAGAACATCAGTCCGGATCAGGAGGAGTAGAGATGGATATGTACGCAACCTTTGTGGGCTTCTTTCAAGAAGGCGGTCCGTTCATGTACCCCATCGCCGTGGTGCTGGCTGTGGGCCTGGCCATCGCGTTGGAGCGTTATTTTTATCTGGCCAACCAGATGCGGGTTAACCGGAAAGATTACAATGCGCTGTTGCCGCTGTTGAAAGCGCGCCGCGTGCGTGAAATTGTTGAAGTGACAAAAAAGTCGTCTTCAGCCATGTCCCGTATCGTCGCGGACGGCGTGAATAAGCAAAGCCAGTCCAACGAAGCCGCGCGCCGCCGCATGGATATCGAATCAGCCATGGAAGAGGGCCTGCTGGAAGCATTGCCGGCGATTGAACGCCGCACCCCGTACCTGGCTACTTTTGCCAACATTGCCACTCTGCTGGGCCTGCTGGGTACTATTATCGGTCTGATCGCAGCCTTTACCGCGGTTGCCAACGCCGACCCGGCGGAAAAAGCCACCCTGCTGTCGCAGAGTATCTCCATTGCCATGAACACCACAGCGTTCGGTCTGATGGCGGCAATCCCGCTGCTGCTGGTGCATTCAGTGCTGCAGAGCAAAACCAGCGCGATTATCGAGAGCCTGGAAATTGCGGTGGTTAAGTTTGTCAATCTGCTGGATGGCAATGCGGACGCGGAAGGCGCCAAGCGCCAGCCCGGCGCACCGGTGCGGGCCAAAGCCAAACCGGCTCCCCAGGGTGCAGCCTGAGATCTGAGCACGCCACGCAATACACGCAATAAGCAGTAATAACAGCGAGAGTGGGCATGGACCGCGTACGTAAAAGACTACAGAAACACACTGAGGCGGCGGACCTGGACGTCACCCCATTCATGAATCTGATGATTGTGCTGGTGCCGGTGCTGCTGTTGTCCATGGTGTTTACCCACACCACGGTCATCGACCTCAACTTCCCCACCGGCGAGGCCGCCTCCGGCGATTTTGATCCGGATGCCGTGCACCTGGAGGTGGCGGTTTATCAGGACCGGCTGGTGGTGGCGGACGGCCGCGGCGGCACCATCAAAAAGATCCCCGCACTGGATGACGGGCACGACTTCAAGCAATTGTCCGAAGTGATGCAGGAACTGAAACGGCGCATGCCGGAAAAGGACGACATCACGGTTCTGCTGGAAGAGGATACCCCCTACCAGACCCTGGTTTCGGTGATGGACAAAGTGCGTTCCTATCCCACCGTGCAGGCCATGGATGTGGTCCAGGCGGAGCTGTTTCCGGTGATTTCCCTGGGTGATACACCATCCGCTGAAGCCAAAACCGCGGCAGCGGCCGGCGCCGCATCAGCGGAGGCGAAGTCATGAATCTGGTCAAAGCGGAACGCCGCCGGCAGCGGCAGAAAAAGGGCAAAACAGCGGGTTTGAACCTGGTGTCGCTGATGGACATCTTCACCATTCTGGTGTTCTTTCTGATGGTCAATTCCTCCGAAGTGGAAGTGCTGCAAAGCAGCTCAAAAATAAAGCTTCCCGACTCAAGCTCGGAAAAACGCCCGGAAAACCGGCTGGTTATTTCCGTCAGCCAGGAGGACCTGATTGTGCAGGGCCGCCCGGTAGCCAAAATTGACGGCCTCGCCGGACAGCAGGAACCGCTGATAGAAGGTTTGAAAACCGAGTTGGAATATCAGGCCAACCGCCGCGGCGAGATTCCGGAAGGTGGTTTTGAGATTACCGTGATGGGTGACAAAGAGCTGCCTTACTGGCTGCTGAAGCGCATCCTGCTGACCTGCCAGACCACGGACTTTGCCCAGGTCAGCCTGGCGGTTAACAAGGTTACCGGCGCCGCTGACGAACTGGCGGCAGACGGTGCCGCCGTGGCGGGAGCAAGCTCATGAGCGTACTGCTGGCCAAGGTACATGATTTTGCGTTGCCCTGGGAATACGCTGACCGGCGGCAGCTGCATAAGTGGCTGGGCTGGTGCCTGGGGCTGGTGCTGCTTACCGGCCTGATCATTCCCTGGCTGACCCTGCCGGAAGTGGAACGCGAAAGCCTGGAAGAACTGCCGCCCCAGTTGGCGCGCATTGTCATGAACAAACCGGAAATTAAAATTCCGCCGCCGCCGCCGCCCAAGGAAGTGGAAGAAGTTAAACCCAAAGAGGAGCCGGAGATACCAAAACCGGAACCCAAAGTGGAAGAGAAGGTGGTTAAACCGGAGCCGAAAGTAGCGGATGCCAAGGAAAAAGCCGCCGTATCCGGGCTGCTGGCGTTTAAAGATGCGTTTGCCGATATGCGCGACGCCGTGGATGTCAGCGCCTTGCAGGATACCGCCGCCATTCAGCGCGGTTCCGGCAGCGCCGCCACGCTGGACCGCTCGCTGCTGACTTCCAAGCACAGCACCCGCAGTTCCGGTGTGAATGTCTCCGCGCTGTCGCGGGAAACAGGCGGCGTGGCGTTGTCCGGCCGTGAGACCACCAAGGTTGAAGCGCCGGAAGAGGTTGCCGGTACCGGCGGGGTGAAAAAACCAAAAACCCAGGACGGCCGCAGCCGCAGCATTGAGGAAATCCGCCGCGTATTCGACAGCAACAAGGGTGCTATATTTGCCATCTACAACCGCACGCTGCGCGCCAACCCGGCGCTGCAGGGCGAAGTGGTGCTGGAACTGGTCATCGATCCCAACGGCCGGGTGGTCGAGTGTAAAGTGGTGGCTTCAGAGATTGCGGATCAGACCATGATCGACAAGATTGTCAACAGAATCCGCCTGTTCAATTTTGGTGAGCGGGACGTCAAAACCACCACCATCCGTTATCCGGTGCACTTCCTGCCCACCTGATTCGTGTTATTCAGCGCGCTCGATTTTGTTGATCGCGCTGATTGCACACTTTTCGTTGTCAGCCGTCAGATAATCAAAGCCCGCGTAAATTGCGTTGTTTGAGGTGCTGACGCCCAGGTTATGGGCGTGGCTGAGGCGCTGACAATCCCGCCCCAGGGTTAACAGGTAGTCTCCCGCCTTGGCAAAGGTCAGGATCACGTGCCGCGCGTCAACCGCGTGCCAGGCATCAATTTGAGTGGTCACGGGGATCATTTTCACCCGCGCGCCGGCGTAAGCGGCGCCTTCGTTGTTTAACATCGGGTGGGCGGTGAAAGCGGGCACCAGCAGTAACAGAAAAAGTGTTTTGACCGGCCGGCGGCGCTGTTTGTCCTGACGTCTGCGGTTGTGTTCAGGGTTGCGCCGGTGCAGGGCGGCTTCCCTCAGCAGGGTCTCGCGAAAGATGTTGTACATGACGCCTCCTATGGGTGCATTGTCCGACAACGGGCTGAACTGAAACTGAATGGAAAACTGGTAAGATAGCGTCACCACAAAAAGGACAAGGTGATTGCCGTAAATGAAGTTACCAACGCTTGCCGCGGTGCTGTTCAGCGTCTTGTTGTCAAAACCTTTGCTGGCTGCCGAGCATGACATAATCAATCTGGTAGAGGGCCAGGCTGATGCCGGGGTTGAGCTGGCCAGCCGCATCTGGGAGTGGGCTGAAGTGGGTTATCAGGAAACCCGCAGCAGCGAAGCGCTGCAGACCTACCTGAAACGGCAGGGTTTTGCCGTGAAGGCAGGGGTGGCGGACATCCCAACCGCATTTACCGCGCGTTTTCCGCGCCGCGGCGGCGGCAAAGGTCCAACTATCGGCATCCTGGCTGAGTTTGATGCGTTGCCGGGTTTAAGCCAGGCGGCCCAACCCAGCCGTTCGCCGCGGGTGGCGGAAGGCGCCGGTCATGCCTGCGGTCACCACCTGTTCGGCGCCGCTTCAGCCACCGCGGCGGTGGCGGTCAGCCAGTGGTTGAAAGCAGCGGATGTGGACGCCACCGTAATGGTGTTCGGCACGCCGGCGGAAGAGGGGGGCTCCGGCAAGGTGTATATGGCGCGCGCGGGTCTGTTCGACGAGGTGGACATTATGCTGCACTGGCATCCGGGCAGCGCCAACTCCGCATCACCGTCGTCCACTACCTCAAATAAGTCCGGCCGCTTCACCTTTCATGGTAAAGCGGCACATGCCGCCTCAGCGCCGGACAGCGGCCGCTCCGCCCTGGATGGCGTGGAAGCCATGAACTTTATGGTGAACATGATGCGTGAACATGTGCCGCAGACCAGCCGCATCCACTACATCATCACGGACGGCGGAGATGCGCCGAATATAGTGCCGGAACAGGCACAGGTGTATTACTACGTGCGGCACCCGGAAGCGCAGATGGTGGTGCAACTGTTCGAGCGGGTGGTCAACGCAGCCAGGGCGGCCGCCATGGGCACCGAAACCACCGTGGATGTGGAAGTGATGCACGGCAACTATCCGGTATTGCCGAACCGCACCTTGTCAAAGCTGGTGGACAAAAACATGCGGGCCCTGGGTGGCATCACATACAGCGCCGCTGAGGACAGGTTTGCGCGTGAAATCCATGCCACCCTGCTGGACCCCGGCCAGCCGTTGGGCAGCCAGCAAGCCATACTGCCGTTTCAGTTCCGCCAGAGCATGGGGTCCACCGACGTGGGTGACGTCAGCTGGCTGGTGCCCACCGTGGGTTTTAACACCGCTACCTGGGTGCCCGGCACACCGGCGCATAGCTGGCAGGCGGTGGCCGCCGGCGGCATGAGTATCGGCCACAAAGGCATGCACCTGGCAGCCAAGGTATTGGCCAAAACCGCTGCCGATCTGATTCTGTCGCCGGACGTCATTGCCCAGGCTCAGGCGGAGTTAAAAGAATCTCAGGGTGAAGACTTTCAGTATGCCGCGTTGCTGGGTGACCGCGACCCGCCCCTGGATTACCGCCGCTAACGTCACTACCAAGGTAATACATAGGAGCTGAACATGCGCATCGGCCTGCTACATCCCGGCGAGATGGGTACCAGTGTCGGCCGGGCGCTGCTTGCCGCCGGACATGAGGTGTGCTGGTGCAATGCAGGGCGCAGCCCGGCCACCGCCGCCCGGGCGGCGGATTTCACCGCCTATCCGCAATTGCCGACATTAACCGCTGAGGTTGACGGGCTGATCTCCGTCTGTCCGCCCGATCAGGCGCTGGACCAGGCGCAGGCGGTAGCGGCGGCGGGTTATACCGGTATCTACGTGGACGCCAACGCGGTGGCGCCGGCCACCGCCCGGCAGATGGCTGCGGTTGTCGGCCCCGGTTATGTGGACGGCGGCATCATCGGCCCACCTGCCGTGCAGCCGGGCACAACGCGTTTGTATTTGTCCGGCGCCGACGCCGCCGGGGCGCAAGCCTGGTTCAGCGCGGAGCTTCTGCAGGCTGTAGTGGTGGGTGAATCCAACAGCGACGCTTCAGCGTTGAAAATGGCTTACGCCGCTTACACCAAAGGTTCCAGTGCGTTGCTGCTGGCCGTCAACGCGCTGGCGGAGCAGGCCGGCGTCAGAGCCGCGTTGCTGGAGGAGTGGGCGCTGTCCCAGCCGGGGTTGGCGGAGCGCAGTGAACAGACCGCCCGGGCCACCTCCCGCAAAGCCTGGCGTTTTGCCGGTGAAATGGAGGAGATTGCACAGACGTTTGACGATCTGCAGCTGCCGGGAGACTTCCACCGCGGCGCGGCGGCATTGTATGCCCGCATGAGTGGTCTGAAAGATCAGCCGCCTGCGAGTCTGGACGAGGTGCTGCGTCTGCTTGCCGGGAATGCTGAAAGCTGATTGCTGACCGTTAGGTAAGCTGCCCGCTGCCGTCGTGCAGGGTGTCCAGCAGATGTGCGGCGTCGTTGAAGCGCCGCACCTGGATGTGCTGATCCAGCATCACTATGTGGGTGATGGAGCCGTTGTCGGCGCCGTTAAAGGCAAACGGCTGCGCCCCCGTGGCATGCGCCATGATGTGCGCCACCACGCCGCCGTGAACCACGGCGGCCACCAGTTGATCGGGATGAGTGTTGTGGATGCGCTGTAAACCCTGCATCACCCGGGCATTCAGAACCTGCCAGCTTTCCGCGCCGGGAATGGCATCCCAGCGCTGTTCCTCACGCATGCGCAGGTACACGGGGTCCTGTTCAGCAGCCTTGATGCGCAGCAGGCCGCCTTCCCATTCGCCGAGAAAAACCTCCCGCAAATTGGCTTCGACAATGGGCGTAAGCCCCAGATGCCGGGCCAGCGGCGCTGCTGTCTGAGCGGTACGCTGCAGATTGGTGACGTAAATGGCGCTGATCGGCTCGTTGCGCAGGCGTTCACCAACCCGCTGCGCCTGCCGGTGGCCGTTGTCGTGCAACTCCGGGTCACCGTGGCCGTCAACCAGCGGAAACGGGTTGTCAGCACTGGCGGCGCGGGACTCGCCGTGGCGGATGAGAAGAATTTCGGTGGCGCCGGGCGGCGCTTGAAAAGTATGTTGGCGGTATTCGGTGGGTTTATCCGCCATCCGGTATTACCTCAGCGGCTGCCGTATCAAGCTCCGAAGCTGCTGCCTCCCCGGGGCCAACCTCTTGAGGGGCAGCTTCCTCCGGCGCGGGCTCGGGGGTGACCGGGTCCGCCGGGTTGTCCATGGCCGCGGCCTGTTGGCATTGCCAGCCCAACTGCTCCAGCTTGGCAACAAACTCTTCCGCGCGGGCTTCACAATAGCCGGCCTGGTGTTCAGCCCGCCACAGGGTCAGGCTCTGATTGGTCACGGTCACTTCACTGGGTTTCTCATAGAGTACCCGGCAGGGGACCAGCTGCCCGGGTTCACTGTAGACAACGCTGACCAGCCGCTGCATGCCGTCCATGCCGCATTGGGTGGTATTGGCCTGGCCGGCGAGGGGTGTTACAGCCAGCACTGCCAGCAGAATTTTGATGCGCATGTTTGCTCCCGGTTTGCCTGCGGTTGCTCGCTTAAGGCCGGTACCAGAAATGGGGTGCCGCCACCCGCGAGGCTGCTCTGGCAAGTTTAGCCCATTGACACAGATATGAGCGGGTTTTGCTGGGGTCGATAATCTCTTCAATCTCGAAATACTCCGCGGAGCGGAACGGCGAGCGCAGACGGTTCAGCCGCTCCTTGATTTTACTCAGATGCGCGTCGTAGTCGGCCGCGTCTTCCAGTTCCGCTTTGTAAGCCACTTCAATGCCGCCTTCAATGGGTAACGAACCCCAATCGCCGGACGGCCAGGCAGCGCGCAGGTGATGGGCGCCGGGTTTGTGGTTGGCGGCGCCGGCCACGCCGAACGCCTTGCGGATCACCACGCAGCAGAACGGCACGTTGGCCTGGCCCAACGCCGCCAGCGCGGCGGAACCGAAGCGGATGGTGGCCTCTTCTTCGGATTGTTTGCCGATCAGAAAACCGGGGCAATCTTCCAGATGCACCAGCGGCAGGTGAAAGGTGGCTGCCAGGTCGCATAGCCGGATCAACTTGCGCGAGGCATCCGCAGTCCAGGCGCCGCCGTAGACCCGGGGATTCTCCGCAAATACCGCCACGGGGATGCCGTTTAACCGCGCCAGGCCGGTGATCAGGGAGCGCCCCCATTTGCGCCCCAGTTCAAAAAAAGAGCCGTTGTCGCAGACCGAATGCAGGATGTCGTGCATCTTGTAGACCTTGCGCGGGTCTTTCGGCACGATCTCCAGCAGGGCCGCATCGCTGCGCTCGGGGTCATCGTCACACTCGGCCAGCGGCGGAAGCTCGTCCACGCTGCCGGGCAGGTAGGAGAGGAAACGTTTGGCCATGGCAAAGGCTTCCGCCTCGCTGCCGGCTTCATCGTCGATGGCGCCGTTGCGGGTATG
>JANQOA010000327.1 GCA_028279305.1 Pseudomonadales bacterium
GCCGGCCGCGCAACCGCATGCTGCTGATCGGAGCTGTATTTCTGGCGGCCCTGGCAGCGATAGTCGCCGCCTGAGCCGGGCAGGCTGACTCAGCCCAGCTTGTCCATCACGTCACCGAACAACTCTTCGTCGGAGAGCAGTTCTTTAGGCGTATCCAGCGGTTTGGAGACCCAGGTTTCGTTGATCAGATCGCGCCAGGAGATATTGTTATTTGTGCCGTTGCCGCCCCAGGAGCCGCAGCCCAGGGAGAAAGTCTGGCGCATGCCGTTCCAGAGGTTGCCGCTGTTGGAGGCAGCCTGGGGCTGATTCACCATCACCCGGGAGGTTTTGGTGACGTTGGCCAGTTTCATGATGTTCTCATCACTGTTGGAGTAGATGCCGCAGGAGTGGCCCTCACCCTGATAGGACTGAATCTGGTTGGTCAACTGAATGGCATGATCGATGTCCCGGGCCCGGTACAGAGCCATAACCACCGAGAGCTTTTCACCCGAAAACGGGTGGTCCGCGCCGTAACCATCTTCCGGCACAATATAAAACTGGGTGCCTTCGGGGACCTGCAAGCCGGCCATGGCTGCCAGCTTTTCCGCCGGCTGGGCAACAATGGCGGTGTTCAGGTGGCCTTCGTCGTCCCACATGGTTTTCTGCAGCGCGGTTTTTTCTTCGGCGCTAACCAGATAACCGCCCTTGGCCTGCAGCTTAGCCATCATGTCATCATAAATCTCTTCCACCAGCACAACAGAATTGTCAGCGGAACAGGAAGCAGCCAGATCAAGGGTCTTGGAGATGCGGATCTTTTCCGCCGCATCATCCAGGTCAGCGGTTTCATCAACCGTGATCACCGCGTTGCCGACCCCTACCCCCAACGCCGGGGTGCCGCTGGAGTAAGCCGCGGTCACCATGGCGCCGCCGCCGGTGGCCAGCACCCGGTCGCACTGGCGCATCAGTTCGTTGGTGGTGTCGAGGCTGGGTGATTCGATACCGATCACAAGGTCAGCCGGCGCACCGCACTTAACCAGCGCCTCGCGCATCAGGTCGCAGATTTTTTTGTTGGTCAGCTTGGCCCGCGGATGCGGTGCGACAATAATCGAATTGCGGCCCTTAACCGCGTGAATGGCTTTGATCACCGGCGTGGCTTCAGGATTGGTGGATGGCGCCAGCGCGCCGATCACACCCATGGGTTTGGCAATTTTGACGATCGCCCGTTCTTTGTCTTCTTCCAGTATCCCCACGGACTTGTCATCGATGATGTCCATCAGGGTGGCGCGGGTTTTGCGCTGAATCTTCAGGAATTTGCCGTCGTAGTTGCCGAGCTGAGTTTCGTCCACCGTAAACTGCGCTATCTCCTCAGCCACACCCGGCTTGGCCACACTCCAGACCATGGCGCGGATCAGTTCATCCACCTGCTCCTGGGTATAGTGTTCAATCTGCTGCTGGGCAGCCCGGGAACGTTCAACCAGAGCGCGAACTTCCTCTTCGGCACTCACTTCATCACGAGTTTCAATTTGCTCAGCCATGGACCCTTCTCTACATTTTGAAACAGGGTCCAAATTCTACATTGTTAGCGCGTTTGGGTCACGTCCGTGACCGCAAAATGCACCGCGTGGGAGCCGCCGCCGGCATCCTGGAAAGTGACTTCAAGTTCTTCCCCCAGGTCCTGCACACCAAACAGCATCAGGTGCCGCCCGCCGGGCACAAATTCAATCCGCCCGCCCGCCTCGACCTCTATGCGCGGCAAACGGCGCATGCGCATCAGGCCGTCCACCTCTTCCGTGTAGTGGAATTCAATCGCACGCACTCCGGGTGCAGCTGCTGCAGTTAATGTCAGGGCCTGCCCCGTATGATTGGTTAAGCTGAAATAGCCAACCGATTTATCGGTGCCCGGCACCGGCGCGCGTACGTAGGCATCGCCGAATTCCAATCCAGCCGGCGCCGCGCCGCAGGCGGCCAGCAGCATCAACCAAACCAGCGCACCCGGTTTCCACGCACCGGTATAAAAGCCCCGGCGCCGGGCATTAACTCTTTTAATCACGCCGCCATGTTAGCGGCAGCAGCACCGGCAACTCAAACCAGGCGCAATTTGATCCGCCAGGTAATATGCTAAGGCCCGGGAATCAGCCTTAGGGAGGAATACATGATCATTGTTGTTGCCGCGCTGGAGTTTGCCAATCAGCAGGACCGCGACCACGCCATCGAACTCACCCGGGAAGTACAGCTGGCCACCCGGCAGCAGGAAGCCGGCTGCCGGGACTATTGTTTTGCGCCCGACCCCAGTGTGCCCACCCGCATCCAGGTCTACGAATTATGGGACGATAGTGACACCCTGGCGGCACACTTTACGCACCCCAATTATCAGGCCATGGTCGACCTGCTGGGCCAGGCCAACGTGGTCAGCAGCGACAACCAGGCTTATCTGGTTGAGCGCGGCGAACCGGTTTACGGTCCCAACGGGGAACGTAAGACCGCCTTTTTCACCTGATTACCCGGGGAGGCGCGGATGAGCCAACAGCTATTTACCAACCTGCAACTCTTCTCTGCTGTCGAAGGCAGCGCCGAGGTGATCGACAACGCCGCCCTGTGGGTGCAGGGGGAGCACATCCGGTATGCCGGGGCCGAAGCGGAACTGCCGGCGTTGCCGGACGACGTTATCCGCCAGGATCTGCAGGGCCGGTTTGTCATGCCGGGCATGACGGAAACCCATGCCCATCTGTCATTCGCCGACGCCAGCCCGTTTGCCATCGGCGCTACCAGCGTTGAAGACGCGACCATTGTAGCGGTCAACAACGCAAGCCTGATGCTGCGCGCCGGTTTTACCAGCGCGGTAAGCTTCGGCTCGACCTATCAGATTGACGTGGCGTTACGCGGCGCCATCAACCGCGGCGTGATTCCCGGTCCGCGCCTGCTGGCCGCCGGCCGCGACCTGGGCGCAACCGCCAGCAACGTGGATTCCGAAGGCGGCTTGAGCCAGATTGCCGACGGTCCCTGGGCGCTGCGCAAGGCGGTAAGGGAGCAACGCAAACGCGGCGTCGACATTGTTAAGGTATTTATCGACGGCGAAGCCATTAATACGGTCAATCCGCCGGGTGAGCTGGCGTTTACCGACGAAGAGGTTAACGCCATTGTCGACGAAGCTCACCGCCGGCGGCTGCGGGTGGCCTGCCACGCCCGTTCAGCGGCAGCGGTAAAACAGGCGGTCCGCGCCGGTGTTGATCTGATCGGTCACGCCAACTATCTGGACGATGAGGCAGTGGCCATGCTGGCGGCAGCCCGGGAGCGGGTGTTTGTCGGGCCCGCTATCGCCTGGGAAGTCACTTACCTGGAACACTGCGAATCCCTCGGCGTGTCCAGACAGACCGTCTGCGAGCAGGGTTACGAAGCGGAAATAGATGCCACCGTGACCACCGTGGGCAAGCTCATGGAGGCGGGTGTGCGGCTGGTTGTAGGCGGCGATTACGGCATCAGCATTGCACCTCACGGCACCTATGCCAAAGATCTGGAGTACTTTGTCGAACTGTTCGGCATGACCCCGGCACAGGCCCTGATTTGCGCCACCCGTAACGGCGGTCTGGCGGCGGATCCCGGCGGCGGCCGCGGCACCCTGGCGGCAGGCAAGCTGGCGGATTTTGTCGCCGTCGACGGTAATCCGCTGCGGGATATCCGCGTGCTGCAGGATCACGCCCGCCTGCGGGTTTACAAAGGCGGGCAGCCGGCGCCCTGATTGCGGCTGGCGTCCGGCAAA
>JANQOA010000330.1 GCA_028279305.1 Pseudomonadales bacterium
CACCGCATCCGCAAACCCATCGGTGGACACACACATCTTGCTGTGCCGGGTGCTGAAAATATCCTGGGTGTGGATGCCGTCTTCGATGGTCCGCAACCAGGCGTTGTGAATAAGCTCTGCGCGGTCGCCGAGGCCGAGGTGGGCTAACAGTTTGACGGACGACAGCAGCAGGCCTGAAGGGTTGGCTATATTCTGCCCCGCGATGTCCGGCGCTGAGCCGTGGATGGCTTCGAAAACACTGATGGTTTCACCAATGTTGGCGGACGGCGCCAGACCCACGGAGCCGGTGACCTCAGCCGCAATATCGGAAACGATGTCACCGTAAAGATTAGGGGTGACAATTACATCAAAGTCTTGCGGCCGGTTGGCGACCCGCGCCATGCCGATATCGACAATCATATGATCACTTTCAACATCCGGGTATTCCGCGGCAACTTCATTAAAGACCTCGTGGAACAGACCATCCGTCAACTTCATGATGTTGTCCTTGGTCATGCAGGTCAGGCGTTTGCGTTTGCGGGTCATGACAAACTCAAAAGCGTAGCGGACGATGCGTTCGCAACCCGGCCGCGAGACCAGCTTCAGGCATTGCACAACATCCTGGGTCTGACGGTGCTCGATGCCCGCGTACAGGTCTTCTTCGTTCTCGCGGATGATCACCAGATCCACGTTGTTGTGGTGGGACGCCACATAAGGGACGTAGGACCGCACCGGCCGTACATTGGCATACAGGCCCAGGCTTTTCCGCAAGGTCACGTTCAAGCTTTTCATGCCGGAGCCTTGCGGGGTGGTCATGGGCCCTTTCAGCAGCACGCCGCTTGTGCGTATGGCATCCAGGCTGGCCGCGGGTACACCCGAACTGAGCCCCCGGCGCCACAGGTCCAGACCCATTTCCACCGCCTCGAAGGTCAGCGGAACGCGGGCGGCCTCCATGACCCGCAGCGTCGCACGGGTGATTTCAGGGCCAATGCCGTCACCGGCGGCCACGCTGACCGTGCGCTGAGGCATTTTGTCCAACGCGGCGTCCGCCAGGGCTAAGGGTTCGGCCATGGCTGCTTACCTTGCCGGGGCTGTTGATGGGATATGCGCACCGGCCGCAGCACAGCGCGTGGCGTGACAGCGCTGTAAGCGATAACGGCAAGCGCCAGAACAAACAGCAGTAGAGATACGGTGAGGGTCATGATCCTTTACCACCTGACTAAGTTGGAACCATTGTAGGATCGGCATGCCTACGAAAAAATCTGGCTTAGATGTCTTTGGGTTTCGGTTTATTCGAACTATTGTGTGGTCGTCGCAAAGTCCAGAAAGCGCTCCGCGGCGGCGGTAATCCGCGTGCGCCTCTTGTTGTCCAGGCGGTCAAGGGCGCGGGCGGCATTGGCCATGCGGGCATTACGCTGAATTGAATTGCGGTGCCTGGCGATAAAACGCCAGTAGAGGCCGTCAACAATGTCACACCAGTCTCCGCGCTTGTGATCACTCATTTTCAACAGGTAGTTGGAAGCGCAGATGTAGGGTTTGGTGGCAAATACACCGCCCTCTGAATTCAACCCCATACCGTACACGTTGGGTTCCATGACCCAGTCGTAGGCGTCCAGGTAATTGGCCATGAAATACTCGTACACGGCCCGGGGATGGATTTCACACAGGTTCATGATGTTGGCAATCACCATCAGCCGTTCGATGTGATGGTTCCAGGCCAACTGGTGTTGTGTCTTGATGGCGCGGTCGAGGGGTGGGATACCGGTGGCGGCCGTGTGCCAGCAGCGGGCCAGACCACGGTTCTGGCTGCGCGTATTTGCGCTCCGCAGTTGATGGCCGAAACAGTCATAGACACCACGCATAAACTCGCGCCAGCCGATAAGCTGGCGCACAAACCCCTCCAGATCGTTAATCGGCACACGTTCTGATGCCTGCATGACCTTGTGCAGGACTTCGTCCGGGGTCAAATGGCCAAGATTGATCAGCGGTGACAGGGTGCTGTGGAAAAGCGTCCGGGAACGCTGGGAAAGCGCGTCTTCATAAGTGCCAAAACCAATCAGGCGGTCTTCGATAAAAGCTTTGAGCCTGTGCAGCGAGCCCCGCCGCGTGGTAGGCATCCACAGATCCGCTGCATTGCCCGGGTGGTCGTGAAAGCGCATGGCCACCTCCTTTAAGGCGCTGGCGGTAGTCTGTGAATGCTTAACCTGTGGTATGTCAGGGACCGCCTGGTGCCCGGGCAGACGCTTGCGGTTGTCCTCATCGAAACTCCAGCGGCCGACCGGCGTGTTGTCCGGTTCAAGTAACACTTGCAGCCGCCGTCGCTGGTCCTGGTAAAAGCTTGACATGCGCAGCCGGGTTTTGCCTGAGGCAAAATCGGCAAACTGGCTGCGGGAGGTGAGAAAACCCGGGTCCGGCAGGGTGTGCCAGTGCAGGTCGAGTTTTGCGCAAAGCCGCTGCAGCACCGCACACAGGTTGCGGTCGGTAATTTCGAAGGTTATCAATTGCCGGGCGCCGACAGCCGCCGCCGTCTGCTCGACTGCGGTACTGATCGAATGGTTGCGGGCCAGCGGGAAATAATTGACCGTGAAGCCGGCACGTTTAAGTTGGTTGGCGTGCTCGCGCATGGCACTGATCACCAGGCCCAGCTTCTGCTGGTGGTAAGGGCGGCGCCGGCAAATGGATTCATCTTCAACCATGACAATGGGTGTCTGCCGGTGGCGCCGCAGGTGTGACGACGGGTAGAGGTGATTGCCGGGCAGAAAAAACAGGCTGCCTGTCATGGTTGGGTGTGACCGTCTTCGGGTTGGCACCGTTCGCACAAGTAAAGCCTGCGGGAACCCACTTCCAACCGCTTGATGCCGCTGCCGCATGTATAACAGTTGAGGCCCGCGCGGCCGAAAACCGCAAAACGGTACTGGGCGCGGGTGCAGCCGGATTTACGCAGCGCGCTGACCCGCCGTGGGCTGTTGGTTATGCCGCCGGTGGCGTAAGACCGCCGGGTCTGCTGCAGAATAGCGCGGGCCACAAGGCCGGTATCGCGGCGGCTCAGATCACCGGGCCGCCGGGCGGGGTGCTGGCGGGACACATGGAGAATTTCCGAGCGCAGATAGTTGCCCAGGCCGGCAACAAAACTCTGGTCGAGTAACAAGGCGCCCAGGGAGCGGTTGCGGAAGCGCTGCAGCCGCATCTGTGCTGCCACGTCCCGCCATGTTACGTCCAGGTCCAATGCATCCGGTCCCAGCTTGGCCAGATAGGGGTGCGCTGCGAGTTGCGGCGGCTCCAGCAGCGCAATATCCGATGCGCTGTACAACAGCGCGCTGTGCGTGCCGGTGTGCAGGGCCACGCGCAGGGTGCGGGTGGTATGCGGCAACTTGCCGCGCTCGGCGACCCGCCACACGCCGTACAACTGATTGTGCGTATACAGTGCCAGGCCGTTGGACAGGTGCATCAGGATGGCCTTGCCCCGGGGTATCACCCGGTTAACGCGGCAGCCGACAAGCTGCTCTGCGGCTGCTGCCAGATGTGCCTGTCCGAAGAAAGCCTCTTCGATGCAGGAACCTTCAAGCACCGCCGCAAGCTGGTCCGTGGTTCGCCGGATTTCCGGCCCTTCCGGCATGATGTTCAGTCGCGGACGGAAAGTGAAATGCCATCCGCGGCGGCCACCGCGACCAGCGCGTCTTCGAACAGGCCGCGGGCCCTGGCGGATATGGCGCCCAGTTCAGCGTGCAGCGCCGCGGACTCAGGGTCGCTGTCCACACACTCCGAGCTGTAACGCTCAAATGCCGAGATGTCCATCAGGATAGTGGCAATATGATTTGGGCATTCGCATTGCAGGCCGGGGCTCAGCGAAGCAATCCGGGCCAGCTCTTCCATACTGAAACGTTGCCGGGGCCGCTGTATATCAACGCTGTCTGCATCAACGCTCAGGTTCAGCAGCAGATCGTTGTCGTTGACATGGCCCTGGACAACGCGCACCTGCGCTGCGCTGAGGGCGTGCAGGGCGGCGGAAGATGCAAATCTGTAGACCACCAACAGGTCGGTGACCTGCTGCCGCACTTCCGCCAGCTTGTCAGTGAGAGTGGGCGGGATAGTGTCGGTCTCAATCACTACCGTGTCAGCGGCGCCGGTTGCAGGTTGCCCCTGCAGCCACTCATCCACCGTACCGGTGAAACGCGCGCGCACAGCGGGCTGTGAGGTGAGCCTTAAACCAACGTTGGGCCCGACCAGCACCAGCGAGTCTGCCTGCAGCCGGGCAGTGTTTTCGATGTGCATCCCGGCCAGCTCTTGAAGTTCCGCCGGGCCCAGACCGCTGAGGTGGGAGAGGGCATGGCCGCTGGCCATCAGCTGTTTGATCAGCTTCAGCAACTCAACCTGCTCCTGGGTATAAACTCTGCGTCCGGTGGGCGTGCGCTCGGGGGTTGCGATGCCGTGCCTGCTTTCCCACTTACGCAGGGTGTGCGCCGGGATTTGAGTGAGTTTCGACACGGCGCCTATGGACAGGTGTTGCATGCTGCAATCCGCTGACATGTGTGTCGCAGTATTGTCCAAGTTTATCGGGACGTAACGCAACGTTTAACTCTTCAACACCCACACGTTGCACCAGCCGGCGGCTGCAACCAGCTTGCCGGGAACCGCGCTGCAGGTGCCGTAGGTGCCGTTAACATCTTTATACAGGGCGCAGTTGGAGCAGAACTGTTCAGCGCCTTCTTCTCCGGCGCGCTTCGGAAACCGGCTGACATCAACGGCGGACGCATCCGCTTTGTAGCCCAGGGCAACCGCAATGGGATCAGCTTCATCCAATGGTTCTGCGGCAAGTCCGGGTTTTGCCGCCAGTGCGGTTGCGGTTGTTGCGATGAGGGTAAGCACTCTGCGTCTGCTTGGATGGGACATATAGCCTCCGTTCAGTAGTTTGTGGCGAGTTGTATCGTTGCAAATTGCGGCTCATTGGCCGACGGCCCGGCACAGGCTTCATCTGCGGCAATGCGCACGCTCAGGCATATATCCGCCACGTCAGCCTTCTGCATGGTGCGTTTAGCTTCCGCCAGCGACGCAAAGCGAACCGTGCGGCCTCTACGGTCGCGCAGCAGGCCGGCGCCGTTGGTGCGCTGGATTTCCACCACATAATCGCGGCAGCCGTCGCTGATAATGGTGGCGGTAGTGGGTTGTTCCCGCACGCTGCGTTTCAGTTCCCACAATGTCATAAAAGCCCTCCTTAACTGGACATTAAATGGACAAATCACGATCTAGATCAAAATAATAGATATCAATTACTAATTGTCAATATATTTATTGGACATAATATGACCAAAAGGTAAGATATTGCTGAAAAAGATAATTTATCCGGACGATTTATCATGGGCCGATTTGTGCTTATAACCGGCGCCGCTGGCGGCATTGGCAGTGAAATACTCAGTGCCCTGCTGGGTGATCCGGCGGTTGAACATGTTTTTGCTGCATCCAGGTCCGGCCTGGGGCCGCGGCGGCGGAAGCTTACCTGGTTGCAGTTGGATTATTTGCAGCCGTCGACCATTGGTGAAGTTGCGGCCAAGGTGGCGGCGGCCGCACCGCGCATAGACTGGCTGATTGGTGCCACCGGATTGCTGCATGCAGATAGTCTGCAGCCGGAAAAAGAACTGGCCGGCATTCAAGCCGGGGTACTCGACCACCTCTATCGGGTTAACGCTGCCGGTCCCCTGGCGTTGCTTGGTGCCTGCGTACCCTTGCTGAAGGCGGCTCCCCGGCCAAAGGTGGCCATGCTCTCAGCCCAGGTGGGCAGCATAAGCGACAACAGCCTCGGCGGCTGGTATGGGTACCGTATGGCAAAAGCGGCGCTGAACATGGGCTTGAAAAGTGCAGCCATAGAAGCGGCGCGGTGGCGGAACCATGGGTCGATTGTTGCTGTGCACCCGGGTACAACCTTAACGCGCCTGTCAGCCCCGTTTGTCGCGCGGCGCAAAAAATCCGTTAGGTCAGCAGCGGCAACCGCAGCATTGATCCATCAGCTTATGCATCAAATTGATACGGAGCAGAATGGCGGTTTCCTGACCGCGGAAGGAGAAGTGCTGCCGTGGTAAACGGTCAGCCGACCAGTACCGGCGTCAGGCCAATCGCCTCCGGCTCGACGGCTTGATGAATGATGTAGTGGGCGACAGCTTTTCTGGAAACGATACCGTTACGCCAGCGTTCGGGAGTAGTCAGTGCCTGGTAAGTGAGCCGCCTGCTGTTGGTCAGGATACCCGGCCGGACAATAGTCCACTGCAAACTGCTCCCGCGTATCAAAGCTTCCTGGGTGTCCTTGTCCCGGTAAGCGCGGCCGAACACCAGTTCAAAACCGGCCCGTTGCAGGGGACTGATGCTGTCCCTGCTGTCACCGGCGCCATAGCCGGTCACGGCGACCAGCCGTTGCACGCCGGCGGCTTGCATGGCAGGGATTAACAATTGGGTGGCTTGTGAAAACAAACTGATGGGTCCGAATAACATCCGCGCATCAAAAGGCACGCCGAGGGATTGAACAACAACCTGCGCGCCGGCAACAGCGGCGGCAACGTCGTCTGCCGAAAGTGCGTCACCCGGCTGTTTTTGCAGCCGCTCATGCTGCAGCGGAATGTTCGCGGCGCCGCGCGCAACAGCGCGCACCGAATGTCCGGCGTCAAGGGCGGTCTGCATCGTCGCCAGCCCTATACCGGAGCTTGCGCCGATGATAGTGATGAGGCTCATGTCGGGCGCACCTGCCGTCTGTCTGAAAGGGGTGGGGTCATCGCCTTTTACCGGCCCGGGCGAGCCGGGTGAGAAACCGGTCGATGGCTTTGCCTTGGGGCGGCTCAAGCACAAAGCCATGATGGAAGAGTATACGCAGCGTGACTGTGCCATCGCTTAAGGCGATGGAGTAACCATCCGGGTCCGTGCTGGCGTGCAGGCCCTGGTGCACGTAGCCGCCGTTGTCGCGCACTCCATGGTCCACAACATGCTGGTAGGCGCGCAGCGCCAGCTTTACATCAACCTTGCGCTCTTGTGCTGCCATAATGCCGGATGGTAGCCAGCGGGACGCCGGGGATCAACGGCGTGCTTCAGTGGGCGATGTCCAGGGTAAAGACGACCCGGTCTTTGTTGCTGTCAGGGGAGCGGTGCACTACCCCGAGGGCGCCGGCAGGCGCCAGCGCCTGGCCTTTAAAGATGCCGACACTGGCCGGCTGCATTTGTTTAACAGCGCCTGCGGGCGGCGACTGGCCGACCCGGCCGTCCTCATCCAGGGTTACTGCCGCGGCCGGCAACCACTCGGTGCCGGGACCGGCCAGGGTGGCAATCAGCCGCGCCGTCACGCCGTCCGCATGCAGCCTGGGGCACGTCGGCCGCCGGGCGTGGGTCATGCGCAGGCTCACACCCGCAGCATCATGCAACGCCGCAAAGGCGCCGGCCCAATCGACCGCCCAGGCTGCAAATGCGTTGTATCCGGCCAGGCCGTGAAAAGCTTCGCAGCCGCTGTTAAGTTCCTGCCGGGCCGAGTCTCTGCAAGCTGACAACCAGGGGAGTTGGAAAGCTGCCGCCAGCGCGCGCGACGCAATCAGTTGTTCGGCAAATAAAACGACATCAGCCGGAACGGCCTGGGTAATTTCCACCAGTTCAACGTCCCGCTCGAGTATCCTGGGCAGAAGCGCCTGGTGAGGGCTGTGGAGTGTTTGCACTGGGTTTTCCCGGGAATTGGGCCTTGTTGCTTGCCCGAAACGTTATAACATATCATGTTTAAGCGCTCAGCTTCACGAACTTTCATCCATAAGAGAACAAAGGGAGAACCCAATCAGCACAAGCAAAATATCCGGCGTGTGGGATCTATGCGCCACCGGGCTGTCATCGTTGTGCATCTTTCACTGTATTGGCCTGCCTTTTATTGCCACCCTGCTGCCGTTTGCCGCTGTTATCAGCGAAAACGAGCTGGTGCACCTTGGCCTGGTGATGCTGGCTGCTCCGATTACGCTGTGGGTAGTGCTGAACACCGGCTTTACCGGAAGCAATGTTTTATTTGCCCTGACGGCGTTAACCGGGCTCAGTCTGCTGGTGGCAGCGGTGTCGATTCATTCGCTGGAGCCGTTTGAAACTGTGCTGACGTTATCCGGCGGGACGTTGCTCGGCGCAGCCCATTTGTGGCGTTGGCTGCAGCAGCACGGCGCCCGCAGCACCCAGAACAGGCTTTCATGAAAACCAACCCCGCGGATGAAAGCACCGGCGCGGCCATACATGCCGCCGGTTTGTCTTTTCGCTTCGGCTCGCGTGAGGTGGTGAATATCCCGGAATTCCGCTTAGCGAGCAGCAGCAGTATGGCGGTGATTGGACCTTCCGGCTGCGGCAAGACCACGTTTCTGCATCTGTTGGCGGGGCTGTTGCGGCCGCAGTCCGGAACTTTGCACATCCTCGGCGAGGACATCAGCCGGATGTCCGGTACCCGCCTGGACCGCTTCCGCGGCCAGCATATGGGGATGGTGTTTCAACGGTTGTATTTGCTGCCTGCGTTAACCGTGCAGCAGAACGTTGAACTGGCGCAAAGGCTGGCCAGAACACCCCGGGATTCATCCCATGTGCAGCACCTGTTGGAACAGTTGAATGTCGCTGAGTTTGCGGAGCAGAAACCCCGTAGGCTGAGCCAGGGGCAGGCGCAGCGGGTGGCCATTGCCCGGGCGCTGGTGCACCGGCCGGCGCTGGTGCTGGCGGACGAACCCACTTCAGCGCTGGATGATAACAACGCGCAATTGGCGTTGGCGCTGTTGCAGGAGACTGCCCGGCAGGCCGGCGCGGCGTTGCTGGTAGTCACCCATGATCAGCGGGTACGCGGCCAACTTGACAGTGAATTTGAAATGGAGCCGCTGGCGTGACCTGGCTGCGTCTGGCCTGGTCCAATCTGTCCCTGTCACCGCTGACCACCGCGGTAAACGTTCTGCTGATGGCGCTGGGCACGGCGAGTATTGTGCTCCTGTTACTCGCCAGCACTCAGTTTGCGCAAACCATGTCGCGGGATGCGCAAGGCATCGACCTGGTCATCGGCGCCCAGGGCAGCCCCGTGCAGCTGGTGTTGTCAGCGGTTTATCACGCGGACGTGCCTACCGGCAATATCAAGTTAGCCGCCACCGAGCGGTGGGCTCAGGACACCCGGGTGGACAGCGCTATTCCCCTGTCTCTGGGTGACAGTTACCGGGGTTACCGTATTGTCGGTACCACGCCGCAGTACCTGGAGTTGTACAAAGCAACCTTTGCCGCGGGTGAAATCTGGACGGACAGCATGCAGGCTGTGGTGGGCTCAGCGGTGGCGGAATCCACAGGTCTGACCTTGAACGCAACCTTTGCCGGCGCCCACGGGCTGGTTGACGGCGGGCATGATCATGCGGTGCAGCCTTATCGAGTGGCCGGCGTACTGGCGCCCACCGGCACGGTGCTGGACCGGCTGGTGGTTACTTCCCTGGACAGCGTCTGGGCGCTGCATGACGAATCTGAACACGGGGCTGAGCATGGTTCGGAACACGCTGAAGAACATGACGAAGAGCATGATGCCGGCCATCATGACGAAGAGCACAATCATGATGACGCCGGTCACGACGAAGAGCATGACCATGATGCGGGCCATGAGGAAGAGCACGATCATGATGACGGCGGTCACGACGAAGAGCATGACCATGGTGCCGGCCATGACGAAGAACACGATCATGATGATGCCGGTCATGATGACGAGCATGACCATGATGCGGGCCATGAAGAAAAGCATGACCATGATGATGCCGGTCATGACCAGGAGCACGGCCACGACAGCAGCCATGCAGATGCAGACCTGGAGATCACCGCCATGCTGCTGGCCTACCGGACGCCGCTGGCGGCGATGACGTTACCCAGGGAAATTAATGCTGAAGGTACGCTGCAGGCGGCGGCGCCGGCCCTTGAGATTGCCAGGCTGCTGCAGCTCGTGGGTGTCGGCATGAATGCGCTCGGGGCTTTTGCATGGGTGCTTGTGATCACCGCTGCATTGTCTATATTTGCCGCTTTGTACGGCTCTCTGCGAAGCAGAAGAGGAGAACTGGCCATGCTGCGCTGCCTGGGCGCAACCCGCAGCGAGTTGTTGCTGTTTCTGATCTTCGAAGGCCTGCTGATGTCTGCCATGGGGGTGGCATTGGGTTTTGTTGCCGGTCATGGAATGATGGAAACAGTTGGCGCCTGGTTGGCCTCGACCCGCGGGGTGGCCATGACCGGCTGGATCTGGGTGCCCGCGGAAACGCTGCTGCTGTTCGGTCTGGTGGGTGTCGGCTTGCTGAGCGCAGCGATTCCCGCGGTACAGGCTTACCAGACCGATGTGGCCAGAACTTTAGTGGAAGGTTAACGTGAGGTTTAGAGATGTTGAATAAACCCAAAACTGTTGTGTGGTGTCTTGTTATCTGCAGCCTCGGCTGGTTGAGTCCGGCGGTACCTTACGCCGCGGCGCAGGCTGCAACATCCGCGCTGACACCGGCGGAACTGGCGGCTGAGGCTGCCCCGGATGCGCTGACGCCGCTTGACCCGGTAACCGCAGCCGAGGCGGATGAGGTTGTTCTGGATGCCATCTTTGAAAACGGCTATCAGGATGAACAGGGCCGCTATGTGATTGATCTGCTGGAGCGGGACAAAGCGTATCTCGGCGTGCGGATCACAACTCCGGACGGCAATCCGGTGGTGGGCGCCGTGCCCGACATAACGGTGGACGGGGGCAGCAGTCTGCTGTTGTCCGAACTGGCCTCCGGGGAAGACGGCGTGATGAACTTCGGCGTTGTCAGCGGCGGCATGGGGTTCGACCTGGTCACCGCCCGTATCGGCGAGGCCAAGATCGAATTTGCGGTGAACGTCATCAGTCTGCGCGCCACCGGCTTTCCGGTACCCGAGAAAGTTGAAGGCGGCCTGGGTTGGGATGAGCTGATGCAGGCCCAGTTGGAATACAAAGACATGAAGCTGGTTGCCACCTTCCCGCCTGACATTAAAAAACTGGCCGGGCAGCGGGTGAAGTTGTCCGGATTTATGATGCCGCTGGATCCGGACCTGAAACAGCGCCGCTTCCTGCTGACGTCAAATCCGCCCAGCTGCTTTTTTCACGTACCGGGGGGGCCGGCGGGCTCGGTGGATGTGATGGCGGCTGAAGGCATTGAAGTGTCGTGGAACCCCATTGTCATAGAAGGGCGTTTTGAGCCCCAGGAGACCAGTGACATCGGCGTGGTGTACCAGTTGTTTGACGCCAAGCTGGTGAAATAGCACCGCCTGCCGCGCGTTCCGGTCCGCCGGCCCGCCGCGGTCAGGGCCGCTGATCAGCGTGCATAAACCCGTTCACCGCCGATATACACCTGCTGCACCTGGGTTTTGTGCACTTCGGTGATCGGCACCTTAAATGGATTCCTGGCGGTAATAACAAAGTCGGCGGCCATGCCCGGCTCGATAGCCCCAACAATATGTCTGTGCCCCATGAGCCGGGCGGGATTTTCCGTTAACAGTTTAAATGCCTGTTCCAGGCTGATGGTCTGGTCCGGCGCGATCACTTGTTTGCCGCCGCCGGGCAGTTGCCGGGTGACCAGGGTTTCCAGGGCCAGCCATGGGTTCACGGAAGGCACAACCGACCAGTCCGAGGCCACTACGGTCAAGGCGCCGCTTGCCACACCGTCGCGTACTGGTGTAAACCGCAGCAGCCGCGCATCCCCCACCGCCCGCCGCACATCCACGTGGGTGATGGGGGTGGGAAACCAGATATAGGGGGAAAACTCAAAAGTCATGCCGAGCTGCCGCACCCGCGCCACGTCGTCGGGATGCAGGAAGCTGACGTGGGTGACTTCGTGCATGGACCCGCCGTAGCCGTTGGCGGCTCGGGCAGCGGCCACCGCGTCAATGGCGGCACGCACCGATGCGTCGCCCGCCGCGTGCATCTTGAGATGTAAGCCCATACGGTCGAAGCGGGTCACGGCAGCGTTGAGCTGTCCCTGTGGCATCATCAGGATGCCTTTGACATCCGTGCCTTCGTAAGCTTCCAGCATGGCGGCGGTACGGCTTTCGATGGGGACGCCGTCCAGCATCAGTTTCACGCAATCCGCTTTGAAGCGGGCGCTGCCGAGGGAGGCGCGGGCCAGAATCATGGATTCAGCAACGCTGCGCACGGCATCCGGTGCGGGCACCCAGCCCATGCAGGCGCGAATGCGTTGTTTGATGGCGCCTTCTTCCGACAGATCAGCTAAGGTGGCGATATGGGTCGGGGTGGAGTAGGCGTCGGTAAAGCTGGTAATGCCGTAAGACAGCATGTGGTCCGCCGCCCATTGCAGGGCCTGGCGTTTTTGGGCTTCAGCCAGCGGCGGCAATACCTGGTTGATCAGCCGGTTTGCGGTTTCGCGTAACAAACCGTTGGGTTCGCCGTCAGCATCCCGCTCGATGACGCCGCCCGGCGGGTCTTCGGTGTCCGCGGTGATGCCCGCGTGTTCCAGGGCTGCGCTGTTTACCCACATACTGTGGTAAGACTCGTCATAGAGCATAACGGGATGATTGGGTGCGGCCGCGTCCAGCAGCGCTTTGTGTTGTTGTGTATTGCTGAACACCGCGCCTACCCAGTTGCCCCCGGTAATCCATTGTCCGCGCGGGGTGCGCCTGGCGCATTCCGCTACAGCGGCCTGGATGGCGCCCGGGCCGGCGCCGGTATCCAGTTTGCAGGATATTTCCTCGCTGCCGGCAATCATCGGATGTACATGCATGTCGTGCAGCCCCGGCAGCACGGCGCGGCCCTTGAGGTCGACCCTCGGCGTGCCGGCGTCACCGTAAGCGAGGACGGATTTGTCATCCCCCGCCGCAACAATCCAGCCGTCTCCAACCGCCAGGGCCGTCTGCCATCCTGCCGGCGTCTTCACGTCGCCGTTGTATAGAATCAGGTCGACGCCTTCACTCAGTTGGGGAATGGGTCCTTCAAAGCTGATCGCCGCCAGGGCGAAGCCGCTGTAACAGGACAATAGTGCGATCAACGATTTCATCCGGCCTCCCCGCGTGCTCAGGTCGGGCAGCATAGCACTTTGAAGATCCGTTTAAAGGCGGGTGCCGGGGTTCATCGGCTGGCGCCTGATAA
>JANQOA010000371.1 GCA_028279305.1 Pseudomonadales bacterium
TGCCTGTCCAACAGCCGCATACCCGCGGTTTTCACCGCCTCAGCCTGTTCCATGGTCAACTCTTCACCCCGCACCTCAAACCGTTCGGAGACCTCTACCGCCATGACCCGTCTCCAGCCTGCCGGCGCCGAGCGTTAACCGGTTTCACCCTGCTCGTCCTGCTGGTCTATGAAGTCCGACCAGGCGTCGATGACCTGATCCAGGTCGCCCGAGTGTTTGGGATCTTTCATGGCGGCGGCAAATTGGGATTTGTAATTCAGGCCGATATTTACCCCTTCGATGACAATGTTCTGCACCCGCCACGCCTGCTGTTTGTTGCGGCGCATCTTGTACACCACCACGTAGGTTCTGCCTTGATAGGTGATTTCCTGGGTCACATCAGCCCGGTCCGGGGAACGCGGCGGCCGCTTCGGCGGCAACACTTCCACCTTGCCGTCGCGGAACTCCGTTAACGCCACCGCGTAGGTGCGCACCAGGCTCCATTTAAATGACTCCGCAAACCGTTCCCGTTGGGGCGGCTGCGCGGCGCGGTAATGGACCCCCATCACGTTGCGCGCAAAACGCTTAAAATCGATCAGCGGGCGCAACAGGGCTTCAACTTCAACATAAAAACGGTCCGGATCGTCAGCAACGTAGGTCTGCCCTTCCTTGATTAACGCCAGCACTTCGCCGGTGGCCAGTTCCACCGCCTCATGCGCGGTGTCCGCCTTAACGGCATTTGCGACGTCTGCGCGCAGCGGCGCGGCAAGCAGCGCCAGCAACCCCAGCCAAGGTAAAAGAAAGCGGATGTTGTGTTTCATGTTTCAGGCTCCATGTGAATCCTATTCACCCAAGTTGGTAAGAAATTCACCAATC
Organism: Pseudomonadales bacterium; assembly: GCA_028279305.1. GTDB lineage: Bacteria > Pseudomonadota > Gammaproteobacteria > Pseudomonadales > Azotimanducaceae > UBA4421. The sequence goes on from JANQOA010000371.1 coordinate 856, forward strand.
AGATTTTCCAGCACCAACGCACCCTGGGTGTCCGTAATTTCGTCGCCGGCCGCCAGCTTCTCATCATCACCACCCGGCAACAGGCTGATATAGCGGGCGCCGAGAATACCCTCGGTGAGGATCTTGGCCCCGGTATCGGTAGTTAGACTACCCGGCTCGCCAAAAATTTCCATGGTCACCACCGCATCTCCCCATTCCAGATCCACATTGATGTCCCGCACTCTGCCGATGGTCACCCCCGCCATGCTGACCTTGGCCCGGGGCCGCAGACCGGCAATGTCGTCGAACCGCGCAATCACGTCATAACTCTTGTCAGACTGCGTCAAGCTGACCCCGCTGACCTGAATTGCCAGGAACACCAGGGCAATGATACCGGCCAGCACAAAAGCGCCGACGCTGATTTCTACCGTCCGCATGCGCATCTAAAAATCTCCATACAAAACCAGGGTTAACAGAAAGTCTGATGCCAGGATCAGGACCGAAGAAATCACCACGGTGCGGGTTGTGGCCATCGACATACCTTCAGCGGTGGGTGGTGAGTCGTAGCCCTGAAACACCGCCACCCAGGTAACCAGCACCGCAAACACCAGGCTCTTCAGCATGCCTTTGCCGAGATCTTCCCAGAGCTGAACAACATCCTGCATGCCGGACCAGAAACCGCCCGAATCCGCGCCCAGCCAGTCTACGGCTACCAGAAACCCGCCGTAAATGGCGACCATGTTAAAAATCAGCGTCAATATCGGCACGCTGATGATACCGGCCCAGATACGCGGCGCGACTATCCGGTGCAGCGGATCCACCCCCATCATCTCCATGCTGGACAATTGCTCGGTGGTTTTCATCAGGCCGATCTCAGCGGTCAGCGCTGAGCCGGCACGGCCGGCAAACAACAAAGCAGTCACCACCGGTCCAAGCTCACGCAGCAGCACCAATGCCAGACCCAGCCCCACCGCATCCTGCGCCCCGAAGCGGGCCAGTTGGGTATAAAACTGCAGCGCCAGCACCGCGCCGATGGAAAACGCGGACAGCACAATGATAATCAGGGACAGAAAGCCCACGTTGTAGATCTGCCGGATCACCAGGTGAACGTCAGCCCAGCGCGGCAGACCGCGCATGGCATTTACCCACAGCAGGGCAGCCCGGCCCAATGACTCCAGCCAGGTGAGGAAACGTACTCCCAGCGCGCGCAGATATCCCACTGTCAGTCAGCCCGTCCAACGGTTTGTTCACCGATGACGTCGTAAGCGATATCGTCAGCGGGATAGTGAAACGGTACCGGCCCGTCAGGCAGACCATGCATAAACTGCTGCACCCGCGGCGACTCCGACGTGCGCAGCTGCTCCGTGGAGCCGGAACCGATAACCCGGCCGTCAGCCAGAATGTAGATCTGGTCGGCAATGCTGACGGTTTCGTGGATATCGTGCGACACCAACAGACTTGTTGTACCCAGCGCGCGGTTCAACTGCTTGATCAGATCTACCAGCACCCCCATGGCAATTGGATCCTGGCCGGTGAAGGGTTCATCGTACATGATCAGATCCGGATCCAGAGCAATCGCCCGGGCCAGGGCAACCCGGCGCGCCATGCCGCCGGACAGCTCCGCGGGCGCCAGGTCCCGAGCGCCGCGCAACCCCACCGCATTGAGCTTCATCAGGACAATGTCGCGGACGGTTTCTTCGGAAAGGTTGGTGTGCACCCGCAGCGGGAAAGCCACGTTTTTGAATACAGACAAGTCGGTAAACAGGGCGGAACTCTGAAACAGCATGCCGAGATTACGGCGCAGGGCAAACAGCTCTTCCCGGTTCATGCGGCAGACATCCCTGCCGTTGACCAGCACACGGCCGGCATCCGGCCGCAACTGACCGCCGATAATACGCAACAGGGTCGTTTTACCCGTGCCGCTGGGCCCCATGATCGCCGTTATTTTACCGCGGGGGATAGAGAGGCTGATGTCGTCGAATATCGCTCGCTCACCCCGGTAAAACGTGAGGTTGGATATTTCAATCAACTGATCTGTCATTAACTCAACATATCCTCTTTACAGCTCTACAGCCGTTAAGTTCGGCCCGTCCACCTGTCCGCCGCAATCTCCGCCGCAGCGCCCGCGCAACAAGGTGTTGCAACAGCGAGCCGTTGCGCAAATGTAATGCGCAACTATCTTCGCAATCCGGTGATAAAAGTCCGTGAAGTACCAATTTTTTACCAAACAATCCGACAGAGTATAGCATCGAGCCTGAACGAACCCTTAAGACGCTGATTTCAGTCACTAATTCACCGCCCGCGAACGGCGGGCGCGGACCGGTTGAATGGTGTACCCGCCGCCGGGGGATGCGGAAAAGCGCGCTGTGGCGCAGCTTATCCATTTAAGCAGTTGGCTCAGCCTGCTGTTAAGACTAAAGTTCAGCCTATCGACAGTTAAACGAACAAAAATAGACCAACTACATCTATGTGGGTTCCCCTTCTACTGCTAATCCTGGGCTTCATCACCCTGGTATGGAGCGCGGATCGTTTCCTATCGGGTGCGGCAGCCTGCGCGACAAATCTGGGGGTATCGAAGATGCTGATTGGTCTGACCGTGGTTTCCGTCGGTACCTCCGCCCCGGAAATCCTGGTTGCCCTGTTCGCGGCCATAGACGGCAACCCGCTGCTCGCCGTGGGCAACGCGATCGGTTCGAATATCGCTAACATCGGCCTGGTGCTGGGCATAACCGCGCTGGTTGCACCTCTGCCGTTTTCCCTGCAGGTACGGCAATCGGAATTGCCATGGCTGCTGGGGGCCACTTTTCTGGCGCTGGCGCTGTTATTCGACCGTTACCTGTCTATCTGGGATGGTTGTCTGCTGGTGGTGGGGTTAACAGCCATTCTCTGGCGTCTGGTCCGCTCGCAAACCCAACCCAACCACGAGCTTTCCCCCTCGCTGCAGGAAGAACTGGACGAATTACCCGACATGACCACTCTGCAGGCGGTGGCCTGGCTGGTGGTGGGGTTGTTGATTCTGCTGGTTTCAGCCCAGGTGCTGGTTTACGCCGCCAGCACCATTGCCCAGCAACTGGGGGTCAGCGATATGATTATTGGTCTGACCATTGTCGCTGTCGGTACCAGCCTGCCCGAACTGGCCGCCACCATCGGCTCCGCCATTAAGGGACACCCGGATATAGCCATCGGCAATGTGGTCGGCTCCAATATTCTCAATATCCTGGCCGTGCTCTCGGTACCGGCACTGGTAGCGCCCACCGCCATCGACTTTGCCGCTTTCTGGCGCGACGGAGGCATGATGTTGGCGCTGACCCTTATGTTAGCGCTGTTTGCATACGGTATTAACTCGCGCGCAGTGATTACCCGCTTCGAAGGTGCGGTGATGCTGATGGCCTGGGTCGGCTACAATATGCTGCTGATTCAACAAGCCTGAGATATTCAGGTTCCGTTCAACCGCTTATGGATAAACAGTTAGCCACTTTAGCCGGCGGAGTACGCGCCATAATTTTTGACGTTGACGGCGTGCTGACCGACGGGCGCATCATCTACAGTGCTGACGGCAGCGAGCTGAAACAATTTCACGTGCAGGACGGCGCCAGCCTGAAGCTCATGATGCAGCAGGGACTGAGCATAGGCATCATCACCGGCAGGCATTCCCCCATGGTTCAACGCCGTGCTGACGAGTTGGGTATCAGTTATCTGAAGCAAGGCGCCGCCCGCAAGGACGAGGCGCTGGCGGAGTTGATCGAAGACGGGTTTCCCGGCACCGGCATTGCCGCCGTGGGTGACGACCTGCAGGATCTGGATCTGTTTGCGCACCCCGGTGTGGCATTTCACGTGACCGTGGCCAACGCCCATCCGGCCGTAAAGGAGCGGGCGCACTTTGTCACCCAGCGGCGCGGCGGCGACGGCGTTTGCGTGGAGATTGCCCAACTGATTCTTACCGCGCAGAACAAATGGCCATACTGAACACACGCTTCGTAATGGCCGCGGCAGGGGCCGCAGCACTGGTTGCCGTGTGGCTTTCCGACCCCCTGCAGAGCCCGGTGGACGAAGTTGAGGAGCGAGAAGAACTGAGCACCAACGAGCCGGATATCGAGGCAACCCAGGTTGAGTTCAACCAGTTGAATCCGGACGGCAGTCTGCACTACCGTTTGAGGGCGCAGCGCATCAGCCAGTTTGAGTCCCAGCAGTTAACCCGCATGAGCGAACCCGATCTGCATCTGACCAGCGCCGCCCAGCCGCCCTGGGACGTGCAATCCGCAAACGGCTACATCCGCAAACAGACCGGGCCGGCCGGCCAGGCGGAAGACGTGGTATATCTCCGCGAGCGGGTGCAGATGGTGCAGGACCACCCCACCAGCGGCCAGATCACCCTGCGTTCCGAGATCTTCTATATCTACCCGGATCGTCAATTCGCTGAAACCGATCAAGATGTTATGATCGACACCGAAGTCGGGCGCACCAAGGCGGCCGGCATGGCCGCGGATCTGCAAACCGGTATTCTTAAACTGTCATCCAAAGGTCAACAGCGGGTACATACAATTGTCTTGCCTGAACAGTTCAAAAACTCTTGAATCAGTAACCGCCGGCCCGGCGCCGGCGGGCGGGTTGCCGTGGTACTGCGTGCTGCTGGTATTGAGCCTGATGTACAGTGGCGCCGCCCTGGCGCTGGCCACGGATGCGGACCAGCCGATACATATCGAAGGTGACGACGCTGAGATCGATCAGGCCAACGAGACCATTGTTTACACCGGGTCTGTGGAAGTTGTGCAGGGCACGTTAAGGGTGCGCGGTGACAAGATGGTGGTGAAAATTAGCGGTGACCAGGTTGAACGCATCACCACTATCGGTTCACCCGCCCGTTACCGCCAGCAGTTGGAAGACGACCAGGGTGAGGTGAACGCCCACGCTGATTCAATTGTCTACCACACCGCCCGCGAGCGTGTTTACCTCAACGGCAGCGCATCCCTGGTGCAGCAGGGCAACCAACTGGAAGGTGAGTCAATCCGCTATGACATTGTCAACGGCCGGGTTGATGCCAGTGCCGCTGACACCCAGGGCCGGGTTAAGATGGTGCTGGATCCCGCCGCAACCAAAAAACAGCCCCAGCAGTAACCGCAGATCCCACGACCCAGACATTGCCAGCCACTCCGCCGACAACCTATACCCTGCGCGCGCAATCCCTGCGCAAACAATACCGCACCAAACTGGCGGTGGAAGATGTTTCCCTGTCCGTCAGCAGCGGCGAAATTGTGGGTCTGCTGGGACCGAACGGCGCCGGTAAAACCACCTGCTTCTACATGGTTGTCGGCTTGCTGGGCGCTGACGCCGGACGCATATTTCTGGACGATGAAGACCTGACCGACAGCCCCATCCATCATCGCGCCCAGGCCGGCATCGGCTACCTGCCCCAGGAGGCCAGCGTGTTCCGCACCCTCTCCACGGAAGATAATTTGCGCGCCATTCTGGAGTTGCGCCGGGAGCTGGACAAGGGCGCGCAACAGCAGCTTATGGAACAACTGCTGAACGAATTCCACCTGCAGGAGGTGCGCTATTCATTGGGCCAGAGTCTTTCCGGCGGCGAACGGCGGCGCCTGGAAATTGCCCGCGCGCTGGCCAGTGAACCGCGCTTCATGCTGCTTGATGAACCGTTTGCCGGCGTTGATCCCATATCCGTCAACGATATAAAAAATGAAATCCGCGATTTGAGCACACGCAATATTGGTGTGCTGATTACCGATCACAACGTCCGCGAGACCCTGGACATCTGCCACCGCGCCTACATCGTGCACGAGGGCCATATCATTGCTGAGGGTGATGCGGATACCGTGCTCACCAACGAAACGGTGCGCCGCGTGTATCTGGGAGAAGGCTTCACCATCTAAGCCGCCAACCGGGCCTGTATTGCAGGCGCTATCCAAGCCTGCATCCGCATGCCGCAGGAGAGCGGAATCCGTCCAGTGGCCCTTGTCTCATTTTTTACAATCCGCGCCGTGAAAACGCGCCGGCATGGCAAATTTGCCGCCTTAAATACGGTTTGTAAGCAATACCTATGCCATCATCGAGTATGCAATAATTCGGCTAACCGATAATTTAAACAGACGGGGAAAATGGGACACCGCGGCGTGCCTGAAGAAGAGTTTGTATGAAACAAACACTGGCATTAAAGCTTGGGCAACAACTGAAAATGACACCGCAGCTGCAGCAGGCTATCCGCTTGCTGCAGTTGTCCGCGTTGGACCTGCAACAGGAAATTCAATCCACCCTGGAATCCAACCCGTTGCTGGAAATGCAGGATGAATATGCAGACGAGTTCGACAGCGACGTTGAGCTGGCGCGGCAGAACGAAGCCGCGGTTGAACCGGCGGCAGGTGACCTGGACGGACCCGCGGACCCGGCGTCAGCCGCATCCGGCGAGGACAGCCCGGCGGATTCCGCAGCGGGTGATGACAGCCCGGTGGAGACCGGCCTGGCTGATGACAGCCTGGAGAGCGGCGAGCAAGCGGTCAGCGAAGCCATGGAG
>JANQOA010000374.1 GCA_028279305.1 Pseudomonadales bacterium
GACCGCCGCTGACGGCCGGGTGCAGGATATCCGCATCAAGCAGCCCAGCTATCCGGCTGATTACCAGTACACCTGGAGCATGGCGGTCTGGGGCCCGGCGTTCAGCGGTTACCTGCACGAAAACCTGGCGGCACTGCACAAAGCTCAGGAGAAACGGCAGGCGGAACTGTATGTGGGAGATGTATTTAACGCGGCGCTTGCTGACGGTCTGAAAATCGGCGCGCAAGTCCTCAGCACTTCACCCTGCATAGACGCCGGCACGCCGGCAAGCTACGCTCAGGTATTGGCCGCCGCGGCGGCATCTACAACAGCACCCGGCATCTGACAGGGGCATGGGATGAGCCAATTTATCTACAAGATTCAACTGGTCAGGCCTGAGCTTCTGGCTGAAGGCCCTACCGACAAGGAGTCGCAGATACTCCAGAATCACGCCGCTTACATCGCCGATCTTACCAAGCAATCCAAAGTGCTCTTAGCAGGGCGCACTCAAACGGAAGACCCCAACGCATTTGGTATTGTCATTATCTCTGTTGCAACCGAAAGCGAAGCCATTGAGATCATGAACAATGACCCGGCGGTCAAGCACAATGTGATGACCGCGGAATTTTTTCCCTACAACATTGCCTTCCTGTCCGAACACATCCAGGCGCACTTTAAAGGTTAGTTTGTACTGTTCCAGAACAAACGCCGATCAATCGTAGTACCTCGAAGCAGTTTTTGACTTTCTGGATATCAGCCTTCTGCGCTCCGGGATTTTGACCAGCAGTTCCAGTTCCTTATATGCACATTTTCCTACCCAGACACTCGACGGGATGGCCGCTTCCGTTAGCTCTAATGCCAGATTAACGGCAATCTCGTGAGTCTGTGTATCTATCTTCCCCAACTCGCGCAGGGCCCAGCAGCACGCTTGTTTTGCGTGCTGACGGTCATCGCTGGAAGTATGCTCGATCAACGAAATGAACATTCCGCAAGCCTCCTCTTCCATCTCGTGCTGTTTCATGCAGTGATTCGCGATCAGCGCAAGCCCGCACCTTCTGACGTAGAGCGCATCATCAACGGTCCATAGCGAGACAAGCTCCGTCACGTTGTTCAATTTCTCTGCGAGCCGTTTCGCAAACTGGTCGCAGACATCCCATGAGCTGATCTCAAAAACCCAACTACTCAGGTGCTCTGTGGTTTTTCCGGCAAGCGGCGCAATGAGTATTGCCAGCAGTTGGGCTTCGTGAAAGCCCGAGCGCCAAAGCTGTTCAGCCAGAAGTGCGTTTTCGCCAAGCTTTTTCGCCAGTTTCCGAATATCGCCGGTGCTGACGCCCAGCACCGTTTCGTCCGGCACACCCCGGCGTTTTGACATTGCACGCGTGTCTTTTGCCGCTAACGACTTCAATGCATGGATAACGGCAGCAATATCCATCTTCCTGCGCGGCAGCCGGGGACTACTGCGCCGCCTTGCGCCGCAGGTACTGCCGCGCCTTGTGCCGCGAACCGCAGGTTTTCATGGAACACCAGCGCCCGGAACGGTTTTTGGAATAGTCGTAAAACGCCCAGCCGCAACTGGGCAACTGACAACATTTGAACCGCGTCCAGGTGCCGTCCGTCACGCTGTTGTAGATGATCCCCAACAGTCCACCCAGCGCCTGCTGTACGCCGTCCACCCCAGGCAACAGTTGCAGGCTGCCGTCCTGGTCAGCCGCTAATTCAAAGTTCAAACCCTGCAGATAAGGATTCAAAGACGCAAAACCCCCGCCATCCCGTACCACCCCGCGCAGATCTTCACGGAAATTCCGCAGCACGGCGCAGTCGCTCTCCTTTAGTTCCGCCTGCGCACTTAGCAGGCCTGCCGACCGCAGCCAGCCGCTTGCGGCCTTTGCATCACCCAGATCTTCAAAACCCAGTTCCTCGGAAAAGGTATTTAAGAAGGCATGGACTATCTCCAGTTGCCCCGGCGCGGGTTTACCGTCGGTATGGAAGTTCATCACCTCTCCTGAGTGGTATCGCCTCACTTTAGCACCGGCATCGCAAAAAGATAAATTTTTACCATCAATACGCCTTTGATGGTTGATTCTGGCCAAAAAAGACGCTAGTTTTACCATCTATATTGTTTAGATAGTAAAAATAGGTGAGGAATTATATGGAAACTTCTATCAGCATCGACGTGCCGGATCTGGACGCCGCCAGGGATTTTTATACCCACGCCCTGGGTTTCACCGCCCAGCCCGCACGTAACCCGTACATAGAAATTGTGCAGCAGGGGACAACCAAAATTTATCTATTGAAAACCGAAGCAGGCACCAATTCGACGCCGGACACCGGAACGGAAAACCAGCGCCACTGGCAGCGGCACTGGACACCCGTGCACCTGGACTTTTCCACCGACGATCTCAACGCCGCGGTGGCCAGGGTGGTCAGCGCCGGCGGCAGCCATGAAGGCGGTAAGGCAGGCGCTATTGCCCATTGTTGCGACCCGTTCGGCCATGGATTCTGTCTGATCGCCAGTTGAGGCGCCTAAGCGTCCGCGGGCCCCAGATTCACCCACAATGCTTTGGGGCCGCGGAAAGCCACCGTTTCGATCATCTCAAAGCTCTGCGGCGCCAGGCTCATGTCGGGGTAGCGTTGGCTGAACATTTCCAGCAGTACTTTCAACTCCAGCCGGGCCAACGGCGCGCCGATGCAGAAGTGAATGCCGCTGCCGAAGGATATGTGGCGGCGCGCGTTGCGGCGCCGCACATCAAAGCGTTCAGGCGCTTCAAACTCCTCTTCATCGTGGTTGGCTGAAGCCAGCCCCAACAGCAGATTGGAGCCGGCGGGAATGTTGCAGCCGCCGATCTGCACATCCTGCAGGGTTTTGCGCCGCCAGCAGATCACCGAGGTGTTAAACCGCAGGGCTTCTTCCACGGCATTGGCGATCAGCTCCGGCTCCGCGCAGATCGCCCGCCAGTTTTCCGGGTAGGTCAGCATGGAGCGGAATGCGTTGGCGGAAAGGTTGGTGGTAGTTTCATGCCCGGCTAACAACAAGCCAAACACCACGCTGACAATTTCATTTATGCTCATGACCCGGTCGTCGCCGTTGCGGGCGCGCAGCAGGTGCGAAGGGTAATCATCACGCAGGTTTGCTGCCCGGTCCGCCACCAGGTCTTCGCAGTAATGCCAGTAGGCCAGCATATCTTCCGCGCAGCGCAGCTGCTGCTGCTCGTCCAGCCGGCCGAATGTCATCAACAGCCGGTTGTCCGCCCAGGCTTTGATTTTCGGCACGTCCGCGTCGGGGATACCGAGGATCAGAAACAACACATGGGCGGGGAATTCGTAAAATACACTCTTCAGCAAATCCACCGGCTGCGCGCTGCCCGCCGGCGGCAGCCGCTGCAGGAACTCTGCGGCTATGCGCCGGATGTCCGGTTCCAGCGCGGCATAGTTTGCGGCGCTGAGGATTTGCGCGGAGATTTCACGGATGCGGGTGTGGTCCGGCCGGTCGCAGTTGGACTGCACCGGCTGGGCGCTGAAGCCGCCCTGCTGGAACAATTCCGTCACCGCCCCGCTGAAGGGGGTGACCGGGGACAGGGTGATCTGCGCTGAATACACGTCCGGATTACGCAGGACATCCAGCACATCCCGGCGCCGGCTGATCACCCAGTAGTCAATTTCGGGACAATAGAACACCGGCTCTTCACGCCGCGCGCGGGCAAACAACTCGTAAGTACGCTGGGCGCCGAATGGGTCGTACTCCGCGCCCACGCTGCCCGCGGGACAGGTTGCCGGCTGCGTGGTGGGATTGGAATCCAGAGTTGTCATACCACCCTCCCGGGTCAGGTGTTAAGCGGCAACACCCAGGCCCTGATCACGCCTGGCGCCACCAGGCAACACCGTGTTCATCATCCTCCACCGTGAGCATACGCCGTTCCAGCGCGCAGTGCAGGTGCGCAATGGATTCGCCGGTGGCGGGAAAGTAACTCATATCGGTAATTTGGCTTTTGAACAGCGCCGGGAATACGTCCACTGCGCGTTTGGGCTCTTCACACAGATCGTAGAGTTTCTCCAGCGCAACTTCGTGCCAGTCGATCAGCGCTGTCAGGCGTTCATGTACCCCTTTGTACAGACTCTCATGGGCCGGCAGCACCAGCAGGTCGGACGGCAACTGTTCGCGGAAACGCCCGCATGAATTGATGAAGTCCCGCAGCGGATTGGCGTTGGGCTCCGACGGCTGCACGCTGACATTGGGGGTAATTTTGGGCAGGATCTGGTCGCCGCCGATAATCACCTTCAATTCCGGGCAATACAGACAGACGTGCTCCGGCGCGTGCCCGTGGCCGATCACCGCGCGCCACTCGCGCCCTCCTACATCCAGGTACTGGCCGTCGTTGATGCGCCGGTAGCCGGCCGGCAGCGGCGAAATGTTGGCGCCGAACTGGCCAAACCGCTGGCGGTAGCGGTCCAGCCGCTCTTCGGTAAAGCCGGCGCGGCGGTAGAAACGGATGGCATCTTCCGGCACATCGGACGGCCCGTCCGCGGCCATGACCTTGCACATGAAAAAGTCGCTGCGCGACATCCACAGCTCGCAGTTAAATTCCCGGGTGATCCAGCCGGCCAGCCCGGTATGGTCGGAATGCAGGTGGGTGGCGATGACCCGGGTAACCGGCTTGCCCTGCAGATGGTTGGCAAAGATGCTGCGCCAGCAATCCTGCACCTCGCTCTGAAACAGGCCGGTGTCCACCACCGTCCAGCCGTCGTAGTCCCGTAACACCCACACATTGATGTGATTCAAGCGCCCGCCCATGGGCATCCGCGCCCACAGCACCCCGTCAGCCACTTCGGTGACGCTGCCCTCCCCGGGCACCTGGTCCTCAAAGCAGTATTTCAACGGATCAAAGCCGCGTTTTGACATGTTATCAACCACGATAAACTCCGAAATTGCTGGTGCAAGACAGGCAAAAGGCGGTGCCTGCGTCTGATTCACTGTACCACACCCGTCCGGCGTGACCCGCCAATTGTTGGTAACATCCGGGGTTTTGGCGGGGGAACAATATGCTGCAGGAACGCATAGAGGGGAAGTGGATTGATTCTTTCGAGCGCGTGTTTCAGCGCTGTAAAGTCAGCCCCGGCGAGGAAGTGGCCATACTCTCCGAAACCCAGTCCCGCCACATCAACCGCGAGCTGGCGGAACTGGCGTTGTTGCGTCTGAGGGCCAAACCCTATCACGTGATGGTGCCGACCCCGCCGCAGAGCGTCAAAGTCCCCATCCGCTCCACCGGCGCTACTGACGTCATCCAGGGTTCCAAAGCGGTGATTGCGGCCCTGGGTGAAGCCGGCTTTGTGGTCGACTGCACGGTGGAAGGCATGCTGCACGCAGCGGAGCTGCCGCAAATCCTGCAGGCCGGTGCCCGGGTGCTGATGGTCAGCAACGAGCACCCGGAAGCGCTGGAACGGGTGGAGCCCGACGAAAGCCTGGAAGCGCGGGTAAAAACCGGCATGAAAATGCTGCGCGGCGCCGCTGCCATGAGCGTCACCTCCGCGGCCGGCTCCAATCTGCAGATAGATCTGCAAGGCGCGGTGGTGGGCGGCGGCTGGGGATATGTGTCGCGTCCCGGTTTGATCTCCCACTGGCCCGGCGGCCTGTGTCTGTGTTTTCCGGCGGCCGGTACCGTCAAAGGCACCCTGGTGATCGACCGGGGTGATGTGAACCTGACCTTCAAGCGTTACGCGGATGCCCCCATCGCCCTGACCATCAAAGACGACTACGTGGTGAACATCGAAGGCGCGGGCGTGGATGCGGACCTGATGCGCAGCTACTTTGAGGCCTGGGGCGACCGCGAAGCCTACGCCGCCAGCCACCTGGGCTGGGGCATGAACACAACGGCGCGCTGGGATGCCATGTCCATGTACGACAAACGCGACTTCAACGGCACCGAACTGCGCGCCTTCGGCGGTAACTTCCTCTATTCCACCGGCGCCAATGAGGTGGCCGGCAGGCATACTCTAGGGCACTTTGATCTGCCCCTGCGCAACTGCACCGTCAGTCTGGACGGGCAACCGGTGGTCGACGCCGGCGTGTTGCAGGGAGAGCTGGCTTGAGCACCGCCTGCCTGCCCACCTTCAAGAGCAGCGGTGCAGGCCCGCCGGTGGTGTTTCTGCACGGCCTGGGCGGCAACCGCCACGCCTTCGACGCCCAACTGGCCGCGCTGGCAGACCGCTACCGGTGTATCGCCTGGGACGTCCCCGGTTACGGCGGCTCAGCGCCGCTGCAGGAAATGACCTTTGCAACCCTGTCGGGCAGCTTAAATAATCTGTTGGATCACCTGGGCATTGAGCCTTATGCCGTGGTTGGCCACAGCCTCGGCGGCATGGTGGCGCAGAGCTGGCTGGCCCGCGGCGGCGGCTGCGAAAAACTGGTACTGGCGCAGACCAGTGCCCGTTTCGGCAAGCCGGGCTCGGATTGGAACCGGGACTTTCTGGCCGCGCGCCTGCAGCCGCTCAACAACGGCCAGACCCCGGCGGACTTTGCCCTGGAGCTGATCACCGGCATGTTTCACAACCGCAACCGGCACGACGCCATCCAGCTTGGCGTCGGCACCATGGCGCCGCTGCCGGCGGCGGTATACCGCCAGGCTATCGAATGCCTGGTGACCTTTGATGCCAGCAGCGGGCTGGAGCAGATCCGCCCCCGCACCCTGTGTCTGGCCGCAGAACACGACAACACCGCACCCGCCAAAACCATGCAACAGATGGCGGCGCGGATTCCAAACGCTGAGTTCCAGTGCCTGCCCGGCACCGGGCACCTGGCTTACATCGAAGCGGCGGATGCGTTCAGCGGCGCCATAGACAGATTTATCTCGGACTGAAGTGAAGTTATGGACCAGATAGAAGAGTTGTTGGGGGTCACCCGGGAATTAGGCAGAGACCGTTTTCTACCCCGGGCGGCGGAATATGACCGGGACGGCCGCTTTCCCACGGAAAATTACGCGGACCTGCGCGACGCCGGTTTTCTCGGCCTGGTGATCCCCCGCGAATACGGCGGCCTGGGCGTCAGCTATGCCGACTATGCAAGGATATCCGCGGAGCTGGGTTTCTGGTGCGGCACCACCGCCCTGACCTTCAACATGCACACATCATCCATGCTCTGGTCCGGCGCGCTGGCGGACGACCTGCCGATGACCGAAACCCAGCGCCGGCAGCACAACGAGAACCGCAGCCGCATCTATGCCGGGGTTGTGGAAGCGGGGCACATATTTGCCCAACCCTTCTCGGAACCCAACAGCGCCGCTGCTGCCGGCAAAGCACCCTTCGGCACTGAAGCCACTGCGGTGGAAGGCGGCTTCCGCATCTCCGGGCGCAAACACTTTGCTTCCCTGTCCGGCCACGCCGACTACTATGGCGTGTTATGCACTCTGGCCGGCGCGGAAGCCCCATCAGCCAGCAATACCGTTTATCTGGCGGTAGCCAAAGACGCGCCCGGCTTCAGCATCCACGGCGACTGGGACGTGCTGGGCATGCGCGGCACCGTATCCCGCAACCTGCTGTTCGAGGATGTATTTGTCGAACCCGGCGCACAACTTCTGCCCACCGGCCTGTACTACCAGGCGGCGCGTGACTGGCCGCATATGTTCATGACCTTGTGCCCCACCTACATGGGTATCGCGCGGGCGGCTTTCGACTTTACCTGCCGCTATCTGCGCGGCGAGCTGGACGGCGCCCCGCCCGCCGGCGCGGCCCTGCACAGTCCAACCAAACAATACGCCGTGGCCAATATGCGCATTAAGCTGGAACAGGCGGAAGCGCTGTTCCAGCGGGCCATCAGTGAAGCCCGCTTCCAACCGGCAAAAAGCCAGCGGCTGCGGGCTTACGCCACCCAGTACACGGTGATGGAATATGCCAACGAGTTGTGCCGCGAAGCCATCCGGGTATGCGGCGGCCGGGCAATTTTCAAGAACCTGCGGCTGGAACGCCTGTACCGGGATTCCCGCTGCGGTTCGCTGATGCTGCCCTGGACGCCGGACATCTGCATCGAGCGCCTGGGAGCGGAGAGCCTGTCGGGTGAATAGCCTGGGCGACTGGGTGCGCTACAACGCCAACTGGGCCGGCGGCCGGGTGGCGCTGGGCCTGGGTGAGCAACAATATACCTACGCTGACATGCAGGATGAGGTCAACCGGCGCTGCCACCTGATCACCCAGGTGCTTAAGTTGCAGCCCGGTACCCATATTGCTTACCTGGGATTCAACAGCTGTGAGCTGCTGTTTCTGTTGTTCGCCTGCGCGCGCGCACGCTGCGTGCTGATGCCGCTGAACAACCGCCTGGCCGACCCGGAACATGTGTGGATTCTCAAACACAGCGACACCCGGCACCTGCTGGTGGAAAGTGAATTCAACGCCCAGGCGGAAGCGCTGGCGGCGGAACTGCCGCAACTCAACTGCCTGCGCCTGGATACGGATTACGCCGGCCTGCTGCGCGACAGCCAGCCCGGAGACGAGGCTGATCCCTTAACCGATCTGGGCGGCTTGGACGACCGGGTGCTGTTGATCTACACCTCCGGTACCACCGGCCGCCCCAAAGGTGTGGCGCACACCCAGCGCGCCCTGTTCTACAACGCCTTGAACGCCATTCATGCCCAGGAGATGCGCGCCCTGGATCATGTGTTGAGCGTGTTGCCGCTGTTCCACTCGGGCGGTTTGAACATCCAGACCACGCCGGCGTTTTACGTCGGCGCCCGGGTCAGCCTGCTGCGCCGCTTCGACCCCGGCGAAACCCTGCAGGCCATCCAGAGCCTGCGCCCCACCATGTTTCTGGCGGTACCGGCGGTGATACAGGCGCTGGTTGACCATCCGCTGTGGAACAATACGGACCTGTCCTGCCTGCGCATGGTGGGTACCGGATCTTCCACGGTGCCCCACCCGCTGCTGGACGCCTGGCACGACCGCGGCGTGCCGGCAACACAGATCTACGGTATGACGGAAAGCGCGCCCACCGCCATCTGCCTGCCTATTGCGGACACTCAGCGCAAGCGCGGTGCCGCCGGGAAGCCGGCCATGCATTGTGAAGCGCGCATTGTTGACAGCCAGGGCCAACCGGCAGGGGCCGGCGAGCGTGGTGAGATTCAGATCCGCGGGCCCAACCTGTTCAGTGAGTACCTGCACGAACCGGAGCTGACCCGGGAGGCATTCAGCGATGGCTGGTTTAATACCGGTGACATCGGCCACAGCGACGCAGAAGGGTTCTACTACATCGATGACCGCAAAAAAGACGTCATCATCTCCGGCGGTGAAAATATCTACCCTGCGGAGCTGGAAAACCTGCTGGCGGCCATGCCCGAACTGGCCGAATACGCGGTGGTCGGCCGCAGTGATCCGCGCTGGGGTGAAGCGGTGGTGGCGTGCGTGGTGCTGCGTGAGGGCATGAGCCTGACGGAGGAAGACTTGCTGGCGCGCTTTCAGGGCCAGCTCGCCCGCTTTAAACACCCGCGCCAGGTTGTCTTCCGCAGCAGCCTGCCGCGCAACGCCATGGGCAAAGTATTGAAATACAAGCTGCGGGACACCCTGAACAGCCCGGCCCCGCCCAAGTGATCTAGTACCAGGCCAACGGAGGAATCATGCACATCGGCTTATCCACTTTCCCAACCACCTATGCCATCACCGCCGTGGATCTGGCCCGGGCCGCGGAGGAACGGGGGTTTGATTCCCTGTGGACCGTGGAACACACTCACGTGCCCGCCTCCCGCCGCACACCTTATCCGTTGGGTGGTGAACTGCCGAGCATCTACTGGGAAAGTTATGAGCCTTTTACCTACCTGGCCCAGGCTGCCGCCGTCACCCGCGAACTGAAAATCGGTACAGGTATCTGTCTGGTGCCGGAACACCATCCCATTGCCCTGGCAAAACGGGTGGCTTCCCTGGATGCCATCTCCAACGGCCGGTTTCTGTTTGGCGTCGGCGGCGGCTGGCTGGCGGAAGAACTGGAGAACCACGGGGTGGCGTTTGCCGACCGCTGGAAGGTATTGCGCGAGTATGTGCTGGCCATGCAAGCCTGCTGGACCGAGAAGGACGCTGAATTTCACGGTGAGTTTGTAGATTTTGACCCGGTATGGGTAGAACCCAAACCGGTTTCGCAACCGCATCCACCGGTCTACATTGGCGCAACGTCAACCTGGGCTATGGAGCGCATCGCGGAATATGCACAAGGCTGGTATCCGGTACACGTGCCGGAGTTCGACGAGCGCCTGCAACAACTGGCCCGGGCCTGTGAAGCGCGCGGGCGCGATATCAGTGAGATCGATATTACGCTGCTGACCATGCCCGGTTCCGCGGATGACCTGCAGCAACTGGCAGACAAAGGTGTGAACCGGATTGTGTTATCCGTGCCCACCGCAGACCGGGACGAAAGTCTGCGTGTGTTGGACGGCTATGCGGATGTTGTGCGTTGGGGCACTGAGCTTGAGAGCTGAGCTGGAGCGCTGAGTTAGAGCGCTGAAGCGGGCAACAGCCGCTGTGAGATCAGACCTTAATTTTTCCCAGCGCAATGGCCAGCAGGGTGGACGCAATGGCGCCTACCGCAACCGCACCCATGGTAATGCTGGCAACCATAACTAATTCGTTCATAACAGGCTCCTTGTTATGCAGCCCGTGGGGCTGCCGTCTACTTGTCCGGTCAGCATAAGCGGCGCGCCCATCCACCCCTATCCGGGAATCTACGTAAGGTGCCGCCCAGTGCCCGTCCGGCGCACGGCGCAAATCAGGTAAGCTGTTGATTTACAAAAAGAAAAAGCAGCCTTATTCCGTTTTTCAGAATATCGCTTAGACTGGCACCAAAAGGAGCCCATGCCATGCCGACATCCGCAACCAGCAAGTTGAACGCCAGGAAAGAACCAAAAAAGGTGGTGTTGGAAAACGACTTTGCCGGTATCAAGGCCGGTCAGCGGATGCTGGTGGGCACCCCGAAGATGGTTGACAACTACCTGCGGAAGATCCCTTTTGGCGAAAAACGCACCGTGCAGAGGCTGCGCAATGAACTGGCCCGGCGCCACCGCTGTGATGCCATGTGCCCGGTTTCCACCGCCATATTTTTGCGTATCGCCGCGGAAGCCGCCCTGGAAGCCATGCAGGACGGCACCCCGGTCAGCAAAATCAGCCCCTTCTGGCGCGTGATCAACGCCGACGACAAGGTGGCCGGGAAATTGAACATCAGCCGGGATTGGATCAGCCACCAGCAGGCTCTGGAACAGAAGCGGTAATCCGCCGCGGCAGCCGCGCCGGTATAGGCCCACCCGCCAATTCAACTTATAATCCGCACCTTCTCCGCTCAAGCCACATGCATGCCGCCCACCGACAGAGCCCCTAAAACCCAGGAGCAACGCCGCGAAGAGTCCGAACGAGAGGTGCTGAAAGCAGCCATGGTCTGTTTTGCCCGCCACGGCTACGTTAAAACCACCATGAACAGTGTAGCCAAAGAAGCCGGCTACACCGCCGGACTGGTCAGCCACAAGTTCGGTTCCAAAGAAGGCTTGTTGCAGGCGGTAGTCGACCGCATCTCCCATCGCTTTCTGCACGATCAACTGGGCACAGCCATCGAGCGGGAAAGCGCCGCGGAATCTATCAGCAACTACATCAGCATCTACCTGCGCGAAGTGTCTCTGCGCGAAGGCCCCATGCGGGCACTGTATGTGATCATGGGTGAGGCCCTGGGCGCTGTGCCGGAGATCCGCAAGTCCATTGCCGACTTGAACGAAGCCGCCCGGGAGCGGCTGAAATCAATGATCCTGAAGGGCGTGGAGCGCGGCGAGTTCCGCGCTGACGTGGACGCGGACGCCGCCGCGGCACTGATCATAGGCGCGCTGCGCGGGCTGGTAATGCAACATCTGGTGGATCCGCGGCGGGTCAGTCTGAGCCGCATGCAGCAGACCATGCAGGCCACCGTGCTGGGCAGCCTGGCTGCGTAACGCCGTGCCGAACCTGAAGCACACCCTGGAAAACTGGCTGCGCAAAACCATCGCCGGGCGCTTCAGCAAAGTACGGGACTTTGAACAGGCCAAATTCATGGACGAGTTGCCGCGCCTGGTGGCCGCGGAGGCGGACAGCCGGAGCCTCGACCCTGAAACAAGGCACCAGTTGCTGTACTACATTCAACGCCGGTTACTGCCTGACTTTGTGATTGCCGATCACGGCCGGGTTATTCTCGACAACCTTGAGTTCCGCGAGTACTTCACCCGCTTCAGCAACGACAACTGGACCAGCTTTGAGCGCAAATGGAACCTGAAAGAACTTCTGCGCCTGACCCGGCAACTGCCGGGTGACTTTGCCGAGTGCGGCGTATTCCGCGGCGGTTCCGCCGCGCTGATGTGTGAGGCAGCCGCGCAACAGGGCAAACATGTGCATCTTTTCGATTCGTTTGCAGGTTTGTCAAAGCCGGATGCCGCGGAGAGTTCCCACTGGACGGAAGGCGACCTGGCGGTTTCCGAAGCAGACGTACGGCACAACCTGGCGGCATACGCCAACTTCACTACTTATCCCGGCTGGATTCCCCAGCGTTTTGCCGACGCCGCGGACAAAACATTCAGCCTGGTGCACGTGGATGTGGACCTCGAACAACCTACCCGGGACAGCATTGAATTCTTTTTCCCGCGCATGCCGGCGGGAGGCATCCTGTTACTGGACGACCACGGCTCCGCCATGTGCCCCGGAGCGCGGCAGGCTGCCCTGGACTACTTCAGCGGCCGCGCGGAACCGGTGCTGGACCTGGCGACCGGCCAGGGGCTGGTGATTAAGGGTTCCGGCCGGGCTGCAGATCCTTAGCGGCACTAAATGCTTCCGCCAGCAGCGCCCCGACGTCACTCTCCGCGGTAATGTCAGCGGCGGGCAGCACCAGGGAAGTGAACCCTTCGGTATGCCAGCGGAACCCGGCGGCAGCTTCCGGCAATTCAGCAGGCGCCGGCCATGGGGTGCAGTAGAAGTAGGGTTGGCCGTAACTGCCGTCTCCCGGTGACAAGCCCACGCCAACAGACCGCGCGGTTTCCGGATCGCCGTGCTCCAGCATGAACAGGGTGGCCAGGTCATAGTGGTGGGGCCAGCAGCGGACCAAGGGCTGCGTAACGGCAAATGCAGCACCGGTATGCACCAGTTGTGTAAGCGCCTGGTGTGCCAGTGCAAACCACGCGCCCAGGCAATTGAGTTCAACCTGCGCCGCGGACAGAACGGCATAATCCACAGCCGGCAGCTCGTAAGGCATTTCCACCCGGCCTGTTACCTGCAGTTGCGCCGCGGCCAGCCGTTCGTCGCACCAGTTGCCGATTTCAGTTTCGTTAACGCCGGCCACAGGCAGTTGCTCCCGAATCTCACCCGCGACCAGCAGCAACAAAGCAGCGGACGCGAAGCTGAAGCCGAGTTGAACCGTACCGGCGGCGTCCAACGGATGACTGACCAGCGCCCGGTTCGCCTCATGCCAACCCAGATTGGAATGGCTGTCGTCCGCCAGCGCCGGCAGGTTGGCGCGTGCCGCCCGGGACGGCCATTGCACCGCCGCGTGACTGGCCGCCCGCACCGGGGCCAGGGTGCTGGGCGCGACGCTGAAAAGATCGGCATTAAGCATATTGGGCTCCTTTTCCAAACAGCCGCTAAAAACAACCATGCGGCGGTGCAAGGTATATGAATCGGCCCTGCCAAGTTAAGCTGAACGCAGCAAAGACACAATGATGGAGCTGGCTGATGAAACTGGCCATTGAAATTGGCGGCACCCAGCCCGGTAACCTGGATCTGACCACGGAGTGGGTGCAGCGGGCCGAGCGGCTGGGCGTAGACATGGCTTTCTCAGCGGAGGCGTGGTGGAGTGACGCCGCAACCCCGCTGGCCTATCTGGCGGACAAGACGGAGCGCATCAAACTGGCCACCGGCATCATGCAGGTGACCGCGCGTACGCCGGCAATGACCGCCATGACCGCGTTAACCCTGCACGACCTCAGCGGCGGCCGGTTTGTGCTGGGCCTGGGCGCCAGCGGGCCGCAGGTGGTGGAAGGCCTGCACGGTGTGTCTTATGCCACCCCGCTGACCCGGTTGCGCGAAACAGTGGAAATTTGCCGCATGGTGTTTGCAGGCGAAAAAGTCCGTTACGACGGCAAGGTGTTCCAACTGCCGCTGCCGGACAGTCAAGGAAAAGCCATCCGTGTTGCCCACGAACCCACCGATGTACCCATTTACCTGGCCACCCTGGGTCCCAACTCGCTGCGCTATACCGGCGCGTCCGCAAACGGCTGGCTGGGCACCTCGTTTTCACCCGACCATCCGCAAGCGCACCTGGATTTCATCCGCGAGGGCGCGAGCCAACAGACCCGGTCCCTGGACGAGATCAATCTGTGTGTATCCGTGCGGGTGGAGATTGGCGAAGATGTGGAAGAGATGATCGCCCGCCGCAAAAAGGGTGTGGCGTTTAATATGGGCGGCATGGGCTCTGCCACTACAAACTTCTACAATGACGCTTTTAAACGGGCCGGCTTTGCGGAAGACGCCCAAGCGGTTCAGTCCCTGTGGCTGGCGGGCAAGCGTGACGAGGCGGCACAGCGTGTACCCGATGACATGGTCACCCGTTTCCAGGTGCTGGGCACCCGGGACATGGTGCGGGAACGTCTGCGCAAGTACCGGGAAGTGGGGGTAAACACACTGAAACTCGGCCTGGACAGCGCCGGGCCGCTGGGCCCGAAACGGTTTGAGTTACTGGAAAACATAGTGGATCTGGTGGAGGGCCTTTAAGTGAAACTTTACATGGTGCCGCTGGCGCCTAACCCAACCAAGGTGATGTTGTACATTGCTGAACGCGCTGAACTGGGTGTGGACATGCACATCGAGCAGATCGTGGTAAACACCGTTAAGGGGCGTCACAAGGAACCAGAACATCTGGCACGTAACCCGTTTGGCACGGTACCGGCGTTGGAACTGGAGGATGGCGGCCACCTGGTGGAGTCACTGGCCATCATTCAGTACCTGGAACGCAAATTTCCGCAGCAGCCACTGTTGCAAGGCACCCCTGAAGACATCGGCCGGGCCCTGGATGTGGAGCGCATTGTCGACCTGCGCCTGGCCGGGCCGATGGGTGCTTACGGCCACGCGGTAAATTCTCCACTGGGTTATCCCAAGGATGAGAAAAAGGCCGCGCAGATGGAAACCGCCATGCAGGCACCCCTGGACTACCTGGAGAATCTGTTGAGCGACAAGCGGCCGCTGCTGCTGGGCGAGCAGGTTTCCATTGCCGACTGCACTCTGCAGGCTTCCCTGCAGTTCATGCGTTACGTTGAGGTGGATGTATTCGGCGAGCGGCCGCTGCTGCGCGCCTGGGACGAGGGCTACCGGCAGCGTGCCGCTGCCCGGCAAGTCCTCAAGTGGTAACCCCGGCGGCGTCTACAGCCGCCAGCGCGGCATCAAACAACTCCCGCGCACGCGCCTGCCTGGCCGGGATGTCTTCAACCCCGGCGACAAAAAACAGCTGTTCAACCTCCTGATACACCACCGGCGGCAGATCCGCCTGGGCGTATTTCGGCCCAAAATCGAACCGTTCGGGGCAATGCAGGATGCGTAACAAGGTCAGCAACGGCGCCACGGTGTGGCTGTGATAGAAGTTAACGGCGGCTACCGCGTTGCCGCGCAGTACTTCTTTCGCGGCCAGCATCTGAAACAGCGGAAACGTCTGACGGATACGTTCAACGGCGGCCTTGATCTGATTATCCAGCGCACCGGGCGCCAGGTCGACGGCGACGGCATCACCGGTTTTATCAAACATCAGCAGGCGTTCGCCGTGGCGTTGCCGCTCGTTAAACTGATTGGGACTGGATTGTTTTATCACGGCCAGATCCACCAGCAGAAATTCGCTGGTTTGCCGCAGGCGGTAAAACACCTGGGCATGGCCGTGCCAGGTGGGCTGAGGCACCTCAAACCGCAACTCGATACCAAAGCTGGACTGCAGCACCGCATCCACCGCTTCTATTGTGTTTTGCACGGCTGTGTCTTGTACCGCTGTGTTTTGCTCGTTGTTGTCCCGCACCAGCAGCTGCAGGTCCAGATCGGACCACTGATCCGCCCGGCCCCAGGCAGCGGAGCCCCCTTCCCACATGGCGGTGACAAACGGCAGCGGTTCCACCGCCGCCTGTAACGCGGCAATTATATCCTGCCGGCCCGGCGCGCTGGTCATTCCCCGGCCAACCCCGGCTGTGCCATCAACCCCCGCAGTACCAGGTTGTACACGGATTTAAAGTGTCTGGCCGTGATCGCCCAGCCATCGTCCCGCACCGGGACCGAGCCGTCGAAGGGCCGCTGCGCCAGATTGCTTTCGCTGTAACCCAGGGAAAATGACAGCAGCACGTAAGCGATGTCGCTGGTCTGTCTGTTAATCAGGGTTTTATCCGCCTTGCCCCGCTCAATCACCTCAAACAGCACACTCAGCATGGCGTTGTACTCGGCCAGGAATGCCGGTGCGCAGTGCGACACAATCTGCGGATGCTGCAACAGCGGCAGCACCCCGGGCTGCCGGAAATGGTATTGCTGGTAGGCCAGCCCCATGCCGCGCAACTCCGCCACCACCCCACGTTTGCGCTGCCGCCTGGAGGCGCTGCTGAGCAACGCAGCAATTTCCCTGTAGGCACGCACCGCCACTGCTGACAAAAACCCCACTTTGCCGGCAAAGTGGCGTGAAACGGCGGTGTGGCTGACGCCCAATTCAGCCGCCACCTCGCGCAGCCCAACCAGGGAGCCATCGGTGATCTGCGCCTGCCGCGCATAGCCGCAAACCACCGCCGCGTTGGCCAGATCCCCGTGGTGGTAGGCGCGCTTATTCACGCGCCGGCCTTAAGCCGCCTGGTAACAAACCAGCTCCAGTTCGATGCCGTTGGGATCAAATACATACAGCCTGTGACCCGGCGCATAGTCCGCCTCTTTCTCAATCTTTACGCCCAGTTCAGCCAGGCGCCGGCGGATTGCAGGCAGGTCATCTACCACTATGCCCACATGGTTCACCCCCGGCGGGCCGTAATCATAAGGCGCCCGTTCCCCGTATTCTCTTTCAAACATGGAGACGTAAGAGTTGTCCCCGAACCGCACGTGGGCCGCCGGAACCTGCCGGTTCATATTCATGGCGGTACCGCGCCAGGTCACTTCCGCGCCAAACAGCCGGCAGTAGAAGTCAACCGACTCCTCAAGCCGGGCCACGGTGAAGTTGACATGTTCAAGATGCATGATGCTGCCTCCTGATTTGGAGTTGCAATGTTTCCACTGGTGACATTAATCTATCAGCCACCACATTGCAATTGACTGCCTGCTTAACCGCGCGGAGGAATGCCATGCCCGGACATCGCACCGACAACCCCGACCTGACCCGCTACGCCACTACCCGGACAGCCGGCGGCCTGCTGTTTATCGCCGGCATCAGCGCCCGCCGCGCTGATAACACCATTCCCGGCGTGCGGACCCTGGCCAACGGCGCAGTTGAACTGGATGCGCTGACCCAGACCCTGGGCTGTTTCGACAATCTGCAGATCCTGCTGCAGGCGCACGCCCTGGACCTTGCCCACGTGGTGGACGTCACCTGCTTTCTGGTGAACATGAACGACTACGGCGGTTTTGTGGACGGCTTTAATCAGGCCTTCAGCGGCATCAACCCGCCCACCCGGACCACCGTGGCAGTGCATCAACTGCCGGACCCGCTGCTGAACGTGGAGATCAAAGCCATAGCCGCAACGTCCGGCAGCGCCTAAGATGTTTACCGGCAGGCGCAACAACGAACTCATTAACCGGGCTGATATCCATTTCCATGACCAAAACCGCACCCATTAATCTGCAAAATGCGCTGAACGCCCTGATACCCCTGGCCGACAGAACTCCCGAGACCCCCGCTGAGGAGGCGGCACAATCGTTTGCCGAGCTCAGCAACTACCGGGACGGCGGCATATTTGTGGCTGCCTTTACCGGCAACAGCGAGTGGGAACGGCACAGCAACGGAGATGAACTGGTGCTGGCCATTGAAGGCAGCACCGACCTGATCCTGCTGCAGGACAATACCGAAGTACGTCATCACCTGGCTGCCGGTGAGCTGATTGTAGTACCCCGGGATACCTGGCACCGGTTTGAGTCAACGGGCGTTAAGCTGCTGACCGTGACCCCTCAACCCACTGATCACAGAGGGTTGTGATCGTGTCACCACCGGGCAGTACCCGGTCAACCCACCGCTACACCGGAGGTGGCCCGTTCTAGAACATATATCTCTGCCGGTAGCGGACATTGAACGCGCCGCGGCTTTTTACGACCCGGTGATGAAAACTCTGGGCGCGGTGCGCCTGCGCGACGCGGAGACCTTTGTTGCCTACGGCAAAACGGCAGACCTGGCGCCCAGCTTCTGGCTGCTGGCACAGACGCCTCAATCCGCGCGGCCCGGTTACGGGTTACATGTGAGCTTCAGCGCCGTAAGCGAGGCAGCGGTGGACGCCTTCTACCGGACCGCGCTGGCGCACGGCGCCACCGATGCCGGTGCGCCCGGGCACCGGCCTCAATATACCGCTTATTTTTACGGTGCTTTTGTCCTGGATCTGGACGGATTTAAGATCGAGGCCACCTACAGGCGCTGAACCCGGTTGCGGCGGCGGTCTTA
>JANQOA010000370.1 GCA_028279305.1 Pseudomonadales bacterium
TTTTTTGTCCTCTTCGTTACCCCAGGTCATCATGGTGGGTGCCGCCATGCCCTGCCCGATGGCAAACATGCCGGTGTCCGGGGCTGCAACTTTGGCTTCTTCCTGGCTCAGGATCACCTGCTGGATGGCATTGGCGCCGCGGCCGCCGTATTCTTCCGGCCAGCGGATGCAGGCCCAGCCGGCATCAGCTTTGCGCTTCTGCCAGAACTTGCCCCGCGCCATGCCGTCCATGCCCGCCAGTTCTTCTTCGCTGGGCACATTGGCTTCCAGCCATGCGCGTGCTTCTTCACGAAACGCGGTTTCTTCTGCTGTATCTTCAAAGTCCATAATCTTTCCTCCAGGTATTCGTGCTGCTAGGCGGCGTTGGTCTGTTCAGACGCCGCAATCAATTTTTCCTGCCACTGGGCTTCGCTGCCGATGGCCACCGCCAGCACCTTTGAGCGGCGGTAGTAGAACTGGCAATCAAATTCCCAGGTGTAACCCATGCCGCCGTGGGTCTGAATGTTTTCCTTGGACGCGTAGTAGTAGGCCTGAGTGCTGCCGACACGCGCGGTAGCCGCTGCCAACGGCAGTTCCGCGGCATCCGTATTCAGGGCCCAGGCGCCGAAGTAAGCGTTGGAGCGGGCCAGCGTGTTTTTCACGTACATATCCGCCAGCTTGTGTTTGATGGCCTGATAAGAGGCAATCGGGCGGCCGAACGCATAGCGGCCCATGGCATATTCTTTTGCCATCTCCAGGCAGCTTTCAGATCCACCGAGTTGCTCCCAGGCATACAGGATGGCCGCGCGGTTGAGAACACTCTGCAACAGCGCCCAGCCCTGACCTTCAGCGCCCAGCAGTTCACCCTGAGCATCTTTCAGGGTGATATTGGCGTGATTGGTGGCCGGGTCGATGGTATTGACCGGCTCACAGGTTACGCCGTCCTGATCCGTCGGCACCAGGTAAAGGGCGCAGCCGTCACCGCTGTCGCAGGCCGCGGCAACGACAATAAGCTGGGAAATCTGCGCATCCGCCACCACCACTTTGCTGCCGTTCAGCACGCCGCCGGCAGCCTTAGTCTGCAGAGCGGCGGCGGTGGTCTGGCCGCCGCCTTCAGCGTACGCCAGCGTGCCGATGGCTTCACCCGCCGCCAGCTTGGGCAACCAGGCTTCCTTCTGCGCCTGACTGCCGCCAGCCAGCAGCGCTTCGGTGGCCAGGAATACGGAAGAACCGAAGGGCACCGGCGCACAGGCACGGCCCAGTTCTTCAGCTATGACCACAAGTTCCAGATAAGAAAGGCCCAGGCCGCCGAACTCTTCGGGAATAACCGTGGCCGTCCAACCCATTTCGACAATCTTCTGCCACAGGTCCGCCGCGTACAGCTCATCCCCTTCCAACACCCGCCGCACCACTGCCGGCGGACAATGTTCAGCCAGGAAACCCCGCGCCTGATCGCGCACCAGGTTCTGGTCTTCACCAAATTCGAAGTTCATGCCTTTCCCTTATAATTTTGTGAGCCAGACATTCTGCACATAATTGGCAGGCGGCACCACCCCGGCCCGCGCCCCTCTCCCCATGGGGACAGCGGGCTGCGCAGCATGTGCTCAGGCGCGGGGTTGCTTAAAGGCTAGCCGTAACCGGCGCGCCGCGGGCGGCGTCGTCCACTGCTATCAACGCATCAGCCAGCAGCTCGACGTGGCGCTGGCGCAAACTTTCGTCACGCCGCTGCAGGTCATGCATTTCGTCAGCGTCAGCCACCAGGTCAAACAGCTGCTGCTCACCTTTGGTGTTGCGCGTATAACGGTGGGTGGGGGTAATCAGGGTGCGGGTTTTTGCCGGGATCGGCGTCAGCTGCGCGGTGATGGTGGCAATATCATCTTCGATCAATACCCAGTCGCGCACCGCCGCCCCCGGCTCTTGCAGCAACGGCACCAGCGACCGGCCCTGAATGCCATCGTAGGCCGCCACCCCGCACAGTTCCATCAGCGTGGGGCCGAGATCAACACTGCTGGCCAGGGCCTGGCTGCGGCCCGCCGCCGCACCCGGCGCTTTTACCACCATCGGCACCTGCAGCGTGCCGCGGTAGTGCATAAATCCTTTCAAAAACAGGCTGTGGTCACCCATCATGTCACCGTGGTCGCTGGTGAACACTACAATGGTGTTGTCCAGCTCACCGGCGGCATCCAGCGCCGCAAAAATCTGCCCCACGCCATCGTCGATCATTTCAATCATGCCGTAGGTTGCGGCAATCGCCCTGCGCAACAGGTTGTCGTCGCCGTAACCGCAGGGGGTCACCCAATCGCGTTGCCGGTCCGGATGCACGGCGCTGAACAGGCGCAAATGTTCAGGCGCGTCCGCCAGCTCATCGCGCCGCGATTCCGGTAACACCATGTCCTGGGGGCGGTGGCGGAAAAACCAGTCCCCCGGCGGCGTCATCGGGTGGTGGGGATCCGGGAACGAACACCAGGCCAGCCACGGCCGTTTGTCCGTTGCCGCCTGGTTGATGAAGTTGACCGTGCGTTCGGTGACAAAACGGGTGGAGTGGAACTCCTCCGCGTATTCCGGCTGGTAGATCTGCCACCATTCCTCCGCGCGGTGCCGGCCCGGTGCCGCGGCGCTGTAGTCCGCCAGCATCAGGTCCCGGTCCGCGCCTTTCTGCAGCGCCCACTGCAGATGATGGCCGGTGGCCCGGGCGCCGTGATCAATGGACAGTTCGATGTGCTCAAAACCGTAAAAACTTTCCGGGCCCGGCGGCACCTCCTGCAGGTAACGTTCATAGTCCTCAATCTGGTCCCAGCCCGGTGGATAAGCGTCCCGGGAAGCACCGGTGCCGCGGAACGGCACCACGCTGTTTTTGCTCATACCGTGCTGCAGGTGAGACTTGCCGATTAATCCCGTGCGGTAGCCCTGGGCGTGAAAACGGCGCACAAAGGTGTTGGCGCCCCAGTCCAGGGTACGGTCGTTAAAAATCACGCCGTGGGCGGTGGGCATGCGCCCGGTCATAATCGAACACCGGTTCGGCATGCAAACGGGGTTGGCCACCCAGGCATTCTCAAACACCATGCCGCCTGCCGCCAGTGCATCCAGGTTCGGCGTGCGCACCACGCTGTTACCCATAAAGCCCACGTGATCCGCCCGCTGCTGATCGGTAATGATAAAAAGCACGTTAGGTGGGTTGGCGGACACGATATTCCCCGCTATGCATTTGTGGCGCCGCCATTCTAGAATGGCCGGCCGCAGCTTGACCACATACATCTCGACCACAGACCAAAAGGACAACCCATGGCCGCCGCTCCCAATGAAACCCATGAACAACTGAACCTCAGCAACAACGAACTGCTAAGCACCACCCGCGCGGTGCGCAAACGCCTGGATTTTGAGCGGCCGGTACCCGACAGCGTGCTGACCGAATGTCTGGAATTAGCCGTGCAGGCGCCCACCGGCTCCAACGCCCAGGGCTGGCAGTTTGTCTTTGTCACCGACGCGCAGAAGCGCCAGCGTATCGGCGAGCTTTACGCACAGGCATTCAGCCTGTACCGGGACATGCCGGTGGCTATCCACAAGCTGCATATGAGCAGTCAGGACAACCAGTTGACCGCCAGCCAGACCCGCTCCGCTTCCTCCGCGGACTTCCTGGCTGACAACATCGGCCGTGCCCCGGCCATGTTGATTCCGTGTATTGCCGGGCGTACCGATCAGCCGGAGACCAACAACCTGCTCGGCCAGGCCTCCACCTTCGGCTCCATTATTCCCGCCGCCTGGAGTTTTATGCTGGCGGCCCGCAGCCGCGGCCTGGGCACTGCCTGGACCACCCTGCATCTGATGCACGAACAGGAGATTGCCGAGCTGCTGGGTATTCCCTACGCTGAGTTTCAGCAGGTGGCATTAATTCCCATTGCGTATACCAGGGGCACAGAGTTTAAACCCGCTTACCGGCCGCCGGTGTCCACGGTGATGCACATCAACAGCTGGTAGCCGCCTGCAAGCCAGGGGAAAGGCAACATAGAGCGACACAATAGACAGCGCGTGCGGAACCGCGCGCGACGGGAGGGAAAGGTCTGTGACAGACGCAATAGAATTGGGGATCGGCGCCGGGCGCATGGACGCCATTGCGGACAACGCCCGGCAGGCGGAACGGCAGGGTTATGACTTCATCTCGGTGGGTGAACACGTTTTCTTCTACGGTCCCATCGGCAACGGCCTGATTTCCCTGGCCGCCGCCGCCGGTGCCACCCGGCACATCAAGCTGATCAGCACCATTACCCTGGTGCCCTTATATCCGCCGGCGCTGCTGGCCAAGCAGGTGTCCACCCTGGACGTCATATCCGGCGGGCGCTTTCAGCTTGGCGTAGGCGTGGGCGGTGAATACGCCAAAGAGTTTGACGCTGTGGGTGTACCGGTACGCGAGCGGGGCGCGCGGACAAACGAAGCTCTGCAGGTACTGGAATTACTGTTCAGCGGGGACGCAGTCAGCTTCGAGGGCCCCTTTACCCGCCTGGACGGGGTTACCCTGGCCCCCAAGCCGGTGCAGCAGCCCCTGCCGGTCTGGATCTCCGGCCGCAGCGACGCTGCGCTGCGGCGCTGTGCCCGCTACGGCACCGGCTGGCTGCCCTATATGTACACACCGGAACAACTGCAGGGCAGTCTTGAGAAAATTAACCGCTACGCTGCTGAAGCACAGCGCCAACAGCCGGTAAAAGCCGGCCAATTCATATTCTTTTGTGTCCACGAAGAGCGCCAGGCAGCCGTGGACATGGCCGTGGAGCGCCTGTCCAAACAGTACAACCAGGACTTCTCCAAGCTGGTGCACAAATATGCCCTGGCCGGCACGCCCGACGACGTGGTGGCGCGCCTGAAAGAGTACGTTGACGCCGGCGCGCGCACGGTTATTCTGAACTCCGCTTGCCGCGGCGACTACACCACTGCCAACGAGCAACTGATGGCTGATGAAGTGGTGCCGCGCATCAAAGCGTTAAAACCCTGACCGGCAACCTGCTGCCGGCATCGCAACCGACAACTTGCACCAACAAGAAGGAGAACCCGCGCCATGTCCACCCTGTTTGCCGATCTGAAGGTGATTGATGCCGCTTCCTTTCTGGCGGGGCCCTGTGCCGCCACCATCATGGCGGACTACGGCGCGGACGTGGTGAAAATTGAACCGCCGGCAGGCGACCGCCACCGCTCCATCGCCGCGGGCCACCCCAGCGATTTCTCCTGGCAGCTTACCAACCGTAACAAACGCGGCCTGGCACTGGATATCACCCAGCCGGAGGGCTACCGGGTGCTGACGGAAATGTTGCAACAGGCGGACATTTTTCTGGTGAACTTCAACACCGAGCAGATGCAGCGCTACAACCTTGAATGGCCTCAGTTGCAGGCCATCAACCCGCGGCTGATTTATGCACAGGTCTCAGCTTACGGGCTGCAGGGTGCTGATGCCAACCGCCGCGCCTTTGATCTGACGGGCTGGTTTGCACGCACCGGCATTCTGGACATGATGCATGACAAAGATATCCCCCCCACCCTGCCCGCCGGGGGCGTCGGTGACCACGCCACCGCCATGAGCGTGTTTGCCGGCATCATGACCGCCCTATACAAGCGCAGTCAGAGCGGTGAAGGCAGCATGGTTTCCACATCGCTGGCGGCCAACGGCGCCTGGTCTAACGGTTTAAATCTGCAGGCCACGCTGGCCGGTATTGACGGCAGCGCCCGGCGTGATCAGGAAGGCTGGTCGAATCCGGTGCAGAACGTTTATACCACCGCGGACAACCGCTACGTGCTGGTGGCGGTGCAGAACGTTAAACGGGACTGGGCAAAATTTGTCGAATGCCTGCAGCAGCCCCAGTGGCTGGAAGACGAACGTCTGCAACCGGTCAAACCACTGTTCAGAAACCGGGTGTTCGCACGCGGCGAGATCAGCAAAGCCATGCGCAAATTCACGGCTGAAGAAATCTGCGCGCGCCTCGACCAGGCAGGTATTGTCTACAGCCTGATCATGCAGAACTCGGAGGTGATCGAGGACAAACAGTTGCTGGCCAACCAGGTGATAGTGCCTTCGGAATCCGGCTATCCCGGCATCGAACGGACCTTCGCCACCCCGTTTCAGCTCAGCAGCGAAAGCCAGCGCACCCCGGGGCGGGCACCGGTCACCGGTGAGCAGACCACGGACATATTATTATCTTACGGTTTCAGCCGCGACCGGATCGACACCCTGCTGGCGGACGGTGTTGCCATCCAGGGAGACTACTCCCGGTCCGGGTCGACAAAACCATAAGCCGCCGCCATCTCTTTAACCGTGCAGATCTGGCCGCTGCGCGCCATGATGTTACTGTCAGCCGCCAGCGCGGCCACGCAACGTCCGGAGAAGCGCACGGATTCCGCCTGCGCTTCATCAATCTGCATTTTACCGGCGTCGACCATATCCAGGATAAATTCGGTTTTTACCTTGGAAGGCGACAGTGAGATGGCGGCAACATTGTGCGGCTTCAGCTCAACGGCAAAGTCCTGGGCCATACGGTCCACGCCCGCCTTGCCGACCCCGTAAGAGGCGCTGAAGACGTACTCACGGCCGCCGCGGGACGAGATATTGACAATCAACCCGCTGCCCTGCCGCACCATTAACGGCGCACCGAATACCGAAGCTACGTAATAACCGCGCAAGCCGACCCCGCACTGGTCATCCCAGACCGACACCGGGTGCTCCCAGAAGCCTTTGCCCATGGCCGGCGGATCGGGGATCTGGTACACGTTGTTGATCAGCACATCCAGACGGCCCTGCTCTGCGTCGACCCGCTTGAACAGCGCCTCAACCTGACTGTCATTGTTGTGATCCACCGGCACGGCAATCGCCTGCCCGCCCAGCGCATTAGCCGAGCGCGCCGTTGCTTGCAGCGTCATCGGCGCCGGCGGTTCTGCATGGCTTTCGCTGCGGCCGGTGAAATATACCGTTGCGCCGGCTTCACACAGGCCTTCGACGATACCCTTGCCGATGCCCTTGCTGGCCCCGGTCACTACCGCTACCTTGTTATCCAGAATGCCCACTTGTTCTCCCTTGTTATTCTGTACAAGTTATTCCGTACGGGCCAGTCCGTACGCGTAAGTCTGTACGATTAAGTCCGCACGCCCAGCGGGCGCCATTCGGATGATATTTCCACCAGCGTCATGTCCACTATCTGCCAGCCGTTACCGGGCCTGAACTCCACCCGGTCGACATAGTTTCCGATGTAGATGTAAACCTGGCCGTCGGGTTGTTCGTGCCAGGCATGCAGATAACTCTGCATCTGCGCTTCACCGGCGCTCACCTGGCCGTGCGCGTCTTCACTGAGGCTGCTGAGTTCAACCAGTTGGGTGCCGATCAGGTGCTGGGTGGCGCAAAAACCCGCCAACGCTTCCTTGACCACGTCCGCCCAGCCCGAAGGGCTGCCGGCCTGCAGCACCTCACCGGCCCTGGGTTGGGTCCGAATCTGTACGTCAGCACTGAAAATTTCTTCATATACGGCCCGGCCGCGGCTTTCGTCTGCAGCGCTGCCGGTGCCAATCAAGTCAGTAGCCTGGGCGTAGCGGCGGCGCAAATACTCCACTTCCTGCCGCGCGATCATATGATTCATTTCAGTATCCCCTCCTCGGTCATGCTGCCAACTTCACCGGCATCCATGTCCAGCCAATCCG
Source organism: Pseudomonadales bacterium (assembly GCA_028279305.1). Classification (GTDB taxonomy): domain Bacteria; phylum Pseudomonadota; class Gammaproteobacteria; order Pseudomonadales; family Azotimanducaceae; genus UBA4421. The sequence continues at coordinate 7,648 of JANQOA010000370.1, forward strand.
CCAACACAGCCTGGTTGTCTTCACCCAGCGTGCGCACCCGGGTGTAACGGTCACAGGGCATCACATCAAAATGAATGGGCAGCTTGTCCACCCAGGTGACGCCTGCCACCGGATGCGGATCATCCAGCGGCTGCACAAACGGTCCGCGCCCCAACTGCGGGTCCCGCTCCATCAAATCCGCGCCGTCCTGCACCACTCCGGCCGGCACTCCGGCCGCCTGCAGCCGCGCCATCAGCTCGTAAGCATCCTGGTCCGCACACCAGGCGCTCAGTTGACGGTCTATTTCCTGCTCCGCGGCAACCCGGCCCGCCGCTGAATCCAGGCCCGGGGCACGGCACCAGTCGGGATTGCCGAGCACCTGCTGCAAGTGCTGCCACTGCCGGTCATCCATGCAGGCGATTGCCAGCCAGCGTTCCTCGCCAACGGAACTGACCTGCCGCGGCGCGCAGCGGTAGACATTGTGCGGTACCGCCGCATCGTAGGGCAGCCTGTTACCCACGGCACGGGCCTTGTGCCCGTTAACAAAATAATCCAGCAACGACGGCCCGGCAAAATTCACGCCAACCTCAAATTGCGATACGTCCACCCGCTGGCCCTTGCCGCTGCGTTGCCTGGCGGCCAGAGCGGCGAGAATGGCTACCGCGCCGTGCAGGCCGGCCTGGTGGTCGTTGTATGAATAGCCGATGCCGATATCTTCGCGTCCAGGTACACCGGTCAGGTGTGTGAGCCCGGCCAACGCATGAATGGTGGGCGCATAGGTCACAAAGTCGGACCAGGGACCACCCTCACCCATGCCGGACATCTGCACATAGATCACCCCGGGGTTGACCGCGCTGACCGCGTCATAACCCATGCCCCAACGGTCGAGTACGCCAACGGAAAAATTATCTACCACCACGTCCGCCTGCTGCGCCAGACGGCGGCCCAGTTCCCGTGCCCCGGGCTGCGCCATGTCCAGCGCCAGGGCGCGCTTGTTGCGGTTCCACATCAGGTAGTACGGATGATCCGGCGTGTTTGCGCCCTGGGCACGGGACGCGGAATTTATTTTCACCACGTCCGCGCCCATGTCACCCAGAATCCGGGTGGCAAACGGGCCCGCCAGTACGTGGGTAAAGTCCAGTACTTTCAAGCCGTCCAGCGGCCGCGCGCTCATGGCTTGGACTCCCAGCCGATATCAGCCAGAACCGCGGAGGGTTCCGCATAGTCAGCCAGCCGCCACGGCGTGTCGCTGAACCGGTAGGGAGCCCCGGGGGCCTGTGTCTGCAGCCCGCCAAGCCGGTAAGGTACGTACCAGTTTCTGGCTTCAAGCTGGGGATTGTGCGCCACCTTCTCCAGCGGCTGCACCCAGCCGTAGGGGGCATGACGCTGCTGGGCGGCGTAAAACAGAGCTTCCACGTCCTGGCCGGCCACCCAGTTTTGCAGCACTTCCATGACACGCAGGATCAACAGGCGCAGATTTTCCGGTTCCTGGTACTTGGGGTCGAGCAGGTCATCATGTACCCCTTCTTCGATCAGCCAGGCCAACTGGGCGTCAAAGTCCGGGGTTGGGGTGACCATGATGCTGCCGTTTTTACCATTCATGACGGTATACGCATCCGACCAGTGCAGTGCTCCCCGCCGCGGCAGCACCTTACCCTCTTCCCGGCCCAGCAGGTGCTCGTAACAGTAAAACATGAACACCTGCTCCAGACAGGACGCAATACATTCGTGCACCGATATTTCAGCCTTCTGGCCGCGGCCCGTAGCATCTGCGGCAAACAAGGCGGCCAACGCCCCAATGGCAACATAGGCGCCGGCCACCATGAAGTTGAGCTCGCCGAATGTTTTAAGCGGCGGCGTATCCACGTCACCGGTGGTGGCCACCGCGCCGCCCAGCGCCCCCGCCACCAGATCCGGCGCCAGATAGTCCCGCCACGGTCCCGCCGGGCCGAATGAAGAGGTATCCACAATGACCAGCGCCGGGTGCTGTTGCTGCAAAGCCGCCAGATCAAGTTGCCCCCTGCAGAAGCCGCCGTCACACACCAGCAGCACCTGCGCGGCGCCGATTAACGCCAGCAACTGTTCCAATTGCCCGGGCTGCGCCGGGTCGACGCTGAAAAAACGGCGGTTGCTGGCAAAAAAAGCGTGCCACAAAGAGTATTCCACCCCGTCTTCATCCCGGCCGAACGGCCCGCGCCGGCGCAACGGATCACCGTCCGGCGGTTCCGGGCGCAACACTTCAGCACCCAGGTCGGCAAGCAGTTTAGCCCCGTATATGGCCCGTTCGTCGGTCAGATCCACGACGCGGATACCTGCTAATGCCCCCGCGCCCGTTGCTTCTCCGCTCATTGCTCCCCCGCTCATTGATGCGGCAACTCTTTCACGTAAATGTCCTGTTTACTGTATGGAATTTCGATACCCTCCGCGGCAAAGTTCTTGTAAATCGACATCAGCACTTCATGGGATATCCGGCCGCGGTCCTGCGGGTCTTCAATCCACGCCAACAGCTCAAACTCCAGGCCGGAGGCGCCGAAACTGCGCATGCGCACCTGCGGCGGCGGTTCCCCGCAGGTCTCTGCATGGGCCACGGCGGTGCGCCGTAACACCTCACATACCTGGTCCACGTTGGAGCCGTAAGCCACCCCAACAGGCAGATTAACACGCATCTTCCGGTGCCTGCCGCCGCTTTCATTGGTGATTTTGGCGTTGGCGATGATCGCGTTGGGCACAGTGATTTCAACATCAGCACGGGTCAACAACCGTGTACTGCGCATGCCGATGGCGGTCACCTTGCCGCGCTCGCCGCTGTCGAGGTTTATGTAGTCACCGATCTTATACGGCGAATCGGCGAGGATAAACAGGCCGGAAAACAGGTTGGCCAGGGTATCTTTAGCCGCAAAGCCCACCGCTATACCGACAATACCGGCGGAGGCGAGCCAGCCGACCGGGTTGATACCCCACACCAGCAACAGCGCGTAGCTGCTGACCAGCAGCACCGTGAGATTACAGGCCAGGTCAAACAGCGGCACGGTGCGCGCTTCCACCATGGCAAACCGGGGACTGTCCGCCATCACGCCAAGAATGCCGGTAGACAGGCGGAAGGCGGCCAGCATCCAACTGATAATCACAGCGGTAAAGAGGATATTCAGCAGCAGCGGTTTGCCCACCGGCATGGCAGAGATCTGCACCGCCAGGGCCAGCCCGAGTACAAACATGGTGGTGAATACCGGACGCCGCAGTTCACGCAGCACAACCGTATTCCAGGGTGCAGCAGCCTCCGTCTCATGGCGCGAAGCGCGCAAACTCAGCACCCAGCCGAATACCAGGCGGCTGCCCAGCGCCAGCACATACGCGGCAACAACCACCGCCAACGCCCCCAGCCAGGGGTATTGTTCCAGCATCTGCAGCGCCGGCTGCCAGCGCTCCGGCAGCCAGCCGCTGTCCAGCAGGCGCGCGCCAAGATCTTCAACAAAAACCGCTTCCTGCGCCGCCGCCGGCGATTCCGATTGTGCTTCTACCGCTTTGTCTGCAACCATGGTGCCTCCCCGCGGCAATTAACGCATCCCGCCTGCCATGAAACAAGATTGCCGTGAACAAGATTGCGGCGGCACGGCCGGCGGCGCTAAGTCCGCCTAGATCAGGGTAAAAGGAATGAGTATAATTCGTCGCCGCTTTATAACTACAACTTATTACGAGGCTAGTGGATGCAGGATTTAAACGCCAAGCTGAAGGGCCTGCTGGAAGCAAAAGAACAGGCTGCCCTGCTCGGGGGCGGTGAACACCGCATTCAGCAGCAACACCTTAAAGGCAAACTGACCGCGCGGGAGCGTATATCCATTCTGCTGGACGAAGACAGTTTTGAAGAGTGGGATAAATTTGTCGAACACCGCTCCCACGACTTCGGCATGGAAGAACAGAAGATCCCCGGGGACGGCGTGATCACCGGCTACGGCACCATCAACGGCCGCCTGGTATTTGTCTTCAGCCAGGATTTCACGGTATTCGGCGGCGCTCTGTCCGAAGCGTTTGCGGAAAAAATCTGTAAGGTGATGGACCAGGCCATGAAGGTAGGCGCTCCGGTGATCGGCCTGAACGATTCAGGCGGTGCGCGCATTCAGGAAGGGGTGGCCTCGCTGGGGGGGTATGCGGAAATTTTCCAGCGTAACGTGCTGGCCTCCGGCGTGGTGCCGCAGCTTTCCGTCATCATGGGCCCGTGCGCCGGCGGCGCGGTCTATTCACCGGCCATGACCGACTTTATCTTCATGGTGGAAGATTCATCCTATATGTTTGTTACCGGTCCCGACGTGGTCAAGACCGTGACCCACGAAGAGGTCACCCCGGAAGATCTGGGCGGCGCCAGCGTGCATACCAGAAAATCCGGCGTTGCCGACCTGTCTTTTGCAAACGATGTGGAAGCCCTGCTGCTGACCCGCAAGTTCTTCAACTATCTGCCCGCCAACAACCGCGAAAAGCCGCCGCGCTGGCCCACCAGCGATTCCGGCAAGCGGCAGGATTTTTCCCTGGACACGCTGATTCCGGCGGACTCCACCAAACCCTACGACATCAAAGAAGTGATTCACAAGGTAGCGGACGAAGGTGAGTTCTTTGAACTGCAGCCGGACTACGCGCAGAACATGGTCATCGGTTTTATCCGCCTGCAGGGTTCCACCGTCGGGGTGGTGGCAAATCAGCCGATGGTCATGGCCGGCAGCCTGGACATCAACTCGTCGAAGAAGGGTGCCCGTTTTGTGCGCTTCTGCGACGCTTTTAATATCCCCATATTCACTCTGGTGGACGTCACCGGGTTTATGCCGGGTACCGCCCAGGAATACGGCGGCATCATCAAGAACGGCGCCAAGCTGCTGTATGCCTTTGCCGAATGTACGGTACCCAAGGTGACCCTGATTACGCGCAAGGCCATCGGCGGCGCTTACGACGTGATGGCCTCCAAACACCTGCGCGGGGACGTGAACCTGGCATGGCCAACGGCGGAAATTGCGGTGATGGGGGCAAAAGGGGCGGTGGAAATCATCTTCCGCAAGGATATCGGCGACGAAGAGGCGATCGCCCAGCGCACCGCTGAATATCAGGACAAATTTGCCAACCCCTACACCGCTGCCAGCCGCGGTTACATCGACGACGTGATTAAGCCCCACGAAACCCGCGAACGGGTGTGCCGGTCGTTTGCCATGCTGCGCGACAAGAAACTTGAAAACCCGTGGCGCAAGCACGGCAACATCCCTCTGTAACGCTTTGCGGTAAAACTATGTTTACAAAAATTCTAATAGCCAACCCCGGTGAGATTGCCTGCCGCGTGATTAAGACCGCCAAGCGCATGGGCATTAAAACCGTGGCGGTGTATTCCGACGCGGATGCCAACGCGCTGCATACGCGTATGGCGGACGAAGCAGTCCATATCGGCGCCGCCGCCTCCGCGGAAAGTTACCTGCGCATGGACCGCATTATTGAAGCCTGCCGCAGTACCGGCGCCCAGGCCGTGCACCCGGGCTACGGTTTTCTTTCCGAGAATGCTGATTTCTGTAACGCGCTGGATGCCGCGGGCATCACCTTCATCGGCCCCGGCGTGGAAGCCATCACCAGCATGGGTGACAAAATCACTTCCAAACGCCTGGCGGAAAAAGCTGGTGTAAACACCATTCCCGGCTACACCGATGTGATTGAGGGGCCCGACCACGCCGTACAGATCGCCCGCGATATCGGCTATCCGGTCATGCTGAAAGCCAGCGCCGGCGGCGGCGGCAAAGGCATGCGGGTGGTCTGGGACGACGACGAGTGCCGCGACGGTTTTGAACGCGCCGCCAACGAGGCCCGCTCCAGTTTCGGCGACGACCGGGTGTTTGCGGAAAAGTTCATCGAAGAACCGCGCCACATCGAAATCCAGGTGTTGGCGGATACCCACGGCAACACCATCTTTCTGGGGGAACGGGAGTGTTCAATTCAGCGCCGCCATCAGAAGGTGATCGAAGAAGCACCCTCGCCGTTCCTTGATGAGGCGACTCGGCAGGCCATGGGCGCCCAGGCGGTGGCTCTGGCTGAAGCAGTCAACTACTGCTCCGCCGGCACCGTGGAGTTTATTGTTGACGCCCAGCGCAATTTTTATTTCCTGGAAATGAACACCCGCCTGCAGGTGGAACACCCGGTTACGGAATACATCACCGGCGAAGACCTGGTGGAACACATGATCCGCGTGGCTGACGGCGAAAAACTGTCTTTAACCCAGGCCGACGTGACGCTGACCGGCTGGGCCATGGAAGCGCGGGTGTACGCGGAAGATCCGTTCCGCAACTTCCTGCCTTCCATCGGCCGCCTGGTGAAGTATCAGGCGCCCCAGGAATCCCGTCATGTGCGGGTGGATACCGGCATCGAAGAAGGCAGCGAAGTGTCCATGTTCTACGACCCGATGATCGCCAAACTGGTCACTTACGGCGACACCCGGGCCGACGCCATCGAACACATGGCGGATGCCCTGGACGCGTATTACATCCGCGGCGTTAATCACAATATCAGCTTCCTCAACGCGCTGATCATG
>JANQOA010000391.1 GCA_028279305.1 Pseudomonadales bacterium
CAACTAAGTCGTTCCGGGCCGCCGCAAGTACATCCCTGTAGGCTGTGGCGGCGACATCCTGTCGCCGACACCCCGAAACAACTTAGTTACCCGTCCACCGGCCTGTTGTGTAGATACCCTGCTGGAGTTGTCGCTACATTCTGGCACTCGCATTTTCCTGGTGGACCCACCGCGCTGAGAGGCCAGGTGGTGTGCGTAGCCGTCATGGTGTAGCGGAAATTCCCTGCATGGTGTTATCTGAGTGTTTTCGGTTAACGCTGAGGTGTAGCAAAACTCCAAGGCTGGGAGCGTGTCTTTTGGGCAGTAGCAATGTCAGGGCTGCGTGTGAATAGCAGAGTTTCAGGACCGTCGCCGACAGGAAGTCGGCGCCGGAGCCTACAGGGACGTATTTACGGCGTTCCTGAAACTCTCCTGCTATTTACAAAGCAGCCCGGGCAGAACTGAATACCCAAAAAACTCACTCCAAAAGTCCTCGAGCCTACAGGGACGTATTTACGGCGTTCCTGGAACTCCCCTGCTATTCACTAAGCAGCCCGGGCAGAACTGAATACCCAAAAAACGACGTATCATATGACTACAGGAGGGCAGTATGCATCTGAATCATGAACAGATAGCGTTTTTCAAAGACAACGGCTACTTGCTGGTACCCGGCGCCATGGATAAAAAAACTGTGCACAGAAGTGCGGGATTTGATGTGGCAGGCGTTGCCGCCGGCTTCGGCTCTGCGCCGGGAAGACAAGAACACTCACGTAGGCCCGTTTGACGCCGCGGAACGCAGTGAAGATTCGCTGCATGTACGTGACGGCTACCGCTGGTTGAACCGTACCCTGGGGGTGTCTGCCGAAGTCATCAACCTGATCTATTCGCCGCGGATCTGCGCCATGGCCGGGCAGTTGTTGGGCGGCACGCTGCGCCAGGCGGTGGTGAACGGTACACCCATGGGCAGCCGCGGGCCGGCCTGGCCGGGCGGTCCCACGGACCCGGCGTTGGCTAATGATGGCGCGCGGGGGGTCTACTGTACCCTGCCGTACGGCGACCAGCCGCGGCAGCCGGATGCCTGCCACACAGACGGCCACCCGTTTCAGTTAGGGGTGGTGGGGCTGCTTGACGATACGCCGCCGGGCGGCGGCGCGTTCAAGGTGTGGCCGGGTTCGCACCGCCGCCTTTATCCCACCTATAAGCTGCGTTACGACCAGCCGCGCATACCGTTTTACGATCACCTGCCCAGTTTCAAGGGCATTCTGCACACGCCTGAATACCTGGCGGAGATTGAAATGCTGAACCGCGACACCAAACCCGTGGAGTGCTGGGGGCGGGCCGGTGATATCGTGTTCTGGCACCACCGCACCGCGCACATGGCCGGGCACAATCATTCAGAGGTAATCCGCCAGGCGGTGCTGGCGGATTTCTGGACCGAGGATCTGGATAAGTTCCGTACTGATGATCCGGGCGGGGACATGTGGCGGGACTGGTCGCCGGAAGTGCAGAATGCAGCTGCCGCCTACTCCGCGGAATTTGCCGCTGCCCAGCGGCTGACGGACTAGCCCGGGTTGCAAACCGTTGGGAGATTGTTAGAGGTCCGTTGATACCTGGGGCGTGCGGGGCTGCACACTGCGAAATTTAGCCTCTGGCCTTCCCAAATGTCTTGTCTCAGATCTTTCCAAGCCGTTAACCGGTTTGTTACCGGCCGCTGTGTGGCCGTTATTTCCTGTATCCTGCTGCCGGCCGGCGCGCCGGCCTGGGCTCAATCAGCGCAGACGCCGCACGCACCGGTCATAGAAAACCTGGTGGTCACCGGCAGCCGCAGCGGGCCGCAATCAAGCGCAGAGACGCTGGCGCCCGTGCATGTGATTGGCGGCCACACGCTTATGCATCAGGCGGACGTGGACCTGCCGGATCTGCTGCGTACCGTGGCGCCTTCTTTTAACGTCAACACCCAACCCATCAGCGACGCCGGTACCATCGTGCGGCCGGCCAATCTACGCGGCCTGGCGCCGGACCAGGCGTTGGTGCTGGTTAATGGTAAGCGGCGCCACCGCAGTGCGGTGATATCCTGGTTGAGCAGCAGCGTATCCTCGGGCTCCCAGGGGCCGGATCTTGCCGCGGTGCCCGCCATCGCCCTGCGTCAGGTGGAGGTCCTCGGCGACGGCGCCTCCGCCCAATACGGCTCGGATGCCATTGCCGGCGTGATCAACCTGCTGCTGCGGGAGGATGCGGCCGGGGCTGCGGTGTCGGCCCGCTACGGCAGCTACTATCAGGGTGACGGGGATCAGTACACTATCGCGGCAAACCTGGGCCTGCCGTTGACGGCCCGGGGCTTCCTCAACCTCAGCGCGGAATTCAGCGGCCAGGATCCCACCGTGCGCAGCGTGCAGCGTGATGACGCGGCGGCGTTGATTCAAGCCGGTAACACCGCGGTGGCGGATCCGGTGCAGATCTGGGGGTCTCCGCAGGTGGATGACAATCTTAAACTCTGGTCCAACTTTGCCGCGGTGCTGGACGGCGGGGTTGAACTGTACGGTCATGCCGGCTGGTTGTCGAAACACGTAGACGGCGGTTTTAACTATCGCAATCCCCACACCCGTTCCGGGGTGTACAGTAACGATGCGGGGCAGACGCTGCTGGTGGCTGATGCGCTGGATGCTGAAGACGGCGTGCCGGACGGCTCGGCAAATTGTCCGCTGGTAACTGTCCGGAATAACGTGGCGGACCCCGCGGCGTTGGCCGCCATCCAGGCGAACCCCAATTGCTTTACCTTTCTTGATCTCTTTCCCGGCGGTTTTACGCCGCGTTTTGGTGGTGACCTGGAAGACTACAGCGCCCTGCTCGGATTGCGCGGCAAATGGCACAGCGGCTTGCGGTGGGACCTGAGCGCCGGCCTCGGCAGCAACAGAGTCGACTACTTTATCTACGACACCCTGAACGGTTCGCTGGGGCCCGCCAGCCCCACCAGCTTTGATCCCGGTTACAACAGGCAGCAGGAGCTGAATCTGAACCTGGACCTGGCTTATGCGGTGTCCGACCGGTTGCATCTGGCGGCTGGATTGGAGTGGCGTGAGGAGGAGTACACCATTGGCCTGGGCGGCCTGCCGTCATACCGGATCGGTCCGTACGCGGCCCAGGGGTTCAGCAGCGCATCCAACGGTTTTCCGGGTTTCAGCCCCCTGGCGGCGGGCCGTTGGCGGCGGGAAAACACCGCTGCTTATGCGGATGTGGAAATGAATCTGCAAGCGGGCTGGACCCTGGGCCTGGCGGCCAGGCATGAACAGTACCCGGACTACGGCGGCCACACCACATTCAAGCTGGCCTCGCGCTACCAGTTGACCCCGGTGATGGCCCTGCGCGGCGCTTACGGTACCGCGTTCCGTGCCCCGACCCCGGGCCAGGCGAACGCCTTTAACGTTTCCGCGCAATGGAATTTTGAGCGCTCGGATCTTGTCAACAACGGCACCATCCCGCCGACGAACCCAGTGGCCCAACTGCGCGGCGGGCGGCCGCTGAAACTGGAGAAGTCCCGCAATTTCACCCTGGGTGCCGTATTTGCGTTGCCCCGGGCACGGCTGTCGGTGGATTATTTCAGCATCAAGCTGCGTGACCGGATTACCCTGTCGGAATTATTTACCCTGCTGCCGGAAGAGGTCAGCGCGCTGCTCGAATCCGGAGTAACCAGTGCCGGCAACCTGCAGAATTTCCGCTTCTTTGTTAACGACTATGACACTCACACCCAGGGTGTGGATTTGCTAGCCACCCTGTCTGCTGAAAACTGGGGTGGCCATACGACCTGGTCGCTGGGGATGAACGCGACCTTCACGGAGGTGGAATCTTATAGCGGGGTTGCCCTCACTGACGCCTCCGTTCGGGATCTGGAAGACAGTTTGCCCGGGGTACGCGGATATCTCAGCGTCGATCATATGACGGGTGCCTGGCAGTGGCTGGCGCGGGTGAACTATTACGCAGGGTGGTACGACCCGGACCAGGCACGGTCTTACGGCGGCGAGTTTCAATTGGACCTGGAAGGACAATACCAGTTCAGCAATCACCTGCGGCTGACCGTAGGTGCGCAGAACGCGCTGAATGGCTATCCCGATGAAAATCCCAATGCGCGCAGCACGGTGGGTGACCGTTACAGCGAAATTGCCCCGTTAGGGTTTAACGGCGGCCTGTGGTACCTGCGCCTGATGTATGAGTATTAGGTACCGGCGGCCGGCGGGGCATTTTCATACGGGGTCATATCGATGCCGTGGGCGCCGTAACGGGCCTTAACCGCCTGTAAGGTCTGCTCGTTCCAGTACGGGCTGCCCGGCAGGGGAAAACCCAGTACTGCGCGCTGTTCCACGCTGGCCGCGGCAATCAGCTTCTCCATGAACTGGTTACGGCGGTACATGGACCACGACCATCCGGGGTGCAGTACGTTAATCCATTCGCTGCCGGCCTTTTTGAACGTCAGGTTGTGTACCAGGCGCAGGGCGCCGTGGGTAACCGGGGTACCCCGGTGCCAGGTGTCGTGGCGGTACAGCAGCACAGAGCCAAAGCGGTAACGCGCCAGGCACTCGCGGGCGTAAAGATGGTGTTCACGGAAGGCGGCAACGTCGGGGGCTTGTTCACGCAGGTAAGCTTCAGCGTGATCTTTGTCGTTCACGTAGTTCAGGCCGGCCACTCCGGGGGTATTGATGATGGGCCAGCCGTAAGCGGGGTCGTCCGGCCCCTGCCGCGGCACCACCGCGGTGGAACCGCCGCATGTTTCGAAATCAGACAGATAAATGATGATCTCAACCGCCTCGGGATGTTCCCAGGCAGGCGGATGGGTAAGGGTGTGGTTGGGATAATCACAGTGAATGCGCTGGTCGGCATTGTCCAGGTCGTGGGCTGCGGGCGGACGCCCGTATTTCGGCCACAGGTCGGACTGGGTGAGGCGGATTTCACCCACCTCAACATCTAACAGGGCGGCTACCGCCCCCAGCAGGTTGGGGTGCAGGGTGATGCGGTTGCAGGCAGCGGAGCGGGAAGGGAAAACAAAATTCTGCCCGGAACCAAAGTTGTCAAAATTTGCCTCCGCGTCGCTGCCCGGCGCCGGGTATGCGTTTTCCGCATCGGCTGCCGATTCGCGCAGCAGGGTTTCCGGCACGAGGTTGTGTACCAGGGCAAATCCCTGTTGGCGCCAGCTGTTGATCTGGTCCGGGGTAAGTTGACCCTGCTCAGCGGCTGAGGATTCAGCCCAGCGCGGCATGGCTGCGGATGCCGGAAAACCCGATTAAGGGCGCAAGCGCCCCGGTAAGCTCAGACATTGATGTTCAGGTCACCGAAGTCAGGCATCGGCCCGCGGGGCTCCAGCGGCATCAGCGCCTGCATCAGGCCGATAGGCTCGCTGACCGTGACAATATAGGTAACCTGTTCACTTACCGCGCCTTCAGCGTGCCAGGCGCCTTTGGGAATGTTCAAACGGTCCCCGGCGCTGATCTCCACCCGCTGCTCATTTTCGTCCAGCAGGTAAGAACTGCCTTCCAGGACGTAGCCGATAATGTCGTAACTGTGGTGGTGTACCGGCAGTTCCGGGGATTGTCCGGATACATAGGTGGTTGGCCAGAAGCCGGTTCTGGCAATGTCTTCCATCACCTCCCGGTGGCTGCTGAAGTAACCGTGGTCGATGGTCATTTTTGCGCTGCTGCTCATACTTATCCTGCCGGTTTGAAATAGGGAATGTAAATGGTCTCCGACCGCTGTTCGAAGATGACCTCCACCGGCATATCAAAATCCACCTGCTCCGGGCTGCAGTGGCGTAACACGGAGAGCATGGTGGGGCCTTCCGCAAGGCGCACCAGGATGCTGACAAAAGGCACCTCTTCAGCAAACCCCGGGCTGCTGGGGGCCACAACGGTGCTCCAGCTGCGGATGGTGCCGCGGCCGCTGGCGGCCCTCCATTCGACATTTTCGCTGAAACAGCCGGAACAGAGTTTGCGCGGGTAGTACTGCACATGGCCGCAATCCAGGCAATGCTGCAGGCGCAGTTCACCCTCAGCGCAGCCCTGCCAGAAAGGCGCTGTTTCAGGGGTGGCTTTGGGTAACGGTTTGCCGGTGGGGTTAAGCTCTGTCACAGCGTCGCCTCCGTACCGAGAATCAGTGTGGCGTGACTGGACAGCACCCCGCCCTGGCCGTGCACCAACCCCGTTTCCGCGCCTTCGACCTGGCGTTGGCCGCCGTTGCCGCGCAGTTGGGTCACCGCTTCGGTGAGGGCAAACATGGAACCCGGGTGGCCGGTGTGGGAGTGGGACAAGAGCCCGCCATGGGTGTTCACCGGCATGTTGCCGCCCAGTTCGAGGTTGCCGTTTTCCACATAGCCGCCGCCTTCACCCTTGGCGCAGAACCCCAGATCTTCCAGCTCCATGATCACCACCGGGGTAAAACAATCGTAGACCTGGGCAAAGTCCATGTCGGTGGCTTTCATACCCGCCATGTCATAGGCCCGCGGACCGGATTCGGATGCGGCGGTGGTGGTCAGCGAACGGGCCTGAAACAGATGTTCGTGAAAATGGCCTTCGCCGCAACCGAGGAAATAAACCGGACGGTGGGGGAAATCCCCGGCGCGTTCAGCCGCCACCACCACCACCGCGGCCCCGCCGTCGGACCACAGGGAGCAGTCCAGTACATGCAGCGGGTCCGCCACCAGCGGGGAATTCAAGACGTCTTCGATACTCAGCGGCTCACGCATTTCCGCCGCGGGATTGAGACTGGCATGTTTGCGCGCGGATACCGCCACCTGGGCAAGTTGTTCCGAAGTGGTACCGTATTCATGCATGTGGGCGCGGCCGGCCATGGCGTACCCATTGGTCAGCGGCACTCCGTACGGCAGTTCAAACTGCGGATTCAGGGTAGTGGTCATCTTGGCGCCGGTTTCCGCCCCGGTCATGCCGGTGCGCGGATTGTCGCCGTGGGTGATCAGCACCGTGTCGCAGACCCCGGTGACGATTGCGGATGCCGCGCGCATCACCGCGGTCAGCGACGTGGCGCCGCCGGCGTTTAATGTCATGCAGAAGCGTGGAAATATCTGCATGTACTCGGAGAACATTTCTGCGTGATACAGGTGCGGCTCCACCCAGGGGTTGCAGGTGATCAGGCCGTCTACTTGATCTTTACGCAAACCGGCGTCCAGCAGGGCCAGCCGCGCTGCTTCCGCGCATAACTCGGTGGAGCCCTGGCCGGGTAGTGCGCCCACGGGAGTTTCACCCATACCGACTATGGCCACGCTGCCGCGTAACGTCATAAACCCTCCGCCCCTGTTGTATTTACTCGCAGCGCTGAAGATACCAAAAGGGGGTAACATAACGCTATGAGCAATTCGTCCCCGGCCGGCGCCAAGGCGCTGATGAGTTACCGCAAATACTGGGCGCACCGGCTGACACCGGCGCCGGTGCTGCCCATGTCCGCGGAGGAAATGGACAACCTGGGCTGGGACAGCTGTGACGTTGTGATTGTCACCGGCGACGCTTATGTGGACCACCCCAGTTTTGGTATGGCCATTGTCGGGCGGTTCCTGGAAGCCCAGGGGTTCCGGGTGGGTATTATCGCCCAGCCCGACTGGCGCGGTACGGCTGATTTTATGCAGCTGGGCAAACCCAATCTGTTTTTCGGTGTTACCGCCGGCAACATGGATTCCATGGTCAACCGCTATACTTCGGACCGCAAGGTGCGCTCTGACGACGCTTATACGCCGGGCGGGGTTGGCGGCGCGCGGCCGGACCGCAGCGTGGTGGTTTATGCCAACCGTCTACGCGAAGCTTACGGCGACACCCCCATCATCATTGGCGGCATTGAAGCCAGCCTGCGGCGCATTGCCCACTATGACTACTGGTCGGAAAAAGTCCGCCGCAGCATCCTGCTGGACGCCAAGGCGGACCTGCTGATTTTCGGCAACGGCGAGCGCCAGCTTGCGGAAATTGCCCACCGCCTGGCGGCAGGGGAGCCGGTGCGCGGCATCACCGACGTGCGCGGCACGGCGGTGCGGTGCAAAGTTGTGCCGGCGGGCTGGACGGAAATAGACTCCACCCACCTGGATACCCCGGGGCGCCTGAACCCCGCGGTAGACCCTTACGCCATGACCCCGTCAGCCCTGGCCGCGGCTGACGTGCCGCCTGCTGACGGTGTGCAGGTGGTGCGGTTTGTCAGGGACGTGCCGGC
>JANQOA010000392.1 GCA_028279305.1 Pseudomonadales bacterium
GCGCTGGCCCTGCTGGAACTGATGCTGGAACGTGTGATGTTTGCGCCGCAGAGCACCCGCGCGGATATCCGCGTACTGGGGATGCTGGAAACCACGGGCCTGGAATTTAGCCACCTGTGGATCTGCGGCATGGACGAAAACAGTTTTCCTGCGCAGCCCTTAAACAATCCGTTTGTACCGCCGGCGGTTGCAGTGCGCTACGGGATACCCCGCGCCACCCCGGCACAGGAACTGGATCTGGCGCGCCGCCAGCTCAGGGACTGGCGCCGCAGCACCACGTTTCTACGCCTCAGTTACACCCACACCATCGAAGACAGCCCCCAGCAGGCCAGCCTGCTGCTGCAATCCCTGCAGGCGAAAACCCTGGACAGCAAGGCGCGGCACCCGTACTGGCAAACTCAGCCCAGGCTGCAGCTGCAGGCGTTCAGCGATGCCAACGGCCCGGCCCTGGATACCAGCCACGCGCCTCTGGACACCCCCGGCGGCGCGGCGCTGTTACAGGCCCAGGCGTCATGCCCGTTTAAAGCGTTTGCACGCTACCGCCTGCGGCTGCGTTCACCCCTGGAAGCGGCAGACCTGCCTGATGCTCTGCAACGCGGGGTGTTACTGCACCGGGCGTTGGAACTGTTAATGTCCGAATTCCCCGGCTCCGAGGCGTTAAACGGCGTTGGCGCAAACGACGTTGCCAAGCTCTGTGCTGAAGCCCTGCAGCAGTTGCCGCGGCCGTTGCCGCGCCACTATCGCGAACATGAGATCAAACGCCTGAGCAGCCTGCTGAACCGCTGGATTGAGCTGGAACTGGAACGCGGGCCTTTCACCACCCTGCACCTGGAAAAAACCTTTGCGCTGCAGGTGGGCAGCCTGCGGCTGCAGATCCGGGTCGACCGCATCGACAGCAGTGACGGCCACTGGGTGGTGCTGGACTACAAGAGCGGCAAAGTGAGTTTGAGCAACAGCCGCACCCTCGCCCAGGACGAACCCCAGCTACCGGTCTACAGTCTGGCCGATGCAAAGATCCGCGGTGTCTATTTTGCCCAGGTCCATCAGGACAACATGCGCCTGCTGGGAGTCAGTGACCCTGACGCGCAGCTACACAACAGCCGGGTGCTGCCGGCCGAAGCGGATTGGCAGCAGACCCGCAACCACTGGCGCCGCGACCTGGAAAAGCTGGCGGAGGACTATGCTGACGGCCGCGCCGCGCCGCGGCCTTCAGCCGCAGCCTGCGCCCAGTGCCATCTTGGCGGCGTTTGCCGGGTACCCTTCCAGCGATGAGTGCCGGTGATCAGGAGCGTGGCGCCGCACCGCCGGTGCCGGACCTAGTCCAGCGCCAGCGCGCCCTGGACATACACAACAGCTGTATCGTCCAGGCACCGGCGGGTTCGGGTAAAACCACCTTGCTGGCGCAGCGCTACGTGAACCTGCTGGCGGCCGTGCAGCGGCCGGAAGAAATTCTTGCCATCACCTTCACCAAAAAAGCGGCCGCGGAAATGCGCCACCGGGTCATGGCCCTGCTGCAGGATGACAGCCCGGCTGCTACCCGGGTGCGTGGCCGGGACCGCGAGCTGGGCTGGCAACTGTTCAGCAACCCCGGCTTGATGAAAATTCAAACAATCGACAGTTTTGCCATGGAGCTGGCCAGTCAGACGCCGGCCGCGGTCTCCGGCAGCCCGCATGACAGCCGTCACGCCGCCGCCGGGGGTGTCAATGTGACCACCCAGCCGGGCGCTTACTATCACGCCGCCGTTGATGGTCTCATCAACGCGTTGCTGGAAGATCAACAAAGCGCAGCCGTGATCGCAGACTTTGTTGCGGCTCTGGATAACGACGCGGCTAAGGTGAGGCGCCTGCTGTTGAGCATGCTGGAGCGCCGCGACCAGTGGCTGGACGTGGTGCTGGCGGTGGCTACCGCCCGCCAGCCGGCGGAACTGAGCCGCCTGCTGAACCGGGCGGTGCACCACCTGCGGGAAAGTATGTCGCAACGGCTTAACGAACATCTGCACGGCGGTGACCACGACCAGTTACAAAGTCTGGCGCAGCTCACCGGGGTAACCGGCGGTGCCGCCGCGCTGGCGCCGCTGCTGGTGACAAAAAGCGGCACGTTACGTAAACGCATCCCGTCGGAACTGGTGGCGGACGCCGGCCAGCGCCGGCTATTCAATCAGTGGCTTGAAGACCTGCACACCCGCAACCTGGCACCGCTGCTGGCGAACTGCGCCAGGTTGCCCGGCGAATTGCGCAGCGGCCAGGCTGATGAAGACACGCAGTTGCTGACCTTGTGCTGTATCTGCCTGTCGCTGGTGGTGGTGGAACTGGAGCGGGTCTTCAACCGCCAGGGGGTCACCGACTTTACCGGCCTGCTGCTGCAGGCGCGGGCGGCGCTGGGCGAAACTGACGCGCCCACCGACCTGGCCTTATTTCTCGACTTCCGCATCCGGCACCTGCTGATCGATGAATATCAAGACACTTCACGCGCCCAGGCAGGCTTTTTTGCCCAACTCACCGCCGGCTGGCAGCCCGGTGACGGCAACAGCGTGTTTGTGGTGGGCGACCCGATGCAGTCGATCTACCGCTTTCGCGACGCGGACGTGGCGGTGTTCAGCGAAACTCAGCACACGGGCTTGAGCGGTAAAACGCTGGAGAATATTGCCCTGTCGGCCAACTTCCGTTCAGACCGCGCCGTTATCGACTGGTGCAATCATGTGTTCGCCGACCTGTTTGGAAGCGGCGGCGCCCCGGAGTTGGGGGAGGTGCCTTACAACGCCGCGGTGGCCATGGCGGCGGACCGCCCCGGCGCCGGCGCAAGCTGCATCCACTTCGAAGACGCGGATGCCGAATCCGCATATGTGCTGGACCGCATCACCACTCTGCTGCAGCAGGATCCCGGCGCCAGCATTGCCATCCTGTGCCGGGTGCGCAGCCACGTGACACCGCTGCTTTCACTGCTACGCGCAAACCGGGTTGAATACAGCGCCACCGAAATGGAGAGCCTTGCCGGCAAACCGGTTGTAGCGGATCTCATGCAATTGCACCAGGCACTGCTGGTACCCGATGATCAACTGGCCTGGACCGCTATTCTGCGCAGTCCCATGTTCGGGTTGAGTCTCAAGGAACTGGTCAGACTGCGCGGTGCCGGACCGCTGCCGGGCGTGCTGGACAACAGCAACCCCGCGCAGCAGCGCCTGCTGACCGCCATGCACTGGGCGCGGCAAAACCTGGACGAACGGTCGCTGCGTGAAGTGCTGGAAGGCCTGTGGCTGCGCTGCGGAGGTGTTGACGCTTATCCTGCCAACCAGCACCCCCAGGCGCGGGCCTGGTTTGACCTGGTGGAAGACCTGCAGACCGGCGCCTACGAACCCCGGACGCTGCAGCAGGCCCTGGCGGAGTTATACGCGCCGGCGGAAACCACGGCGAGCGTGCAGGTGATGACCATCCACAAAGCCAAGGGACTGGAATTTGATCATGTGATCGTGCCCAATCTGGAACGGCGCGCCCAGAGTGACGACAGCGAGTTGCTCAGTTGGCGCCCTTCCCCGGCCGGCCTGTTAATGGGTGTGCAGGGAGACGCCATCCACCGCTGGTTGCGCTTTGAAGACGGGGAACGCAGCCGCAACGAAGAGAAACGGCTGCTTTACGTTGCCTGCACCCGCGCCCGGCAGAGTCTGCTGCTCACCTATGTCCAACCGCCCAAAGCCAAACCGGCGGGTATGGCCAGGCTGATTGCGCCGTTCGCCGGCAGCAGCGCGGATGCCGGCACAGCCGTCAGCGCAGCCGGCGGCGGGCAGGCGGAACTCTTTGCCGGTACCAGCCAGATGCTGCAGCGTTTGCCGGCCGGCTACCGGTGGCGGGCGCCCGCCTATACGCCCGTGGCCGCCGGCAGGGCTGATGCCCCGCAGCCTGCAGATGTCATCGGCGAACGGCGCGAAGTCGCGGTAGGCAATCTGGTCCACCGCTGCC
>JANQOA010000012.1 GCA_028279305.1 Pseudomonadales bacterium
CCCGGATTGTCAGGGTGCGGGGCAGATACGGGTTTCACAAGGTTTCTTCTCGCTGCAGCAAACCTGTCCCCGCTGCCGCGGCCAGGGACGCATTATCACCAACCCGTGCCGCAGTTGCGGCGGGGCCGGACGCAAAGAGAAGCGCAAAACCCTGTCGGTGAAAATTCCTGCCGGCGTGGATACCGGTGACCGCATCCGCCTGACCGGCGAAGGTGAGGCGGGTACCCACGGCGGACCGCCCGGCGATTTATACGTTCAGGTGGACGTTAAAGACCACCCGATATTTGTCCGCGAAGGACGCCACCTCTATTGTGAGGTGCCCATCTCGTTTGTTGATGCGGCCCTGGGCGGAGAGATGGAAGTGCCCACCTTGGATGGACGCGTCAAGCTTAAAATCCCCGCTGAAACCCAGACCGGCAAAGTGTTCCGCCTGCGCGGCAAAGGGGTGACCCAGGTGCGCGGCGGCGGTGTGGGCGACCTGCTGTGCAAGGTGGTGGTGGAAACGCCGGTAAAGTTAACTGACGAGCAAAAACACCTGCTGCGGGAACTGAAAACTTCGCTGGAAAAGAGCCCGCGTCACTCCCCCCGGGAGAAGTCATGGTTTGACGGCGTAAAAGAATTTTTTGACGGCCTGAAACCCTGATCTGAATTCCCGCTACAATGCCCCCCGGAATCTCGGGGAACCACCACATGTCAGCTACGATCCGAATTGCCATCACCGGCGCTGCCGGACGGATGGGCAAAACCCTCATTCAAGCGATTCAGGAGGCGCCGGACCTGTGCCTGGGTGCCGCCTTTGAACATCCCGACAACCCCGCCGTAGGTACCGATGCGGGGGAGTTCTGCGGGGTGGGTAAACTGGACGTGGCGATCAGTGCGGACCCCGGCCGGGAGCTGGATGCGTTTGATGTGGTGATCGACTTTACCGTGCCGGCGGCGACGCTGGCGCTGGCGGACGTATGCCGCGGGGCGGGCAAGGCCATGGTGGTGGGTACCACCGGCTTCGACGACCAGCAGCTGGCGCAGCTTCAGGACGCTGCTTCGCAGATTCCCCTGTTTATGGCGCCCAACATGAGCGTGGGGGTCAACCTGACCTTCAAGCTGATCGAAATTGCAGCCCGGGCACTGGGGGACAGCGTGGATGTGGAGGTGATGGAAATGCACCACCGCCACAAAGTGGATGCTCCTTCCGGCACCGCTGTGCGCATGGGGGAAATCCTTGCGCAGACGCTGGGCCGCAACCTTGAAGAAGATGCCGTTTACGGCCGCCAGGGAATAACCGGCGCGCGGCAGCGCCGTACCATTGGTTTTGCCACCCAGCGCGGCGGCGACATTGTCGGTGAACATACGGTCATGTTTGCCGGTGAAGGTGAGCGTATTGAAATTACCCACCGCGCCAACAGCCGCATGAACTATGCCCAGGGAGCGTTGCGGGCGGCCCGGCATATATACGCTAACAAAGCCGGCCTGTACGACATGCAGGGGTTGCTGAATCTGTAGAAGAAACTGCTGCTTTTTGCACGGCAGATCCGTACAATACCGCTCCCAAGCTGAAGGGGTGTTGCTGCAGCGGACACCCCAGGCCCACCCGGCTTTTACGCCCAGACTTACAATAACAGTCAACGCAAAGCCATAGAAAGACAGCCAGATAGAGGTGATTACTTGATACCGGCTTTACTTGCCTTAGAAGACGGTAGTGTGTTTTACGGCCAGTCGATTGGGGTCGACGGCAGCCGTGTTGGCGAGGTGGTCTTTAATACGGCGATGACCGGTTATCAGGAAATCCTCACCGATCCATCCTACGCACAGCAGATTGTCACGCTCACCTACCCGCAGATCGGCAACACCGGGGTTAACGAAGAAGATAACGAGTCGGATCGGGTGTGGAGTACCGGGCTGGTGATCCGCCAGACGCCCAGGCGCGTGAGCAGCTGGCGCCAGCAGGGTTCTCTGCAGGATTTTCTGCGCGCCCAGGACGTGGTTGCGATTGCCGATGTCGACACCCGCAGGCTGACAAAACTGATCCGCGAAAAAGGCGCCATGGCAGGGTGTATTCTGGCCGGGCCCGATGCAGGCGCGGAGGATGCCCAAGCCAACGCGCTGGCCGAAGCGCGGGCGTTCCCGGGCTTGCAGGGGATGGATCTGGCCAAGGTGGTCACCGGCGCAAAACGCCAGTGGACACAGACCAGCTGGACGCTGGAAAACGGTTACGGTGAGCTGACGGATCCCCGGTTTCATGTGGTGGCTTACGATTTTGGCGTCAAGCGCAACATATTGCGGCTGTTGGCCAGCCGCGGCTGCGCGTTGACCGTGGTACCGGCGCAAACGACCGCGCAGGAAGTGCTGGCACTGCAGCCGGACGGCGTTTTTCTCTCCAACGGGCCGGGTGATCCGGAGCCCTGTGACTATGCCATCAGCGCAATTCAGGAACTGTTGGACAGCGGCATTCCGATTTTCGGCATCTGCCTGGGCCATCAGCTGCTGTCGCTGGCCAGCGGCGCCAATACCGTGAAAATGCCCCATGGGCATCACGGCGCCAATCACCCGGTACAGGACCAGAGCTCCCGGGAGGTGATTATCACCAGCCAGAACCATGGTTTTGCCGTGGATGCGCAGACCCTGCCCAACAATCTCAAGTGCACCCACCTGTCGCTGTTCGACGGTACCGTGCAGGGGGTGGAACGGACCGACGTGCCGGCCTTCAGTTTCCAGGGGCATCCCGAGGCCAGTCCCGGGCCCCAGGATTGTCTGTATCTGTTTGACAAGTTTATCGACGCCATAGCACAACACCGCGGGGCGGCGGGGGGCACGGATGCCTAAACGCACGGATCTGCAGTCCATCCTGATTCTCGGCGCCGGGCCCATTGTCATCGGCCAGGCCTGCGAGTTCGACTACTCCGGCGCCCAGGCCTGTAAAGCCCTGCAGGAAGAGGGTTACCGGGTGGTGCTGGTCAATTCCAACCCGGCCACCATCATGACGGACCCGGCCATGGCTGATGCCACCTATGTGGAGCCGGTGGAATGGACCAGCGTGGCAAAAATTATCGCCCGCGAAAAGCCCGACGCGCTGCTGCCCACCATGGGTGGGCAGACGGCGCTGAACTGCGCCCTGGATCTGGTCCGCGAAGGGGTGCTGGAAGCCCATGGGGTGGAACTCATCGGTGCCACCCAGGACGCCATCGACAAGGCGGAGGACCGGGAGCGGTTTGACCGCGCCATGAAACGGATCGGTCTGGGCACGCCGCGCTCCGCCATTGCCCACAGCATGGAAGAAGCGCTGCAGGTACAAAGCCAGCTGGGTTTCCCGTGTGTGATCAGGCCGTCTTTTACCATGGGCGGCAGCGGCGGCGGCATTGCTTACAACCAGGAAGAGTTTGTTGAAATCTGCACCCGCGGCCTGGAGTTGTCACCCACCAGCGAACTGCTGATTGACGAATCCCTGGTCGGCTGGAAAGAATTTGAAATGGAGGTGGTGCGCGACCGCCGGGACAACTGCATTATTGTCTGCTCCATCGAAAACCTGGACCCCATGGGGGTGCATACCGGCGACAGTATCACCGTGGCGCCGGCGCAGACGCTGACGGATAAAGAGTATCAACTGCTGCGCAACGCCTCGATAGCGGTGCTGCGTGAAATCGGCGTGGATACCGGCGGTTCGAATGTGCAGTTTGCCATTAATCCCGACGACGGCCGCATCGTGGTGATTGAAATGAATCCGCGGGTGTCGCGGTCCTCAGCCCTGGCGTCCAAGGCCACCGGCTTTCCCATCGCCAAGGTGGCCGCCAAGCTGGCGGTGGGTTATACCCTGGACGAGCTCGGCAACGACATTACCGGCGGTGTCACCCCGGCGTCCTTTGAACCCAGCATCGACTACGTGGTTACCAAAATCCCGCGCTTCACCTTTGAGAAATTCATCCAGGCTGACCCGCGGCTCACCACGCAGATGAAATCCGTTGGTGAAGTGATGGCCATCGGCCGTACCTTCCAGGAATCCCTGCAGAAAGCCCTGCGCGGCCTGGAAACCGGCATGGTCGGGTTCGATCCGGTGCTGGACGCGGCGGATGCCGAGTCACAGGCGACCCTGAAGCGGGTGTTGGGCAATCCCGGCGCGCTGCGGGTCTGGTTTGTTGCGGATGCATTCCGTCAGGGCCTCAGCCTGGAAGACATCTGGAATATCACCCACATCGACCCCTGGTTTCTGGCGGAAATTGAAGATCTGGTGCAGACCGAGCAGGGGCTGGCCAACCGCGCGGCTGAAGCCCTGAACAGGGATGACTGGTACCGCCTGAAGCGCAAGGGCTTCAGCGATGCCAGGCTGGCGCAATTGCTGGAGTCGGATGAAGTCCAGGTGCGCAGCCTGCGCCAGTCCCATGGGGTGAAGCCCGTTTACCGGCGGGTGGATACCTGCGCCGCGGAATTCCCGGCCACCAGCGCCTATATGTATTCCACCTACGAGGAGGAATGTGAATCGCTGCCCGGCGAGCGGCAGAAAATCATGGTGCTGGGCGGCGGACCAAACCGCATCGGCCAGGGGATTGAATTCGACTACTGCTGCGTGCACGCCGCGTTGGCCATGCGCGAAGACGGTTACGAGACCATCATGGTCAACTGCAACCCGGAAACCGTGTCCACGGATTACGACACGTCGGACCGCCTGTACTTCGAGCCGGTGACCCTGGAAGACGTGCTTGCCATTGTTGATGTGGAGCAGCCGGCCGGGGTGATTGTGCAATTCGGCGGCCAGACGCCGTTAAAACTGGTTAACGATCTGGAAGCAGCCGGGGTCCCCATTATCGGTACCAGTCCGGACGCCATCGACCGCGCTGAAGACCGCGAGCGGTTCCAGCAGCTGGTGGAGAAACTCGCCTTGCGCCAGCCGGCCAACCGGGTGGCCAGCAGCCCGGAGCAGGGTGTCGCGCGCGCCGCTGACATCGGTTATCCCATTGTGGTGCGGCCTTCTTACGTGCTGGGCGGGCGGGCCATGGAAATTGTCTATAACGACGATGAACTCAGCCAGTACATGCAGAACGCGGTGGATGTTTCCAACGACTCTCCTGTGCTGCTGGACCGCTTCCTCGATCAGGCGCTGGAAGTGGACGTGGATGCGGTGTGTGACGGCCAGCAGGTGGTGATTGGCGCCATCATGCAGCACATTGAACAGGCCGGGGTGCACTCCGGAGACTCAGCCTGTTCCCTGCCGCCGTATAACCTGGACGCCGGCGTGCAGGACGTGATCCGCGAACAGGTTAAAGCCATTGCCCTGGAGCTGGGTGTGGTGGGCCTCATGAACGTGCAGATGGCGGTGCAGGGTGACGAGGTGTTTGTGCTGGAAGTCAATCCCCGGGCTTCGCGCACAGTGCCGTTTGTCTCCAAGTGTATAGGCGTGTCGCTGGCCAAAGTGGCGGCGCGCTGCATGGCGGGCGTGACGCTGGCGGCGCAGAACTTTACCGAAGAAGTGATCCCGCGCTGTTTTAACGTTAAAGAATCGGTGTTTCCCTTCAACAAGTTCCCCGGCGTGGACCCGATTCTGGGCCCGGAAATGAAATCCACCGGCGAAGTCATGGGGGTTGGCGCCAGCTTTGGCGAAGCGTTTGCAAAAGCCTCACTGGCGGCGGGTGAGCACCTGCCCCAGAGCGGGCGCGTTTTTATCAGCGTCAAAGACTCGGACAAACCCTCGTTGCCGGCGGTGGCGGGGGCGTTGCTGGACCTGGGTTTCCGGGTGGTGGCAACCCCGGGCACCCAGCGCACGCTGCAGGCGGAAGGGCTGGCCTGTGAAGTGATCAGCAAAGTGAACGAAGGCCGCCCGGATGTGTCCGACATGCTGAAAAACGAACAGATTGACCTGATTATCAACACCACCGAAGGCCGCCAGTCCATTGCCGATTCCGCGGTTATCCGGCGTCTGGCGCTGCAGAAGAAGGTCTGTTACACGACCACGCTGGCCGGCGGTGAAGCCATCGCCATAGCCATCCGTCAGGGCCAGGGAGACCAGGTGCGCAGGTTGCAAGATCTGCACGCCGAGCTTTAAACTGACGTCATGCCTGTACCGATGACCACCCGCGGCGCGGAAGCGTTACGCGAGGAATTGCAGAACCGTAAATCTGTACTGCGGCCGGAAATTACCGAGGCCATTGCGGAAGCCCGTGCCCACGGCGACCTGAAAGAGAACGCTGAATATCATGCCGCCCGCGAACAGCAGGGGTTTAACGAAGGCCGCATCCAGGAAATTGAAGGCAAGCTCGCGGACGCCCAGATCATCGACATCTGCAAAATTCCCGCCGGTGACAAGGTCATTTTCGGCGTCACGGTAACGCTGCTGGATATGGAAACGGACGAAGAGATAACCTATCAGATTGTCGGCGAAGATGAAGCTGATCTGAAACAGGGGAAACTTTCGGTCATGTCTCCCATCGCGCGGGCGTTAATCGGCAAGTCTGTTGGCGACGCCGTGACGGTTTCAACCCCGGGCGGTGATCACGAATACGAAATCGACTCCGTTCAACATATCTAACTGTCATCCCCTGCATGCTGGACCCTCGTGATACCCCTGTGAGCAC
Organism: Pseudomonadales bacterium; assembly: GCA_028279305.1. GTDB lineage: Bacteria > Pseudomonadota > Gammaproteobacteria > Pseudomonadales > Azotimanducaceae > UBA4421. The sequence continues at coordinate 6,558 of JANQOA010000012.1, forward strand.
TGAAGATGCCGGCGTGCTGCAGGCATATGAAGACGCTTTGCTCAGTTTTCAGTCTTTTGTCGGTGACCCGGTCTCCCAGTTGAACCGGGTATTGCAGGACGTTCCGGATTTTGTGTTGGGCCATTTGTTCAGGGCAATCGCGTTTTACCTCAGTTCCGAGCAGCGTTTTCTGGCGCCTGCCCAGCAGAGCCTGCAGGCGGCGGAGGGTTTGCTGGCGCAGGCCAATCACCGCGAGAAGTTGCTGTTCGCGGCTGTGCACAAGCTGGTCAACGGTCAGTGGGCGGCTGCCGGACGTGCGCTGGACGAGGTTCTGCTGGAATACCCGCGCGACGCGCTGGCGTTGCAGGCCGGCCACCTGCTGGATTTTTTCCGCGGCGACGCAGCCAATCTGCGTAACCGTCCCAGCCGGGTGTTGCCGGAGTGGGACGAGGGCACGCCGGGATATTCGTATGTGTTGGGCATGTACGCGTTTGGCCTGGAAGAATGTAATCAATACGCCCAGGCGGAGGAGTGCGGGCGCCGGGCGCTGCAGCTGAACCGCAAGGATGCCTGGTCGGTGCATGCGGTCACCCACGTGTTTGAGATGCAGGGGCGCAGCCGTGAAGGTATCACTTTCCTGCGTGAGCGGGAAGCCGACTGGGCGGTGCAGAATAACTTTGCCTACCATAACTGGTGGCACTTGGGCCTGTTGCATCTGGAACATCATGAAGACCAGCAGGTGCTGGACGTCTTCGACAACAGTATTGCGCCGGGCGGCGAAATCACCCTGGCGCTGCTGGACGCCACCGCCATGTTGTGGCGGCTGCATCTGCTGGGCGTGGATTACGGCCGGCGCATGCAGCCGGTGATGGAGTTATGGTCGGAAAAGATGGCGCGCGAAGCCGGTTATTACGCGTTTAACGACTTTCATGCCGCGCTGGCCTTTTGCGCCGCGGACGCGGTGCAGGACCTTAGGAATCTGACGGAACACTTGAGCCATCATGCCGGCGCGGACAACCTGGCAAACGTAGCCATGACCAGGCAGGTGGGGCTGCCGCTGGTGCTCGGGATGCAGGCTTATCAACAGGGGGATTTTCTCACCGCGGTGCAGCACCTGGATGAGGTAAGAGGTGTGGCCCAGCAGTTTGGCGGCAGTCATGCACAGCGCGACATCGTTGATCTGACGCTGCTCAGCGCGGCGTGCAAGGCCGGTCTGGACAAACGGGTGCGCAGCCTGCTCAACGAACGGCAAATGAACAAACCCGGAGGCGTGCTGGGACAGCGGGTGCTGGCAGCAGCCTAGGGGCCAGGCGTCTGCATCAGGGGTCAGGTATAACGGGCCACGTTGGACAGCCGCGGATCTGCCTTGGGGTTTTTGCGGTACAGGACCATGATCTTACCGATGCTCTGAATGACGGTTGCCGTGCACTGTTCCGCCAGGCTTTTGCCGGTGTTCTGGCGTTGGCTGCGTTCCCCCAGCGCCAGCTTCACCTTGATCAGTTCGTGGTCCGTAAGCGCGCGCTCGGTTTCGCTGAGCACACCCGGCGTGATGCCCTTTTCAGCCACGGTTACAACAGCGTCCAGATGGTGGGCAATTTGCCGCAGGGACTTTTTTTCCCGGTTGGTGATTTCCATTGGTGTATTCTAACCAATTGGTGATCACCGGCCCACGCTTCCCGGCAGGCAACACTCTAAATGGCTTCCAAAGGCAAACGCAGCAAATCCAGTTCGCGCTGGCTGCAACGGCAGCAGCGGGATTATTTTGTCCGCCAGGCCCAGGACAAGGGGCAGGTATCACGGGCGCATTACAAGCTGGTGCAGCTGGATCAGCGCTTCAAACTGCTGCGCGGGCACTTCAAAGTGCTGGAACTGGGGGCGGCACCGGGCGGCTGGACGAACTATCTGCAGGACAAGTTGCCTAAAGGTGTGTTGATTGCGGTGGACCCGTTACCCATCACCGCGGCGGCGGGTACCCATGTCATCGAAGGTGAGGCCGGAGAGCCGGAGGTGGAAGCGCAGATAGGACATATTCTGGGGGACGCGGGGCTGGACCTTGTATTATCCGATATGGCCCCCAATATATCCGGTGTGCGCGCAGTGGATCAGGCGCGCGCCATGGAGCTTGCTGATGTGGCCCTGCACACCTGCACATTATGGCTGCGGCGCGGCGGCGGGCTGGTTCTGAAAGCGTTTCAGGGTGAAGGTCTGGACGCCTGGGTGCAGGCGCGCCGGCGGCAGTTCGAGAAGGTCACCCTGACAAAACCCAGAGCGTCACGACCGGAATCCCGTGAGGTGTTTGTGGTCGCCCGGGGGTATCATGGCGGCCCTGATGATGCAGGACACACTGCAAAAGGCGCGTGAATGAGGCCCGCGGGGCGCCCGGGACAATCCATTAAAAGGGACGCCCTAGACGGAAATAGTGTAGGCTTGCGGTCTATAGTAAAGATTAAGACAGACTGGCATCGAATCGCTTCAGGCAGTTAAATAGTCAGTTTAGTTGCCAATTATTATGAGGTACTCCCCTTGTCCGATATGGGAAAGAACTTATTACTCTGGTTGATTATCGCAGCCGTATTGCTGACGGTATTCAACAACTTCAACCCGTCTCCGCAGCCGGATCCGATGGCTTATTCCGATTTTGTAAAAGCCGTTCACAACCGCCAGATCCGGGAAGTCAAGATTCAGGGTGACACCATCTCCGCGCTGAACAGCGCCGGCGAAGATTTCACCGTGGTATGGCCGGAATACGACCAGAAGTTGATCAACGAGTTGATCGACAACGATGTAAAAACCACCATTGTTGAAGAAGAACCCCAGAGTTTCTGGAAACAGCTGCTGATCGCCAGTTTCCCGATTCTCATTATCATCGCCGTGTTCATGCTGTTTATGCGGCAGATGCAGGGCGGCAGCAGCGGCCGCGGCGGCCCCATGGCGTTCGGGCGCAGCAAGGCGCGGCTGCTTTCGGAAGATCAGATCAAAACCACCTTTGCCGACGTGGCCGGAGTGGACGAAGCCAAAGAAGAAGTGCAGGAACTGGTGGAGTTTCTGCGCGACCCGGGCAAATTCCAGCGCCTGGGCGGCCACATTCCCCGGGGGATCCTCATGGTCGGTCAGCCGGGTACCGGTAAAACCCTGCTGGCCAAAGCCATTGCCGGTGAAGCCAAAGTGCCGTTTTTCTCCATTTCCGGTTCGGATTTTGTGGAGATGTTTGTTGGTGTCGGCGCGAGCCGGGTCCGCGACATGTTTGAGCAGGCGAAGAAGCAATCACCGTGCATTATTTTTATCGACGAAATAGACGCGGTCGGCCGCCATCGCGGCGCCGGGCTTGGCGGCGGACATGACGAACGGGAGCAGACCCTGAACCAGTTGCTGGTGGAAATGGACGGTTTTGAGGCAAATGACGGCATTATCGTCATTGCTGCCACCAACCGGCCGGACGTGCTGGACCCTGCGTTGCTGCGCCCGGGCCGCTTTGACCGTCAGGTTGTAGTGGGTTTGCCGGATATCCGCGGACGCGAGCAGATCCTCAAGGTACACATGCGCAAGGTGCCGCTGTCCGACGACGTGGATGCAGCCATTATCGCCCGCGGTACCCCGGGCTTTTCCGGCGCCGACCTGGAAAACCTGGTGAACGAAGCTGCCCTGTTTGCCGCCCGCGCCAACAAGCGCCTGGTGGAAATGGAGGAATTTGATAACGCCAAAGACAAGATCATGATGGGAGCGGAACGCAAATCCATGGTCATGTCGGAGAAGGAGAAGCGCAATACCGCTTACCACGAAGCCGGCCATGCCATTATCGGCCGCCTGATGCCGGACCACGACCCGGTCTACAAGGTCACCATTATTCCCCGCGGCCGGGCGTTGGGGGTGACCATGTTCTTGCCTGAAGAGGACCGCTACTCGCTGAACCGGCAGGCTATCCGTTCACAGATCTGCAGTCTGTTCGGCGGCCGCATCGCAGAAGAGATGATTCTGGGACCGGAATACGTGACCACCGGCGCCAGCAACGATATCGAGCGGGCCACGCAGTTGGCGCGCAATATGGTGACCAAATGGGGTTTGTCCGAGCGGATGGGCCCGCTGATGTACGATGAAGACGACGGAGAGGTGTTCCTCGGAATGTCCGCCGGGGTTAAACCCAAACCTCACTCGCCGGATACGGCCCGGGCGATTGACGAAGAAGTGCGCCGCATAATTGACGACTGCTACAACGAAGCCGCCCAGGTCCTGAAAGACAATGAGGACAAGCTGCACATGATGGCGGATGCGCTGATGGAGTTTGAGACGCTGTCTTCCGAGCAGTTGGATGACATCATGGCAGGGGCCAAACCGCGTCATCCGTCAGATTCAACACCGCCTTCCTCCGGCGCCTCACCGGATTCCCCGGAATCGCCCATTGGCGGCCCCGCTGAAGAAACCTAGCGACCTCTGCTGGGCTGGTAAAACCCTGAATCTGCAACACCCCCAAATTATGGGGGTGTTGAATATTACGCCGGATTCTTTCTCCGACGGCGGGCGCTTCTACGACCCCGGTGCGGCCCGGGTGGATCTGGGGGCCGTGGTGGACAGCGCCCGCAAGATGTGTGACGCCGGCGCCGCTATTCTTGATATCGGCGGGGAATCTACCCGTCCCGGCGCCCAGGCGGTGGATCAGGACGAAGAACTGGCCCGTGTGATCCCGGTCCTGCAGGCGTTACGCGGAATGGATATCATGCTGTCCGTTGACACCCGTCATACACGGGTGGCCGCCGCGGCTATAGAAGCAGGCGCGCATATCATCAATGATGTCAGCGCCGGCGCGGATAGCGGCATGCTGGAACTCATTGCCGGTCACGACGTGGGTTATGTGTTGATGCACATGCAGGGTACGCCGCGGGATATGCAGACTGCGCCGGCGTACGATGAAGTGGTGGAGGATGTGAAGGCCTATTTGCAAAGCCGCTTGCAGGCCTGCAAAGAGGCGGGAATACAGCCCCGGCAACTGGTGCTGGACCCGGGTTTTGGTTTTGGCAAGACGCTGCAGCACAATTTGCAGTTGCTGGCCCGGCTGCGGGTCTTCAAGAGCCTCGGTTGCCCGCTGCTGGCAGGTCTGTCGCGCAAGAGCATGTTGGCCAAACTGACCGGCAGGGCGGTGGACCAGCGGGTGCATGGCAGCGTGGCGGCGGCTCAGGTGGCGGTGCAACGGGGGGCGGACATTGTGCGTGTGCACGATGTGGCAGCCACCATGGACATGTTGCAGGTATGGCGTGCGGTACGCGACAGGGACGAGCAGTTGGAAGGAGCAGCGCAATGAGCAGGAAATATTTTGGTACCGATGGTATTCGCGGCCGGGTTGGTGAATTCCCTATCAATCCGGAATTCTGTTTGCGCCTCGGCTGGGCGGTGGGCACGGTGTTTGCTGAAAAGGGCCGGGCGCACATTATTATCGGCAAAGACACGCGCATCAGCGGTTATATGCTGGAGTCGGTGCTGGAATCCGGTATCTCCGCAGCCGGCGCAAATGTCAGCCTGATCGGCCCCATGCCCACCCCGGCCATCGCTTACCTGACCCGCACGCTGCACGCGGATGCCGGGATTGTAATCAGCGCCTCGCACAACCCGTACTACGACAACGGCATTAAGTTTTTTGACGGCCTGGGCAACAAGCTGCCCGATGATGTTGAGCTGGATATCGAAAGACAGCTGGAGGAAACCATGGCCTGCGTCAGCTCCGATCAGCTTGGGCGGGCTTCACGCATTCCCGATGCAGCGGGCCGCTACATAGAGTTCTGCAAGGCCACGGCGCCCCGCGGCTTCAGCCTGCGGGGCATGAGAATTGTGTTGGATTGCGCCCACGGCGCCACCTACCACGTTGCGCCCAGGGTGTTTGAGGAACTGGGCGCTGATGTCATGGTGTTCGGCGCTGAACCGGACGGCGTGAACATCAACGAAGATTGCGGCTCCACCCACCCGGAGATGCTGCAGCAGAAGGTGCTGGAATACCGCGCGGACATCGGCATTGCGTTTGACGGCGACGGCGACCGGGTGCTGATGGTCAACGGGCGCGGGGAAGTGCTGGACGGTGATGAACTGATTTATATTATCGCCGCCCACCGCCAGCAGCAGGGCAAACTGAACGGCGGCGTGGTGGGTACCGTGATGAGCAATCTCGGCTTGGAGAAAGCGTTGGCCGAACTGCATATTCCCTTTGTCCGCGCTAAAGTCGGCGACCGCTACGTGACTGAACTGCTGCAGCAGAAAGGCTGGTCGCTGGGCGGTGAGTCTTCCGGCCATATCCTGTGTCTGGATCTGACCAGCACCGGCGATGCCATTGTCGCCGCATTGCAGGTATTGCTGGCCATCTCGGAACAGCAGCAGGGTATTGATCAGCTGGTTAACGGCATGAGCAAACTGCCCCAGGTCATGATCAACGTTGAAGTGCCCAACCCGGGTAAAGCGGCCAAGAGTAAAGCCTTGACCGCGGCCATCAGCCAGCAGGAGCAGGTACTTGCGGAAAGCGGACGTATCCTGGTGCGGCCTTCCGGCACCGAACCCCTGTTGCGGGTGATGGTGGAGGGTGAAGACCAGGGCCAGGTTCAGCAGATTGCCACTGAGTTGGCGGCGGTTGCGGAAGCGCAGTAACCCCGGGCGAAAAGTTGGCAAATTGGGCTGCAGCGTTTACCATTGCGCGCCCCAAATCTGACGGGCAGGGTGTATGCGCAAAGCTCTGATTGCTGCTAACTGGAAGATGCACGGCTCACTCGCCGACATCGAAACCTATGCGCGCGGATTGCAGGCTGCGTTTGACAATACGCAAGACGCGGACAGTCTGCCCGGTGAAGTTGCGGTGTTTCCGCCCGCGGTGTATCTCGCCGCCATGCGCGGTCATCTGAGTACCGCTTTTGCGGTTGGGGTGCAGGACATCGGCATAGCCGCGGGTGGAGCGCATACCGGTGAGATAGCCGCGGAGATGGTCCATGAACTGGGCGGCCGGTGGGCCATTGTCGGCCACTCCGAGCGGCGCCTGGATCAGGAAGAACCGGACGATCTGGTGGCCACCAAGGCGGCGGCAGCGCTGCGCGGCGGGCTGATGCCTATCGTCTGTGTGGGTGAAACCCTGGCGGAGCGTGAAGCCGGTCAGGAAATTGCGGTAGTCGAGCGGCAGCTTGAGGCGGTGCTGGACCGGGTGGAGTGCGCACAGCTGGTAACCGGTGCAATTGGTTACGAGCCGGTGTGGGCAATCGGCACCGGCCAGACGGCGACCCCGGATCAGGCCCAGGCCATGCACCACTTTATCCGCGGCAAGCTGGCGCAACACGATGCGGAAGCGGCCCAACAGATCCGCATCATTTACGGCGGCAGTGTTAAAGCGGACAACGCCCGCGAGTTGTTCATGGAAGAGGATATAGACGGTGGCCTGGTTGGCGGGGCGTCTCTGCATGCGGACCAGTTTGCCGAGATCATTACTGCGGGCAAATACGTCGGGGTGGAAGAGGCACCGGAATGAAGTTGCCGGTTAAGCACGTTAGAGCAGGTTAAATATTGATGCAGATGTCTACATTGGAAGCGGTTTTGTTGTCATTGCTGGTGCTGGACGCCATAGCGCTCACGGTCCTGGTGCTGCTGCAGCAGGGCAAGGGCGCTGACGTCGGCGCCGCCTTCGGCAGTGGCTCAGCAAATACCATGTTCGGCAGCGCCGGCGGTGCGCCCTTTTTAACCAAGTTGACTGCCTGGTTTGCCATAGGCTTTTTTGCCATCGCATTTGCCCTGGCGTTTATAGCCAAAGAGCGGGCGGAAGCAGCGGGCACTCTGGGGATTCCAACCGCTTCGGAATCCGGCGTACCAACCGCCCCCGAAGTGGAAAGTGTAGCCCCGGCGGATGAACAGCCCGGCGGCGACATTCCCAACCTGGGGGACAGCGACATACCCCTGGCCATAGATGAAGATATCTCCGACAATGACATCCCGCAGGTGCCCTCCGACGGTTAACCCGCACATGCCGAAGTGGTGAAATTGGTAGACACGCTACCTTGAGGGGGTAGTGGGCTTATGCCCGTGCGAGTTCGAGTCTCGCCTTCGGCACCAATTACGCAATAACTGCAAAAAAATGTAGTACACGCGTACTGTCAATCGACCCTTAAGTACCACTCACTTAAACGGGAGATCGATATGGAATTTATGCTGATTATGCTCGACGAGCGTGACCGGGAATGGGCTTCCGAGGAGGCCCAGGCGCAGTCATTTGCCGCCATGGGTCAATGGGCCGGCGGGCTGGCACAAAAGAACATCCTGCGCGGCGGCGCACCGCTGACCGGTGAAGAAAACGGCGTACGCATCCGTAAAGGTACCAGCTACGACGGGCCGTTTACGGAGACCAAAGAAATTATCGGCGGCTACTTTCTGATTGAGGCGGATTCCCTGGCAGCAGCCCGGGCCATTGCTGAAACCTGCCCACAGGCGGAGTTTGCCACCGTTGAGGTGCGCGAAATCATCAAGATGGGAGGCCCTGAATAACTCCCGCAGAACCCTGGCAGGCCCTGTTTCAAAGGGCCTGGCCGCGGGTGGTTGCGGCTGCCCTGGCGGTCACGCGGGAACCCGCGGCGGCGGAAGACGCGGCCCAGGCTGCCATCGAGCAGGCCCTGGTGGCCTGGCGCGGCGACCGCTGGCCGGATGATGCAACCGCCTGGCTGGTTGCCGCGGCAAAACGCCGGGCCATTGACCAGCTGCGCCGCCAGGCCACCGCCGAGCGGCTGCAGGGAGAAGTGCTGGCACTTGAGCAGGAACGGGCGGGCAGTCTGGCTGCGCAGGAGCAGCAGGAAGAGGATGCGGACCTGTTGCGCCTGGTGTTCATGTGCTGCCATCCGAGCCTCAGCCGTAACGCCCAGATTGCCCTGACTCTGCGTCACGTTGGCGGCTTAACCGCCGCGGAAATTGCCCGTGCCGGCAATAGCCGGACGGCGACCGTGCAACAGCGCATCACCCGCGCCACGGACGCCATCCGGCAGCAGAACATGGTGCTTGATCAGATTGAGCGGCAACACATCAGCACCCGGTTGCCGGGGGTGCTGGATGTGATTTCGCTGATCTTCAACGAAGGTTATAACGCCACCGCCGGGGAGCGCTTGATCCGCGAGGATCTGGTGTTGCGGGCCACCAACATGGTTGAGGATCTGGCACAGCGCTTACCTCAGCATGTGGAGGTGCGCGGGCTGGCGGCGCTGTGCGCCTTTCAGTCTTCACGGCTGCGCGCCAAAAACGCCGGCGGCGGGTTTGTGCCGCTGGAGCATCAGGACCGCAGCTTATGGGACATGGCGGCGGTGCAGCGCGGCAACCGGCACCTGGCGTCGGTGGAAGGCCGGCGTTGGGGATATTACGGCATCCAGGCAGCCATTGCCGCGTGCCACGCAAACGCGCCGAGTTTTGCGCACACTGACTGGCAGGCGGTTGTGCGCCTGTATGATGATTTGTCAGCAATCGACAGCGGCCCGTTTGTGCAATTGAACCGCTGGGTGGCGGTATTAAAAAGTGGCGACGCGGCAGCCGCCATTACCGGGATGCTGGCGCTGGAACCGGCGCTGCGGGATGTTAACTATCTGCATGCCGGCCTGGCGGAGGCGCTGCTGGCGGACGGTCAGGTGGAGGCGGCGCGGCAGCGGCTGCAGCAGGCGCTGGCGGTAACACGCAACAACGTCGAGCAGACGTATCTGCAGCAGCGGCTGGATCAGCTCAGCAACGCCTAGAACGCCAGGAACGCCTAGCCGGCCGGCTGGTGTACACTCGGCCCATAACGGGGAACACCATGAAAGACTTACTGGCCGCGCGCCTGCCGTTGCTGGAGGAACTTATTTCCGATGCCCTGCACACGCAGCTGCTGTCGCTGGCCGCGGACATGACATACGAAGATGGGCAGCTCATCCATGCCCGGGGAGATGCCAAACCCGGTTTGTCCATTGTCCGCAGCGGCGCCGTGCGCATCGGCAACGTGGGTCTGGATGGGTCTTATCTGTCCACCTCGGTGCTGGACCGCGGCCAGTGTTTTGGCGAATTTACCCTGTTGGCGGGCTTGCCGCGCACCCACGAGGCGGTAGCGGTGGGCACCACGGTGGTAGCGCAACTGCCGCGTCAGCCGTTTATGCGTTTGTTTGATCAGTCGCCGGAATTGAGTAAAGGGCTGCTGAAAATTTCCCTGTTGCGCACCCATGCGCTGCTGGAATTTATCGACGATCTGCGCCGGCTGCCGCTGCCGGTGAGAGTGGCCAAGTTCCTGTACGCCAGCGCGGAGTCCGAGGACATGTCCATCAGGCAGGAGGATATTGCATTTACCTTCGGTGTCTCCAGGGTGTCGATGGGTAAAACCCTGCAGCAGCTGCAGCAACAGGGGCTGCTGGAACTGGGTTACGGCCGCATCAGGCTGCATTTGAGTGTGCTGCGGCAATGGATTGCCGAGCAGTCGCTGGTGGCCGACCTGCCGGCCGCCGCTCAGTAGGTGATCTGCAGCAGGCGGTGCCGGCAGCTGAAGCCGGCGCGGATGAGGGCGTGCTGTGATGCCGGGTTATCGATGCTGCAGCCGCACACGGGTTGCAGACCCTGCTGCAGATAATGCTGCTTCAGATGCGCGATCAGATAAGCGCCGTAACCGTTGCCGCGCTGCGGCGCCGCCACCAGCATGCCGATATCAATGTGCGGGCGCCCGCTGATCACCGCTTTGCCGATGCCGCAGCCGATCAATTGCCCGTGCCGTTCCAGTACAAACAACCCGTCACACGCAGCGTAAGCGTTGATCTCTGCCGCGGAGTCAAAAAAACCGTCGTTGATAGCCAGGATCGGCGCAACATCCGCGGCGGTGCCGGGGCGCAGGTGTACGTCAGCGCGGGGTGTAAACGCAGGGTTGGAGATGCTGCGGAACAGCAGCCCGGTGGGCTGCACCCGGGCCGGGCGGGCCAGGGCCGGAAACAGCAGCTGGTGATCAAAAGATTTGCACAGCACCCGGGCAGCGGCTGAGTGTTCCAGCACCGCTGCGAAGATCTGAGTGCTGTGGTTCAGGTTGTCCGGGCTCACATAGAACTCAACCAGCGTGTCTTCGAAAATCACCGCATAAGCGGTCTGCTGCAGCAGCAGCGTACGGCCCCCCTGCACCATATTTTCAACATACAGTTCCTGCGCGTGGGGTAACTCATCCAGGTAAGCGGCACGCATTCCGGCCGGGGGTGAGGTTGCGGCGGCAAAGTCCATGCCGGAAACTGGCTATCGCGGGTCCAAACGGAAAAACCAGATATCTTCAGGGTCCGTCTGGATGGGGTTGAGGCCGCCGAAGTACTCAGCCGCGGCGGTGCTGACCTGGTTGCGGAACGTGTCCAGCAAAGCCTCGTCCGTCACCCGCACCGCGGTGCGGGCATACCTTTTGCCCGCCGCGCGCACTATTACCCGGCCGTCTTCCGCAGCGTGCAGGTGCCAGTCCTTGAACCACCAGATCACCCGCAGCACGGTGCGCAGGGACGTGCTGGGCACACGGCGCCAGACATAACCCAGATCGCAAGGCACGTAGAGTTCACCGGCGTGCACAAATGCGCCGGTAACACGGGAACCCACGGGGTTCAGCAGTTGCAGTTCAATTTCACCCACCGCCTGCTCCTGCAGCACCTGCTGCCAATCCACGTTTTGACTGTCAACCAGCTCTCCGCGGACCAGCTCACCGCCGGGAATGGGTCCGCGGGGACCGTCACCATTGCGCACGTACAACAGTAGGGCGCCGGCAACCAGCAGTAACAGTGCCAGCAGGGATACAACAACAATCAGGGCAGTTTTCATTGGCGCTCCTCCTGCGCTTGTTCCTCCAGCAGCAGTCTTTCCAGGCCATCCAGAATCAGGTCCAGTACAAACGCAAACTCACCCTCCGTTTCCGGGTGTTGCTGGTGGTGCCGCACGTGCTCCACAAAATAGGGGATCTCTTCCGGGTCAGCTTCAGCGAGGAATGTAGTAGCGGCGGCTTTCATGGATTCCGCGTCGTTGGGGAACGCCAGCGCCTGAATCGAAAAGCCGGTGGCGTGCATGGTAACCGCGTGATAGCCGCGGCAGGCCAGGTGTACCGAGAACCCCCCTTCACGCAGCACGCGCAGGATAGTTTCCTGATGCGCTAACTTGGCTTGACCTCCGGTACGCACCCACAGGGGACCGACCCACCGGTGGCGGAAAAACGTCCGGTGCGCGGAGACGGCAATGGTAGTGATGGCTTCGCGCCAGCCCTGCCCGGTTACAGGTTCGGCTATCTCAGCCGCAACAATATCAACCATGCCTGCCAGCAGGTCCTCTTTGTTCTCCACATAGTTGTACAGCGACATCACCCCGGAACCCAGTTCCCGCGCCAGGGTGCGCATGTTCAGCTTCTCGATGCCGTTGTGATCTGCATATTCCACCGCCGCGTCGAGGATCCGGTCACGGTCCAGGCGGGGCTTGGCGGAAGACTTTGTCTTGGTCATAGTGTGGTCATTCTTGAGGTTGCCTTAGTGCGGTTTGTTACAGACGCGTACTAAGTACGTAGATTTATCCGGAAGTGTACGTACTTAGTACGTACACTGTCAAGATGCAGGGCACTGACAGGGAGTGTGCGTTTGGCGTTAACCAGTTCCATTACCCCTTACAACCCCGCATGGCCTGGGGACTTCAGCAGTGAAGCGGATCGTTTAGAGCCGGTATTCAGCACCGCGCTAGCGGCGATCCATCACGTTGGCAGTACCGCGGTGCCCGGGCTGGCGGCAAAACCGGAAATAGACGTGCTGGTATCCGTCACTGCGTTGCGTGAAGTTGGCTGTTGGACTGAGCAACTGGCGGCGCTGGGGTACCGGCGGGGCGGCGATTTATCTCCCGGGCACCTGTTTTACAAGCGGGATGTAGAGGACGTGCGTACCCACAAACTGCATGTCTGTGTGCAAGACCATCCTGCAGCGCAACAGATGCTGGTGTTTCGTGATCATCTGCGGGCCAGCGCGCCGGCGCGGCAGGAATATCAGCAGCTTAAGCTGCGGCTTGAGCGGGAGAGCAGCGGCGGTATCGGTGAGTACCTGGCCGGTAAGAGGCCATATATCCGTCAGGTCCTGCGGGGCCTTGACGATCTGCGCGTGTGACGTTTCAAGCGCCGGGCGTGAGATCAATCCAGTATTGACAGATCTCCTCATCACCCCCGTCCGGGTCCGGCACCCGGGCGGTCAGCCGGCCGCCATTGTTTTTAATCACCCGGATGGACCCCAGATTGCCGGGGTTGGTGGTTAACAGTGCCGCCGTTTCCCCCCGTGCCGCCAATTCCACCAGCGCCAGCCGCAAGGCTTCACTGGCTGCGCCGCCGCGCCGCGCATCGGGTTTGATGTAGTAGCCGATATGGCCGCCGTGCACGCGCAGCGCATCATTCAGATAGTGGCGCATTCTTAACATGCCAACAGCGCGGTTGTGCTGCATGATCCAGTAAACGGTCTGCGGCACCCGGCCCGGCGCCATTGTCGCGGGGTTGATGTTGCGCACGCACAACTCGAGGTAGGCCGCCAGGGTCATGGTCCCGTCAGCCACCGGGGTGCCGCTGAACCCCGCTTCGCCGTGCCCCAGGGTCTGCAGCAGTTCAGCCAACCCCGCCGGTGCAATGCGGCTGGCCGCCTGCAAGCTTACGCCGGTCATGGGGCAGCGTTATTTGAGAAAGCTGAATTCACGCTTGATGACCTGTGCCGCCGGGATATCAAAAGCTTCGCCGTGGCTGAAGACAATGTGTTCGGGTGACCATGATTCCAGCACCTGCAGAGCGGCGCGCCCGGGATTTTTGTCCCGGGTAAACCAGCGGTACAGTCTCGGTACGCCGCCGTTGGGGAATGTGACGCCTTCGAACTTGAGAAACAGGCGGGCCAACGGGTTCATGTGCTCGTCCTTAAGGTTGATCAGCAGGTCGGTGAGAATCAGGGTGCGGCTGGGCCGGTGAAAAAATACCGCTTCCTGGAACATTCGGTTGCCGGCGAAGACCACCTGGTCAATTTCATCCGCGTAAAGCTCCGGTGCCTGATTGGTGATTTCGTGAGCATCAGCAAGGGACGCAACCTTCTGCTTCAGTTGCGCTTCGGCGAATACTTCAGCCTGCGGAAACTCCTCGCGCCAGCGCGGCAGGAACAGATGATGGAATTTGTTAGGCCCGATCAACGCCGCCACCGCGCCGCCCTGCTGCTCGATAAACGCTTTGATGCCGCTGTTCCACGCCACCGGGGAGTGCACCCACAGCTCCCCGCCGGCCAGCTTTACCACGGTCATGCGGGTGCCCATGGCAGCACCGGCAAATACAACTTTGGAACCTTCCACAGTCCAGATGTTGGCGTCGATTTTGTTAATCGTTTGCATCAGTATGCACCTCCGGGTTGCGCGGCGGTTGCCGCCGCCACGCGTGGGCTTCGGCAACAATGGTCTGGTAAGCGGGCGATTTGGCTTCTATGTAAGCTGCCCGGGAAGGTGCCAGCTTGTCAGCATTGCGTTTCTGTTCAGCCAGCCAGGCTGCGCGCCGGGGATGGGCCCGGAGATAATCGCGGAAAGCAAGGTGGCGCTGCAGCTCCGGCGCACTGCTTTCACAGGCGTACAGGTGATGCGGGGGTAACGCCGCGGCTCTGGAGTCGGCAAGCGGCATAAACGCTTCCCGGGTTGGAATGCCCCGGTCACCTTCGTGCTGGTAACCCGCCTCGGCAAGTTGCCGGATAACTTCCGGCATACAGCCTGGCGGCAACTCTATGTCCAGGTCGATAATGTCTTTTGCCGGCATGCCTGGAACAGCGGTGCTGCCCACATGGTGCAGCCGGCAGTAGGCCGGCAGGGCCCCGCCCAGGAATGCGGCAATGGCGTCGTATTCAGCAGCCCAACGC
>JANQOA010000019.1 GCA_028279305.1 Pseudomonadales bacterium
TCGCTGCCTTTAACCGTTGTTTCCGCAACACGGTGTTCCTGCGCTCACGGCCCCAGGCTGCTGGCGGTACTTATGTATTGGACTTCGACCATGCGGACCGCCGCTTCGGTCTGCGCCGGCTGGCCCCGGTATTCGACCTGCAGATTCTGGTGATCCTGCTGGCAGGGGTGATGCTGGTGCTGGTGCGCGCCCTCGGCACGCCTGCGCTCAGCGCCCAGGCCTGGGCGGCGCAACTCACCTGCAAATTTGGTTTTGCCTTTGACGCTTGCGGTGAACTCACCCGGGCGGCGGTTTTTTCTCCAACCGCGGCGCCGGCGCCGTTGCTGGTGGCCTGTATCTGGTTTGGTTTTTTTCTCTACAGCATGTGGAGCATCAACATCAAGCTGCTGCCCTGGGAAGCAAAAGATGAGCGGGCCGGTCTGGTGGCTTATCTGCAGGACTTTGTCCCGGCAACGTCCGCCAACGCCCACTACGCGGATGACCTGATGGGCACGGAACGGCTGGCGGAGAAATTCCGCGCCCATGATTTTTTTGTCATTGGCGACAGCCGCGCCCTGGATGCGCTGCGGGCGGGTTGTTTCCTGTTCTGTCTGATGCTGTTCCCGCTGCTGCCGTCCAGCTTGTCCCAGTCTCTGGTGTTGTGTGCTTTTGCGGTACTGGCGATGCTGGCAGCGAGGGGCTTGCAGCTATTACCCCAGCATCTGCTGTCGCGGGTTGACCGGTCGCTGGTGGGGGTTAGAGATTAACGATGTCAATTTCCATCAGCTTGCCCGACGGCGCAAAACCAAGCACCTTGCCGTAAAAATACAGTTCCGCCTCCAGCGCGGCGGTGATAGACGCGGCTTTGCGGAAGCCGTGCTGCTCGCCGGCAAAGGTCAGGTATGCGCTCGGCACGCCTTTATCTACCAGCGCCTGAAAAATCATTTCGGACTGATTGGGCGGCACAATCTGGTCGTCCAGCCCTTGCAGGGTGATTAACGGGCTGGTGAAACTCTGCAGGTTGTTGATCGGCGAGCGGGCTTTATAAACCTGCTGTTGGGCCGGGTAGGGGCCGATCAGTGAGTCCAGGTAGCGGGATTCAAACTTGTGGGTGTCGCGGGCCAGCACCTCCAGGTCGCTGACCCCGTAATAATTTGCCCCGGCGGCAAAAACGTCGCCTGCGGCTAACGCCGCCAGGGTAGTGAAACCTCCGGCGCTGCCGCCCCGGATCAGGAGCCGGTCAGGGTCAGCCAGACCAGCGTCCACGGCGTAGCGGGTGGCGGCAATTGCGTCCGCTACATCCGCCTCACCCCAGGCGCCACGCAGGCGGTTGCGGTAGGTCCGGCCGTAGCCGGTACTGCCGCTGTAATTCACGTCGATGACGGCAATCCCGCGGCTGGTCCAGAATTGTTTGGCAATGCTGAACGCAGCGCTGGTGGCGCCGGTTGGGCCGCCGTGCATCACCACCATCAGCGGCGGCCGCTCCCCTTCGGGCGCACGGTAATCCGCATTGCGCGGCGGATAGTAATAGGCATGGGCATCGTATCCGCCCGGGGTGGGGAAACGCAGTGCCTGTGCTGTGGAGATGTATGCAGCGGGCACGCCGGCGTCACCGGCTTCATGAATGATCCGGTGTTCATCGGAGTTCAGATCCAATGCCACCACTGCCGCGGGTTGGTCGTGGCGGCCGGCGATGAAATAAGCGGTGTTGCCGGCCACCGCCAGGCTGTCATAGCTGACAAAGGGCAGGTCAATAACACGGTGCTCGCCGCTGTCCAGGGACAGCAGGGCCAGCTTCTGTCCGGCTTCGTTGTGCAGGCTGATTAATGCCTGCTTATTGCCGTGCAGGGCAAAATAGCGGTTGCCCAGGGTCCACAGCGCGTCTCCCAGTTCCGCTTCCGTCTGATGTACGGCGCTGACGGAGCCGTTGCGCCAGCGGTGCAGGTTCCACCATCCGGAACGGTCGGAAAGGAAATAAAGGGTGCCGTCCTCAGCCCAGGTAGGCTGCAGCACCGAGTCACCCTCACCCGGGTTCAACTGTACCGGGTTCTGCAGTTGGCCGGCGGCGTTTATGCCGGCCACCCACAGGCTTACGCTGTCCCAGGGCATATTCGGGTGGTCCCAGCTTATCCAGGCCAGAGAACTGCCGTCCGCGCTGAAACGGGGGTAAGCCACAAAATCGCCGCCGGACCAGATTACGTTGCCATCGCCGGGGGCTGCCCCTGTGTCCGGCAGCGGTACCAGCACAATTTGGTTCAGGGGTTCTGCGTCGCCGCGGTGATCTTCCCGCACACAGACCAGTTGGCCGCCGTCAGGGTGGACGTCGCAGTCGGCGTAACGCAGCCCGTCACTGGCGGTCAGGCGGGCGGCGGCGGTGGAGGGGCTCTGCCGGTACAGAGCCTGATCGGCAAAATTGGTAAAGTACAGCGTATTGTTGTGCACGCGGTAACTGGCGCCGCCGTACTCATGCACACGGCTGCGCAGGTTGAATTGAGAAGGTGCTACTTCCACCGGCTGCCCGCTGCCGCCTTTCACCAGTACATAGCGGCCGCCCTCCTCCGGCCGCATCTCCAGCCAGTACACCGCGTTGTCCTCGGCGCTCAGGCTCAGCAGGGCATTGGCCGCGGTGGCCACAAGTTCAGCAGAGATGGGTGAAGACCAGGTGCCGTAAGGTGCTTGCATTTTGTGTTCGCCTGTTTGTGAACCAGATGGTGCAGAGGATGGAGAGGACTGCTGGGATTGTTCATTGGAGCAGGCCGCCAGCGCCAGGACCAACAGAGTTGCGCACACACGGCCGCATGTACCGGCGGCGGAGTTCCGGTTCATGACGGGCGCAGGCGGCGGGTCATGGCTGGATACGCTGGTCAGCGGCTACTTTGGCCAGGTGCGCCAGCACCACCTCGTGGGGGAAGCCGTCGGCCAGCAAACCCTGATCCTGCTGAAATTCACGGGTGGCTTTACGCGTACCCGGTCCCAGCACACCGTCAGCCTGACCGGGTTGATACCCCAGCAGCGCCAGCTGCTCCTGCAGACGCGTCACCTGGGCGGTAGACAGGCGGATATCCGGCAGACCGGTGCGCAGCCGGCCGGCGCCGGCAATGCGGTCCGCCAGGCGGCCGATGGACAGGGCGTAATATTCCGAGCGGTTCCACTTCATGATGACCTGGAAGTTTTTGTAGACCAGGAACGCCGGGCCTTCAAATCCGGAAGGTAAAAGAATGGCGCTGGTATCGGACAATGGCGGCAGGTTGTTGCCGAAGGTGTCCTGTACGCCGCGCTCAGCCCATTCG
>JANQOA010000030.1 GCA_028279305.1 Pseudomonadales bacterium
GATGTGCTGGCCTGCTACCTGGACGGTTATGCCCAGCAGGTGGCGGCGCCGGTTAAGCGGTTTACCCGGGTGCACCGGGTCAGCCGCGCGGCTGACCGCTACCGCGTCTCCACCACCCAGGGTGAATGGTTCTGCCGCGCCCTGGTGCTGGCGACCGGTGCTTACGCCCAGCCGGTGATCCCAAAACTGGCTGAGCTGGTACCCGGCAACGTCGCGCAGGTGACCGCCCGCGAGTACCGCAGACCCGGCGAATTGCCCGCCGGTAAAGTGCTGGTGGTCGGCGGCTCCGCCACCGGCTTGCAGTTGGCCCAGGAACTGCGCGCCGCCGGTCGGGAGGTCATGCTGTCGGTAGGCGAGCATGTACGCATGCCGCGACAGGTGGCCGGCCGTGACGTCTACTGGTGGCTGCAGCGCAGCGGGGTGCTGTTCGAACTGGCGGCTGATGTCGACGATTTGATCCGCGCGCGCAAACTGCCGTCCCCGCAGTTGGTGGGTGAGCCCGGCGCCGATCTGAACCTGAACCGCCTGCAGGACCAGGGTGTTGAGATGGTTGGCCGGTTTGCCGGTGTCAGTGCGGGCAAAGCACAGTTCTCCGGCAATCTGCCGCATCTGTGCAAGTCCGCTGATTTGAAGATGCAACGCATGTTGAAACGGTTTGATGAAGCGCTGCCCAGAATTCTGCGCGCGCCGGATCTGGACATTACCCCGACCCGGCTGCAGCGGCCGCGGCTGACCGCGGCGCTGGGTGATGAGATCAAAGTGGTGCTGTGGGCAACCGGTTTTAAACCGGATTACAGCTGGCTGGAGATGGATGTGCTGGACCGCAAAGGCGCGTTACGCCATGACGGCGGCCGGGTACAGGCGCCCGGGCTGTACGCCCTGGGTCTGCCCCTGATGCGCAGCCGCGCCTCAACCTTTGTGGCCGGCACCAAGGCGGACACCCAGGCGGTCAGCAGCCACCTGCGCCATTACCTGGATGCCTGCGCCGGCGGTGCGGCCACCGGCACCGGATAACTCTTGTTTAGACGGAGGAGATCATGTTGGAAACGATGTATACCTTTGTTCTGCAGCACATCAGCAGCCCGGGTGATACCGCCCAGGCGCTGGCGCTGATACCCACTCTGGTCTGCTACCGGCTGGCCCTGTGGTGGGCGCGCATCCGCTTCAGTAATCAGCGTTAACCGGCAAACGGCAGCTAAAGGCTGCCGTATGCCGCCTGCAACAGCGCGAAGCCCCGCGTATCCCCCAGTAACCCCGCAAACATCTTGTTCATCACGTAAGAACAGCACAGCCGCGCATCCTGGTCGATGACCACTGTGGAACCGCCCCAACCCCCCCAATACCCGATATGCTCGTTGGGCCCCATGGGCATCAGGTCCGAAGTCAGGCCGTAACCCATGCCGAAGCGTAACGGCACCCCCAGCACCAGATCTTTACCGTTGGTCTGTTCAGCAAAGACCCGGGCTGCCCCCTCGGCGCTGAGCAGGTCAACCCCAAACGCTGAACCTCCGTTGGCCACCGCGGTTTGCGCGCGCACTATGGCACGGGCATTACCGTGGCCGTTGGCGGCGGGAATTTCCGCTTTGCGCCAACCGGCTGTGGCCGCCGCCCGGGCACTGATAGCCGGGTTGGCAAAGGTGCGCGCGCTGATGGAGTCGGGGTCGCTGTCGGTTGCAACCGGCTCTTCCGCCTGAGGCGGCTGCAATTCGGCAATGCGCTCAAAGTGCTGTTCGCCGGTGCCGATATGGAAGTCGGCCTGCAGCGGCCCGGCAATCTCCTCAGCAAAAAATTGCCCCAGACTGCGGCCGCTGACCCGGCGCACCACTTCGCCGATGAGGTGACCCTGGGTCAACGCGTGGTAGCCGCTGGCGCTGCCCGGCTGCCACCAGGGCGCCTGCCGCGCCAGCGCTGCCACAACCTTGTCCCAATCGTAGAAGTCTTCACCCTGCATGGGCTCATCCATACCCGAAAGGCCGGCGCTGTGGCTGAGAAAATGGCGCACCTGCACAGCCTCTTTGCCATTCTGCGCAAA
Organism: Pseudomonadales bacterium; assembly: GCA_028279305.1. Lineage (GTDB taxonomy): Bacteria > Pseudomonadota > Gammaproteobacteria > Pseudomonadales > Azotimanducaceae > UBA4421. Next base: position 2,033 of record JANQOA010000030.1, read on the forward strand.
TTCCGGCCAGTAGTCGGCAACCGGCGCGTACAGATCCACCTGGCCGCGGTCCGCCAGCAGCAGCATGCACAACGCCGCCATGGTTTTGGTAGAGGAGTAAACGTTGACAATGGTGTCTTCCTCCCAGGGCTGGGTGGCGGCTTTGTCGCGGTGGCCGCCCCACAGATCAACAACAATTTCACCCTCTACCGACAACGCTACGCTGGCGCCGATATCACCCTTCTCTGTAAAGTTCTGCAGAAACCTCTCATACACCGCGGAGAATCTGTCGTCGCAATAGCCGTGTATCTGGGTCTGTATCTGGGTCATTCCAGGATCCTTACGTTTACTGATGAATGTGCTCACACGGGGCGCGCAGACGCGCCGCCAGCGCCTTAAACAAGCTGCCAGTGCAACAGCGTGTATGCGGGCTGGGCGTCCTCATGATGTTCAAACACCCCGCGCACCTCCGCGTTGATGGGCACGGGCTGGTTGGGGTCGCCCAACAGGTTGCCGACCATGCGTACGTCCCCCGCCTGGGGCAGCGACACCAGCACAACCAGGTAAGGCCCCTGTTCCCCCAGCGCCGGATGCACCGGGTGCCAGACCCGCTCATAGCTGTAGATGATCCCCTCCGGAGCCACCTCGGTGAACGCCAGGTTGTCGCTATGACAGTGGTGGCAGATCCACTCCGGCCCCCATTGCCAGCCCCCGCAGCTGCCGCACTGCTGGACCAGCAGCCGGTTGTCCCGCAAGCCGCTCCAGTAGGGTTCGTCGAGCCCGTCCGCGGCGGGTTGGGGTAAGCCTTCAGCCAGGTAGTATCCGCTCATAATGTGTCTCCACTGCCGAAGATGCAGCAACTTACCGGGGTCACCATGGGACCGGATATCACCATGGATACATCCGTGTCCGGTACCGGGTTGCTGGATTCCCCCCAGACCTGGCGCACCGCTTCAATATTCAAGCCCAGCCCGTGCATATAACACTCAGCCAGATTGCCGCCGCTGGTGTTCAGCGGCAGATCCCCCGACGGCGCCATAAAACGCGCCTGGGTAAAAAACTCGTTACACTCCTGCGGCTGGCAGAAGCCGTGTTCCACCAGGCTCATCAGCACACCGCCGGTGAAGTTTTCGTAACTCTGCAGCACATCCACGTCGGCAGCGCTGACACCCGCCATGTCATACAGGCGCGGAGCCAGAGACTTGAAAGTGGAGCTGGCGTAGTCCGGCGTGTTGTGCACGGATGCGCCGGCACGGAAATGGGAACCTATGGCAGCGCCCAGCAGGTAACAGGGTTTGTTGGGCAGATCCCGGGCCCGCTCCGCGCTGACCAGCACCATGGCCGCCGCGCCGTCGTTTTCCAGGCAACAGTCGTACAGGTGAAACGGCTCAACAATCCAGCGCGAGTCATCGTACTTCTGCGCGTCCAACGGCCGGCCGTGCATAACCGCGCGGGGGTTGTTCTGGGCGT
>JANQOA010000034.1 GCA_028279305.1 Pseudomonadales bacterium
GGTTGCTGGCCCTGGCGGATTTTCCCGCCGCGCCGCTGGACCATATGCGGGTATTTATCTGCGGTTCCGCACCGCTTACCGAACAGGTGTTCAGCGCCTGGGAGGCGCGCACCGGCCATCGCATCCTCGAGCGCTACGGCATGAGCGAAACCATCATCAACACCACTAATCCGCTGCATGGTGAACGGGTACCCGCCACCGTCGGCTTCGCGCTGCCGCACCTGCAGCTGCGCATTGCTGACGCGGACGGTAGGCCCCTGCCCAGCGGGGAGGTCGGCACCATTGAAGTGCGCGGGCCGAACGTCTTCAGCGGCTATTGGCAGATGCCGGAAAAAACCGCGGAAGAGATCCGCGCGGATGGCTTTTTTATTACCGGGGACTTGGGCACGGTAGACGAAGAAGGCCGGGTGTCCATTGTTGGCAGAGGAAAAGATCTAATAATATCAGGTGGTTACAACGTATATCCAAAAGAAGTGGAAAGATTGATCGACGAGTTGCCTGAGGTTGTCGAATCAGCGGTGATCGGTGTTCCCCACCTGGACTTCGGTGAAGGTGTGGTTGCTGTTGTGGTGCCTGCCGCGGCGCCGCTGGAACTGGCCGGGCTGGAAGCTGCGCTGCAGGGGCAACTGGCGCGGTTTAAACAGCCGAAGCAGGTGATCAACGTGCAGGAACTGCCGCGCAATACCATGGGGAAAGTGCAGAAGAATCTGCTGCGCGACCAGTACGCGGATCTTTTTAACGCTTAACAAACGGCGGCGGCGACTGCACCGCCGCCTTCGTCAGCTCTGAACAGTCAGCTCTTAAGATGCCGCGGCCGGGTCCAGACTTTCCCGCAATTCCCGCTTGAGGAACTTGCCGGACGCGTTGCGCGGCAGCGGCTCGTCGGTGAACCAGATATAGCGCGGGATCTTGTGCGCTGCGATCAGCGCTTTGCAATGCTCGCGCAGTTCATCCGCCGGCGGCGGCTGGCCGCCGTTAATAAACACCGCAACACCCACTTCTTCACCGAGGCGGTCGTCAGGCACGCCGAAGACTGAACACTCAGCCACCGCTTCGTGCTCAAACAACGCACTTTCCACTTCGGCGCAGTAGATGTTCTCACCGCCGCGCAGCACCATGTCCTTGATGCGGTCGACAATGTACAGAAACCCTTCTTCGTCTTCCCGCGCCACGTCCCCGGTACGCAGCCAGCCGTCGACAATGGTTTCAGCGGTGGCGTCAGCCCGGTTCAGATAGCCGCGGATAACCTGGGCGCCGCGCACCCACAGTTCTCCGGCTTCGCCCTGAGGTAAGGTATCGCCCGCGCCGTTGACTATCTTGGTTTCGTAGCAGGGCATGGCGGGGCCGCAGCTTTCCGGCTTATCGACAAAAAAGTCAGCGCCGATGGAGGTGATGATGCCGCAGGTTTCCGTCATGCCGTATCCGGTACTGGGCCGCGCGGTAGCCACGCTTTCGTCAATCTTACCCACCAGGTCCGGCTGCAGTTGGGCACCGCCGCCGCCCAGGGAGAGCAGGCTGGAAGTGTCCGTGGCGGCAAAGTCCGGATGGGCAATCACCTCCCGCGCCATAACCGGCACGCCGGTCATGGCGGTAATGCGTTCAGCTTCAATCAGTTTTAAGGCGTCACCCGCATCCCACTTATACATATGCACCAGCTTGCCGCCGCCGAGGGTGCTGGCGTGGGCCACGCAGTTATTGGCGGTGACGTGAAACAACGGTGTGGTCACCAGGGCTGAGCCCACCGGGGGTTTGTCGTCAGCGCTGATCAAACCCTGCTGTACGGCCAGCGCCCGCAAAGTTGCCGCGGCAAACATCATCGACCAGATGTTGTGCACACAACCGCGGTGGGTAAGTTGCGCACCCTTGGGCCGCCCGGTAGTACCCGAGGTATAAAAGATACAGGCGTCACTGTCCGGGTCGATATCCGGCAGCGCGGGAGTGCCTGGGCTGTTGATGACATCTGTCCATGGGATGACCGGCACATTCAGCGCCGGGTCGCCGCTGAGCCTGACGCCGACCAGGGCAATACCCTGCAGGTCCGGGTGGTCGTGCAACCGCGTCAGCCGTTCTTCGTCCGCCACCAGCACTTTGGGGGTGGCGTCGTCCAGGGCATAAGACATTTCCGCGCCGGTCCACCAGGCGTTCATGCCCACCACGGTTGCGCCGATGGCAATGGTGGCCCAGTAGGTCAACAGCCACTCCGGGTAGTTGCGCATGGCAATGGCGACCCGGTCTCCAGGCGACACACCCTGCTGCTGCAGCCAGGCACCCAGGCTGGCGGCCTGGGCGTGAGCATCAGCGTAGGTCAGCCGTTCATTCTGATAAACAAGGTAATCCCGTTCGCTGAACGCAGCGCTGGCTTGCCAGACGTCGCGCAAGCTGCCGGGGGCGTTAGCGTAGATGCGGGTTGGGTGGTTGCGGATGTTGATGGTGGCGATTTCAAAGTCGGCGCCCGGTGCGGTCAATTGCTGCCACACGTTCTTATATTCAGCGTACAAATTCCCTCCCAGGAGTATCCGAGTACTGCGGTACGAGGCAAAACTGTACACGCTTTTGGGTGATTTCCAAAGCTGGCGCGGGGTGTTGTCCGCTGCCCGGCACGCTGCATGGGGCGCTACGCTGGGACCCGCAAGCGTAACGGTTCGTCTGTTGGATTCGGGAGGTTGTGCATTATGGGTTGGCTGATTTTTAGTCTGGTGCTGAAAGCCGGGGCGGGCTCGCTGGTGGCGGAATGCGGTTGTTTCTGCAGCAACGGACAGCCGTTGACACTCTGCACCAATGTCGAAGAAGCCCAGCGCAACCTGGATCTGTGTCCACCCGAAGCAGTCTGTCACACGCCGCCGCACCAACCCCAGGGTAACCCGCCGGTGCCGCCGCATGACAAAGCCCATTCCTGCGTGCGCAGCAGCATCTGGGATCCCCGGGCTGAGGTGTTCCGGGAGATTAAGGTGTGTGAGGTATTACCCGCTTGATGCACAATGGCGCTGCATAAATTGTGGAGAATGATATGAAGTTGGGACTGATTCCCGTTAACGTCGGCGTGGAAAATGTTGAGCAGATGGTGGGCCTGGCGCGGCTGGCGGAAGGCAGCGGGTTCGAATCGGTGTGGACCTTCGAGCATGCCATTGTGCCGCTGGACTATGCCTCCAAGTACCCTTACAGCCCGTCCGGGAAAATGGGCGCGGACCCGGAGACCAATTTTGTTGACCCGTTGATTGCCTTGTCTCACGTAGCGGCGAATACCACCACCCTGAAGATGGGTACCGGCGTCAATATTCTGCCCCAGGCCAACCCGCTGTATGTGGCAAAACAGGCCGCCAGTCTGGATTTTGTCAGCGGCGGCAGGTTTATGTTGGGGGTGGGCATCGGCTGGTTGCAGGAGGAGTTTATTGCCTGCGGCGTGCCTTTTGAAAAGCGCGGCGCGCGCTTTGACGACTATATGGCCGCCATGCGCAAACTGTGGTCCGGCGAGACGGTGGAGCACCAGAGTGAGTTCATCAACTGGCAGGGGTTCAAGAGTTATCCTAAAGCGCCGGCGTTGCCGGTGGTTATGGGCGGCAACAAGGGTAAAGCCTTTGCCTGGGTGGCGGAGTTCGGCCAGGGCTGGTTTGCACCCACCACTGAGCCGGCGGCCCTGGCAGCAGACCTGAAGTTGCTGTCTGCCGCTTGCGAGCAACAAGGGCGCGCTTTGTCGGATATAGAGATTACCTGTATGTGGACCGGGCAGGGCGGCCAGGAAAGCATTGATGCGCTGGCGGAAGCGGGCGCCGACAGGCTGCTGATACCGTTGCAGGCTTTGGGACCCAACCCGCAGGAGGGGATCACCCGGCTTGCGGAAGATCATATCCGTTAGGGCGCCGGCTTGCCTCTGAGCGTGGTCATACCGTTGGCCGACGCGGCGCGCTGGCCGCTGCCGGCGGCGTGCAGCCTTACGGCAGCCGGCCATCAGGTGGTTGTGGTCTGCCCGCAGCCGCCGCCGGCTGACGCAGACGGGGCGCCCGGATCAGCGCCGGCGCAGCAGACGCCAGCGCAGCGGACGCCAGCGCAGCAGAAAGGGTTGCAGAACGTGGAGTGGCTGCAGGCCCCGTTGTCCCGCGGCGGGCAGATTGCAGCCGGCGTCAGTCGCTGCAGGTATCCTCTGGTCTGGGTTTTGCACGCAGACAGCGCGGCCATTGAAGCTGCCCAGGCGTACCTGCAGGACCTGGACAGCAGGGTGTTGCAGAACAATCCCCGGGCCTGTGTGTGGGGCCGTTTTGACATCCGTATTGCCGGCGTGCGCTGGGTGGCCTGGTGGATGAATCAGCGCTCGCGCTGGACCCGCATCTGTACCGGCGATCAGGGTATGTTCTTCAGCACCGCGGCGCTGGCCGCAATTGATGGATTTCCGCCGCAGCCGCTGATGGAGGATATTGAAGTCAGCAAACGTTTACGCCGGGTGTTGCCGAAGGCTTTCCGCGCGCCCCGTGTGTTTATCCACAGCGATGGCGGCCGCTGGCTGCGTCGGGGTTGGCTGCGCACCGTCCTCAGCATGTGGTGGTTCAGAATCCGCTATTTTGCCGGTGTCTCGCCGCAGCGGCTTTACCGTGAATATTACGGCCGGGCGGATGGCTGAACGCACGGCGCTGGCGGTGTTCACCAAAGCGCCGGTGGCCGGCAGGGTGAAAACCCGTCTGGCCGCGGCCATCGGTGAGCAGGCGGCACTGGCGGCGCATGTACAACTGGTGGAAGACGCGTTGTTGCGGTTGCGCCTGGTGTCCGGCGTTCGGCGCGGCTTGTGGATCAGCGAAGCCCACCCCCGGGGCGTGGCGTGGGCGGAACAACTGGACGGTGAATTATACGTGCAGCACGGCAGCCACCTGGGCCGCCGCATGGCGGCTGCCATGCAGGCGCATTTTGCCGCCGGATGTGATCAGGTTGTGCTTGTAGGCTGTGATTGTCCCGGGGTGGATGCTGCGTACGTGCAACAGGCGCGGCAGGCGCTGATGGTGCATCCGGTGGTGTTTGGCCCGGCTGAAGACGGCGGCTACGGTCTGGTGTCGTTACGCCGCGACCATGACCACCTGCTGCCGGTGCTGTTTGAAGGCATCAGCTGGGGCAGCGATCAGGTAATGGCTGAATCCCGGCTGGGATTGAGCAAGGCGGATGCCGGCTGGGGAGAGCTGGACCCCATCTGGGATGTGGACCGTCCCCGGGACTGGCGCCGCTATCAGCGCCTGCTGGACAGTTGACTCAAGCCGGGCTGGCGGTTTTGGACAACAGCTCGATAAACCTTTTCAAGCGCCGGCGGTCAGCCAGATCCATTTCCGTAAACTCGATACCGCATACCACCCGGTCTACCGCATTTAACTCAGCCACGTGACGGATTTCAGCCTGGCTGTGGATTTCCAGCATGTCCGCCACGGTGACCGTGCAGGTGGCCAGTTTTTCTCCGTTCGACAACGGCGGTTCAACAGGGGCGGGAAATTCCACCCGGCAGCCGCCGGCGGAGATATCGATGATGTGGCCGACCAGGGTCAGGTCGTGCATGCCCCGCACCTTGCGGAAAATATTCACTTCCGAGCCCAGCGAACGCATGCGCAGGGGCAACTGATAACGCTCTGCTCTGCGCCGCTGCTGCAGCAACAGATTGGTGGGCAGCGGGATGTGGAAAAACGGCAGGCCGCGCGCTTCGTCGATTTTGTCCACCCGGGTTTCAGTGACAAAAGCAAATAAGCCGTCACCGCGGGCGGAAATGGAGAACTTTTCACCCTGTTTGAGCAGCGCCAGACCATCCCTGGGCAGGATATCTTCAATGTAGAAATGGGTATCCTGCACGTCCAGCAACTTGCACTGGAAACTGGTCGGGTTGTTTTCGAAACGCAGGGTAACGGTGCAGCGGCTGTCGCGCAGAGACTTGAGACAGTCCCGCACATCAGCCGGCTTGCTCAGGTAGCGGCTGCCCGGGGGGGACTCAACTTTTGCTGAAGCGGCTTTGCCGTTAACCACCGCCATATACACCCTCCCTGCATAGCAGGGATTTATGCCTTGGCAATGGCGTGCTTGGAATCTCTGGCCGCCACTGTCTGTCCGGATGTGCCATACAAGCCATCTAGGGGTTTCCCGCTCAGGATATTCAACAAATCACTGATGGATTTTTGCGATCGGTGCAGGATCTTTCCGTTAACCAAGTTGGAATCTCTAACCTGTTGAGCCAGAGTCAGCGCGGAAGTGTGACGCAGTTCAAGTTGTTCGCGGACACCATCGGGTGCCGCCTTGATCAGTTCAGGCAGCGTGGCACTGAATGCCTCTGCGGCCAGACTCTCACAGGCGGCCTGCTTTTCAGCGGTGATTGCGGCGAGCTGCTCAACCTGGTGCAGGCGCAACGCCTCGCGTTCCTTGTCCAGCAGCTCCGCCAGCTTGGCGAGGCGCTGCTCGAACGCGGTCAATATCTCGTCTGCGCTTGAGGTATTCACTATAAGCTATTGATTTAACTGTTGTTCTAGCTGGTAAAATTTGCTGGCCAGACGTTCGTTGTCAATCGGATACTCGCCGTCTGCCAGGGCTTGCTTAATCTTGTCCACCTTAGCCTGATCGAAGCTCTCAGCGTTTTCCAAACGCTTTTCCACCTGCTGCAAAGTCTGTGCATCACTGCTCAGTTCCACCTTGTCAGCATGCTCTTGAGGCTGCGCGCCGGCGCCCCGGCGGGTATCAGCGGCTTTGTGTTCAGGCTGCTCCGCGCCGCGGTGTTTAACGGTGCCGAGGGTGACGTTGTTGATGTCTATTGCCATTTCATACTTCGCATGCGTACTTACCTATAGTCGATATCGACCGTGGCTGGATTAACTTTAGTCCAGAATCGGAAAAAGTGTGCGCCAACCCGTGTTATCACCCGGTGAAGCCGGCGGTCGCGGGGCAAATCCATCTATTTGCTCATCTGCGGCTAGCGCGGGCGGGTGGTCACCGTGCCGGGGGCGGACACCCATGGCCGGATCAGCTTTTCCGAAGCATCGTTGCGCACCGCAATCTGCTCGCCGATGTGACCGTTCTGCAGGGCGGTGCCGTGGGTGGCGACATAGGTGTTGCCGATGCGCGCTTGAATTGCGATGCGCTGACCCTTCTGTACGGCCCAGGGGGTTTTTACCTGGTTCATATAGATGGGTTGACCGCTGTTGATGTTGCGTTTAGCTACTTTGCCCAGCACATCTTCCGGCTTGCGCATGACCTGGCTGCGCAGGCGGGTCATGTCCAGGTGCCGGGTCTGCAACATGTCTTCGCTGATGGTGGTGCCGCTGGTGATGGGCTGACGGCTGACCACAACGGGCACTGCCGCTGTAACCTGGGTGGACGCATAGAACGTCCAGGGCGCCGCGCCGGCACAGCGCACCATCACCGGTACGCGTCCATACAGGCGGCTGGCTTTAACTTCCAGTTTAAAATCTGCACAGGGTTTATTCGCCACGGCGCTGTGAAAGGCGGCCACTTCCACTTCTATCTGCGCGTCCGGGTAGGCGGTCCGCACCTGTTCCAGGGTGGTTTGGCGCAGGGCTTCCCGGAGCGCGGCGGCGTCCAGCGCCAGCCCCCCGGGTACCCATACAGCGGCCAGCAAAGCGGTCAGCAGTGCAAGTTGTTTGCCTGATGTTCGTTTTTCCATAACGGATTAATAGCACATATCAGCGGAGTTGCTGACGGTTCTCTGGCGGCAGGCTTTTGCCGCCCGGGCGGCAAAAGCCTGCTGGTCCCCTCGGCCGCCGGTGCAGGGAACCGGGTTCCCCAGGGGTTTGCAAGAGGCTTGAAAGAAGCTTGCAAGGGGCTTGGCGGGGCTGCAGCGGACGTTTTTCATCGGTTTAATCGGTATTGGCACGATGCTTGCTGCGTAGTGGCCGGAACGGCAAGAACTCGGGAGAACGGGCCATCAAGATCGGGATAGACAATGCGTTGGGTGTTCACCCGCAGGCTGTACAGCTACGGGCGCAACGGTCGGAGTTGCTGGCCGCCAATATTGCCAACGCGGACACGCCTGGTTTTAAAGCCCGCGACGTGGATTTCCGCAGCATTCTTGCGGAACAAACGGACGCAAGCGGCAATACCTTCAGTACCAGACTGCAAAAGTCCAACCCCAATCATCTGGACGCCAGCCATCAAGCCGGCCGCGCGGAAGCCCTGTACCGGGTGCCGCTGATGCCGTCGCTGGACGGTAACAGCGTGGATGTGCAGCTCGAACAAACCGAATTTGCCGAAAACAGCGTGCAGTTTCTGGCCGGGCTGCGTTTTCTGAACGGCCGCATCCAGGGCATGTTAACCGCCATTAAGGGTGAATAAGAGGATTAACGCATATGTCCCTACTTGATGTATTTGATGTTTCCGGCAGCGGTATGGCTGCGCAGACACTGCGTCTGAATACTACCGCCAGCAATATTGCCAACGCCGAGAGCGTGGCGGAAAACCCGGCCGACACCTACCGCGCACGCTACCCGGTGTTTCAAGCCACCCTGGCGGCGCAGCTGCAGGACGGGCAGACGCCCGGCACCGTTTCGGTACCGGGTGTGGTGGAATCCGACAAACCGCTCAGCGTGCGTTATCAGCCGGACCATCCGTATGCCAACGACGAAGGTTATGTGACTTATCCCAATGTCAGCGTGGTGGAGGAGATGGCCAACATGATCTCTGCCAGCCGCTCCTTCCAGATTAACGTAGAGGTGATGAACACCGCTAAGTCTCTGGCGGAACGGGTGCTGCAGCTGGGTCAGTAAGCGCATGACGAAGGCGCACAGCGGACAAGGACGAACCTGACAAGGATACGTATGGACATAGATATTCCGGGCATTCGCAGCCTGAACGAAATTTCCCAGACCACAACGTCCACCGCCGAGGTGGAAGAAGACGAACTTGGACGCACTGCGTTTCTGGAACTGATGATTGCCCAGGTGCAGAACCAGAATCCCCTGGAACCGGTGGAGAACGAAGCGTTTATTGCGCAGCTGGCGCAGTTTTCCAGCGTTGAAGGTATCCAGAACCTCAATGAATCGATGGACTCGCTGGTGGCTTCGCTGCGTTCCGGCCTGGCCATGGACGCCGCCGGACTGGTGGACCGCAATGTGCTCATCAGCACCGATCAGACCGCCCTTAACACCAAGGGCGGTATTGGCGGCACCGTGGAGGTGGGGGTTGCGGTGGGTAACCTGACGGTGGATATCCACAACACGCAGGGCCAGCTGGTCAAACAGATTGAATTAGGCGCCAGCCCGGCCGGGGAAGTGCGTTTTGAGTGGGACGGGCGAACGGAAAACGGCGAACCCATGGAACAGGGCATATACCGGGTCAGTGCTTATTCCGACGTAGACGGCGTGCGTGAAGAATTTATCACCAACCTGCCGGACCGCATTGTCAGCGTGTCCATTGAAGAAGGCGGGCTGGTAGCCAACCTGGCCGGCGGCACTTCCGTGCCGACCGTCCAGATCAAGGAAATACAGTAATCACCGGGAAGGGTGGAACGATAGTCCTCAAAAGGAGAAGAGCTAATGTCATTTAACACAGCACTGAGTGGAATGAGCGCAGCCTCAAGCGACTTGCGGATTACGGGCAACAATATTGCCAACGCGAGTACGGTGGGCTTCAAATCCAGCCGGGCGGAATTTGCCGACGTGTACGCATCCAGCCTGCTGGGTACCGGATCAAATCAGGTGGGCGCCGGCGTGCAGCTGGCCAATGTGTCCCAACGGTTTGACCAGGGCACCATCTCATTCACCAACAACAGCCTGGACCTTGCCATTGACGGAAACGGCTTTTTTGTACTCAGTGACAATGGTTCGCGCACCTATACCAGAGCCGGTGCTTTTGCGGTGGACAACGAGGGTTTTATCACCTCCGGCTCGGGTGCCCGGGTACAGGGTTTTACCGCCAATGACGCCGGCACCTTAAGCGGCATTCTCGGGGACCTGCAGATCAACACCTCAAACCTGCCGCCGGGGCAGACCACCCTGGTGGAGGCTAATGTGAACCTGGATGCGCGGGCAACGGTATTGTCCGAACTGGGCAGTTCACTGACCACCACGGGCAGCGCCACCGGGGTGGCGCAACTGGGTCTGCCGGACCCCACTGCCACGCAACTGGATACCAGTGCCGCACCGGTGGCGTTTGATTTCAGCGTCGACACCGTGTCCAGCGTGGACGCCGCGCAGGCGATGACCCCGTTTGATTTCTCCGGCGCCGCCGCCTCTTCCTTTGAAGTGCGCCTGGGCGGCTCCAGCGTGCCGACTGAAAACACCACGGTGAACATCACCCTGGACAGCAACATCTCCACCCTGCAGGACCTGATTAACGTGATCCGCACCGATCTGGCCGGCTCCGGTATCGGTGTGGATGTGCGCGAAGACCCCAACAACCTGGGGCGGTTGCAGTTTTTTGCCGTGAACAGCGGGGAAAACAGTGTGATCACCATCGACCCCAACGATAATGCCTCCTTCGGCACCGGGGTGACGCAAACCACCATCGAAGATCTGTTGGGCGGCATTGCGCTGGGGCAGGGCGGTACCGCGGGTGCCAGCAACACCAATCCGGACCCTTATGGCGGTACCTCCACCACCGGCGTGGTGGGTAATATTTCCGCGGCCAGTTTTGATATTACCTTAACCGGCTCGTCGGGTAACAACGGCACCGCCACCATCGTCCTGGATGACAATATAACCAACGCCGCGACGTTGATTAACGACATCGAAGACGAACTGCTGGCCAGCGGCATCAGCGTATCGGTGCAACTGGATCCGGCGGACAACTCCAGAATTCAGTTTGTTTCCACCGTGCCCGGCGAATCTTCGGTAATTTCAGTGGGGAACCTGGATGCCTCCAATATCGGTGTGCAGCAGAGTGATATTGCCAACGTCCTCAACCTGGCCACCGGCATCTCGGTACCCGGGGTGGCGGCAGCCAGTAACGGCTACGCCGCACAGTCCGTGGATGTGGTTTACCCGGATGGCAGCACCATGACGGTAGACATTCCGGAAGGCTCCACCGCTGCACAGATTGCCACCCAGTTCTCCAGCGCCACGGTACCGGACGTAGGGGCGTCAGCCTCCACGGTGGCCACCATCAGCGCAGCGGGTTTTAACAATACCAGCGGCACCATGGCCATCAGTATCAACGGTATAGACGTGGCCGGTGCTGATCTGGGCAGCATTGCCGACTCCATCAATCTGGGTCTGCCC
>JANQOA010000060.1 GCA_028279305.1 Pseudomonadales bacterium
CCCAGCAACTGGGAGCTGTCGTCCGCGCGGGCATCAGCGGTGGCCAGCTTTTTTGTCAGCGAGGGGGTGCGCGCGGAGCGGCTGGCAGCGGTGGGTTACGGTGAAAACCACCCGCTGGCGACTAACGCAACGCCGGACGGGCGCGCTGACAACAGGCGGGTAGTGGTGGTCATTGCGCGCCGTACAGGCCGCTCACGCAACCTCAACGCCGCTGAGCCGGCCACCGCGGTAGTGCGCGGTACCCCGGCACCGGCTGAAGCACCGGCGCCGGTGCGCACCCCGGGCGGCGGGTTGCTGTTCAGTGCGGAAGCCGCCGGCCCGGAGTAACCGCTGACGGATTTCTGGCGCTTTTGCCAGACTCTACTATGCTTATTTGACACCGCGGGGCCTTACAGCGCGGTTCTGACCTTGCGACGGATGGGCTATACAGCAAGAGGCGACGGTTATGACCTTGGTAGTGGTTTGCGTATTTGCGTTAACAGTGCTGGCAATAGTGCTGGGACTGGTCTTTGTCCTCATTGTGCACCAGCGTCAACGCCGCGAAATTGAAGCGCTGCGCGCCCAGCTGCAGGTATTTGTCGATACTTCCATAAACGTTGCCCGCTGTGTCGACAGCCTTGTCGTCCAGCGCGGCGCGCTTGGTACACAGAGCAGCGCCGCGGACAGCAAGCCGCCGCAGCACCGGGCGGTGGCTTCCCGCCGCTGGCTGCTGGCTGAAGCGCGCCAGCGTCTGGACGCGGGTACCAGCCTGGAAGAACTGGCTTTAACCCTGGGTCTGCACAAGGACGAGTTAAAAATTCTGAGCCTGGTGAGTTAGCGCCCGGTGGATTAGCTGCCCTGGTCGAGGGCAGCGGCGAGTTCGTGAATACGCTGGATCATGGCGCGCAAGCCGTTGCCGCGGGTGGCGGACAGGTGGGCCAGCAGGTCCAGCCGGTTGAAAAGCTCTTCGATATCAAACGCCAGAATCTCAGCGGGTGTTTTGTTGTTCAACGCGGTCAACACAATGCTGATCAGGCCGCGCACGATAAAGGCGTCGCTGTCCATATGCAGCTGTATACGGCCGTCACGCAACTGATGAGTCAGCCACACCTGGCTCTGACAACCGCGCACCAGGTTGTCTTCTGTTTTGTCAGCCGGCGGCAGATCAGGCAGCTCTTTACCCAGGTCGATTACAAACCGGTACTTGTCCTCCCAGTCATCAAAAAAACCGAAAGTTTCGGTGAGTTCAGCCAACTCCATGTCAGGTATCAATTCCCGCAGCGGTGCCGGTCCGAGGCGTAACTGGCGGCTGCATCAGAAAACTCCAAGCTGCAACTGAGCTTCTTCCGTCATCATGTCCCGTGACCAGGGCGGGTCGAAGACAAGCTCAACCTCAACCGCCGACACGTGGGGTACGGTGGCCACGCGTTCCTTAACCTCTTCGACCAGCACCGGGCCCATGCCGCAGCCGGGCGCGGTAAGGGTCATGCGAATGTCCACCCGGCCGTCATTGATGTGCACGCTGTAGACCAGCCCCAATTCAGCAATGCTGACCGGTATCTCCGGGTCATATACGCTGTTCAGCGCATGCCAGACGTTTTCTTCCGCTACGGTTTCAGCGTCGGGCAGGGGGAACTCCAGCACTTCCACCGGCAGCCCCAGGGCGTCAGCGTCGTGTCCGGCAATGCGCGCCATATTGCCTTCCAGAACCACGGTAAAGGTGCCGCCCAGCGCCTGGGTCAGGGTGACGAAGGTGCCGGCGGGAATGGTGATTTCATCACCGGTGGGCACCAGCCGCGCGCTGCAGGCGCGTGTAGTTGTGACAATTCTGCGTTCCATCAGGCGATTGTATCAGTGCTTGGCGCCAACATCGGTGGCCAGGCCTCCGGGGTCCAGGGCCGCCTCTGCCGGTGCGCCGCCCACGGCAAAACTTTCGCCGCAGCCGCAATAGCTGGTGGCTTTCGGATTCTTGAAGACCAGGGCGGAATTCAGCCCCTCGGTAATCATGTCAACTTCGGTGCCGCTGACCATGGCCAGGTCGGCGGCTCTGACACAGACGTTGACGCCGTTTTCAAACTCGATCACCTGGTCGTCGGGCTGCGGCGCATCGAGGAAATCCAGCATGTACATGTAACCGTTGCAGCCGCTTTCTTTCACCCCCAGCCGCAGGTACCTGGCCTGGGTCAAATCAAGCTGGTTGCGGATATGCGCGTTGGCGCTTGCCGAGACACTGATATTTGCGCTGTTTGAGTTCATAACCGATTCCCGTATTGCATAAGCTCAGATGAAGGTGGCGGCTTTCTCCACACCTTGGACAAAACGTTCAACGTCCTGTTCCGAATTGTAAAGGCTGAAAGAGGCGCGGATGGTGCCGGGGATGCCAAAATGATCCATCAGCGGCATGGCGCAGTGATGGCCGGTGCGGACCGCCACCCCCTGTTGATCCAGCAGGGTGCCCACATCGTGGGGGTGGGCGCCGTCCATGAGGAATGACACAACGGCGCGCCGTTGGCGCGGGTCGCCCACCAGCTGCACACCGGGGATCTGCTGCAGACGGCTGATAGCCAGCTTCACCAGTTGGTCCTCCGCCGCGATCAGCTCAGCACGGTCGATGTGCAGCAGATACTTGATGGCGGCATGCAAACCCACGGCGCCCGCAATATTCGGGGTGCCGGCTTCGTACTTGTACGGCGGCTGCTGGTAGGTGCTGGCCGACAAGGTCACTTTTTCAATCATTTCACCGCCGCCCTGCCAGGGCGGCAGGGACTGCAGCAGGCTGAGTTTGCCGTACAGCGCGCCGATACCCGTGGGCGCGTACATCTTGTGCCCGGACAGAGCGTAGAAGTCGCAGTCCAGCTGCTGCACGTTGATCTCCTCGTGCAGGGCTGCCTGGGCGCCGTCGATCACGGTAATGGCGCCTGCCTGCCGGGCCTGCCGGATCAGATCCGCAACCGGGTTGATTGTGCCCAGCGCATTGGAGACATGGTTGCAGGCAAATACCCGGGTCCGCGCGCCGAGTTTGGCATGAAAATCGTCCAGGTCCAGGTCACCGTCGGGCAGGACGCTGACAGCTTTGATCTGCGCGCCGGTGCGCGCCGCCAGCATCTGCCAGGGGACTATGTTGGAATGGTGTTCCAGGGTGGTGAGCAGGATTTCGTCGCCGGGCTTAAGCTCAGTGTCGAGAATGGCAGCCACCAGGTTCAGGGCTTCAGTGGTGCCGCGGGTGAAAATGATTTCCCGCTCGCTGGCCGCGTGTATGAAGCGGGCGGTGGCGGCGCGCGCATCCTCCAGCATCTGCGTGGCTTCCGCGGCCAGAAAATGGGCAGCGCGGTGCACGTTGGCGTTGTGACGGCTGTAATAGTCAGCCACGGCGTCAATCACCGCCTGGGGTTTCTGGGTGGTGGCGGCGTTGTCCAGGTATACCAGCGGCTGCTTGTTGTGCTCGCGGTTGAGGATGGGGAAGTCGGCGCGTATATCAGCCATGCGGCGGGCCTCCCAAGTTTCCGGCATCAGCGTTTCCGGCATCAGCGTCAAACTCCGCCAGCGCCGCTGACGCCAGCGGACCCAGCGTACACACCTTCAGAAACGCCCTGCTCAGCAGGCTGCGTGCGGTGCTGCCGTCGATACCCCGGCTGGCGCAGTAAAACAGATGGTTGTCGTCCAACTGGCCCACCGTGGCGCCGTGACTGCACTGCACATCGTCGGTGTAAATTTCCAGCTCGGGTTTGGTGTTGATGGTGGCCTGGTCACCCATGCCCAGGTTCTTGTTGGTCAGATGCGCCTGTACCCCCGGTGCGTGGGCATGGATGTGAATGCGCCCGTTAAAGGTGACGTTGGCCTTGTCCGCCGCAATGTTATGGATGGTCTGGCGGCTGGTGGAATGCGCGGCGCGGTGCTGCACGGTAATCTGCTGGTCCAGGTGGGTACCGGCGGCAAGCAGGGCGGCGCTGCTGATTTCCGCATGTGCGCCGGCGCCGTCGCAGCAGATATGAATGTTCTGGCGGTGCGCGGCGCAGCCGCTGCTGTGATTGTGCAGGGCGTAGTGGGCGTCCGCGGCCAGGGTCACCTGCAGGTGGCGGAACACGCTGCGTCCTTCAGCGGCGGGCTGCCAGCCCAGATTGTTGCGCGCATGAATGAGCCGGCTGTTGGCGTTCAGCAGAATCCAGACGGCGTGCTGGTGGCGGTTTTCCAGGCTGGCGCTGATCTGTTCGTGGACCTCCAGGGTGGCGCCGGCGGCCACGCGGATCAGCAGCGGCAGGGCGCTGTGCTGATGCCTCAGCCGCAGCGGTTCGGCCGGGGATTGGGTGACCTCCAGCACTTCCAGCCCGCCGGCTGCGCACAGGGCATTTAATACTTCGGGCGCCTGTTCCGGCAGGTCACCAAAATCCGCGGCGGCTAACGGTGCATCCGCGTCGCGGTGGTCAACCGTGCGGCGCTCTATCTCCGCGGGCATGAATTCGATGCAAGTACCGCCCGCGCCGGCGGCTGTCAGTACACGTTCCGGTTTGGTGTATTTCCAGCGCTCGCGCTGAGCCTGGCTGTGCAGGGTGCGCTGCAGCAGTGCCGGCAGGGTTTCACCGTCCGGTAACTGAAACCAGGCCGGCAGCGCGGTGTTGTCCGCCGCGGTTGCGGGGGTGTTCAAGTCAGCCACGCGTAACCCTTTTCTTCCAGCTCCAGCGCCAGGCTCTTGTCGCCGGACTGCACAATGCGGCCGTCAGCCAGCACGTGCACGTAGTCCGGCTCGATATGATCCAGCAGACGCTGATAGTGGGTGACCAGCACCACCGCGTTGCTGCTGCTGCGGAAAGAGTTAACCCCTTCCGCGACAACCTGTAAGGCGTCTATATCCAGCCCGGAATCGGTTTCGTCGAGCAGCGCCAGGGTCGGCTGCAACAGCAGCATCTGCAGAATTTCGTTGCGTTTCTTCTCGCCGCCGCTGAAGCCTTCATTGACGCCGCGTTTGAGAAACTCCGGGTTCAGGTCCAGCGAAGCAGCCAGGCCGCGCACGTGTTTAATGAACTCGGCTGCCTTGGGCTGGTCGTCACCGCGGGCCAGGGCATGGGAATCCAGTGCCGCTTTCAGAAATTCCATATTGCTGACTCCGGGGATTTCCACCGGGTACTGGAACGCCAGAAATATTCCGGCTGTGGCCCGTTCGTGGGCTTCCATGTCAGCGATGTCGCGGTCCAGGTAGCTGATCTCGCCGCCGGTCACCTCATAGCCGGGGCGGCCGGCCAGGACATTGGCCAGGGTTGACTTGCCGGAGCCGTTGGGACCCATGATGGCGTGCACTTCACCGGCGTTTACGTTCAGGGTCAGACCTTTAAGGATGTCTTCTCCGCCAACCGCGGCATGCAGGTTGTCGACTTGCAGCAAACTCATCCGACCGCACCCTCCAGGCTCACCTCCAGCAGCTTGCCGGCTTCCACCGCAAACTCCATGGGCAGTTCCTTAAAAACTTCCTTGCAGAAGCCGTTGACGATCATGCTGACCGCCTTTTCCGGATCGATGCCGCGCTGCTGGCAGGCGAATAGCTGGTCGTCGCTGACCTTGGAGGTGGTTGCTTCGTGTTCCACCACTGCGTTGGGTTGTTTGTTTTCGATGTACGGAAACGTGTGCGCCCCGCAGCGGTCGCCGATTAACAGAGAGTCGCACTGAGTGAAATTGCGTGCCCCCGGCGCGGTCGGGGAAAAGCGCACCAGGCCGCGGTAGCTGTTCTGGCTGCGGCCGGTGCTGATGCCTTTGGAGATGATGGTGCTGGTGGTATTTTTGCCCAGGTGGATCATCTTGGTGCCGGTATCCGCCTGCTGCAGGTTGTTGGTCAGCGCCACGGAATAAAACTCGCCCACCGAGTGGTCGCCGCGCAGGATCACACTGGGGTACTTCCAGGTAATGGCGGACCCGGTCTCCACCTGGGTCCAGGATATTTTTGCCCGCGCGCCGCCGCACAGGCCGCGCTTGGTGACAAAGTTATAAATGCCTCCCTTGCCTTCTTCGTCTCCGGGGTACCAGTTCTGCACCGTTGAGTATTTGATTTCAGCATCCTGCAGGGCCACCAGTTCCACCACCGCGGCATGCAACTGATTCTCGTCGCGCATGGGCGCGGTGCAGCCTTCCAGGTAGCTGACGTGGCTGCCTTCGTCAGCAATGATCAAGGTGCGTTCAAATTGTCCGGTATTGCGTTCGTTGATGCGGAAATAGGTGGACAACTCCATGGGGCAGCGCACCCCCTTGGGGATGTAGACAAACGAACCGTCGCTGAAAACGGCGGAATTCAGCGCCGCGTAGAAGTTGTCACGCTGGGGCACCACGCTGCCCAGATACTTCTGTACCAGTTCCGGGTGGCTGTGCACAGCCTCGGAGATCGGGCAGAACACCACGCCCGCTTCAGCGAGTTTGTCGCGGAAAGTAGTGGCGATGGAAACACTGTCAAAGACCGCGTCCACGGCCACGTTCGGATTGGATTTCACCACCCCGGCCAGGGCCTCCTGCTCGTGCAGGGGAATCCCCAGTTTTTCGTAGGTGCGCAACAATTCAGGGTCCACCTCGTCCAGCGACTGGGGCCCGTCCGCCTGGCTTTTGGGGGCTGAGTAATAAGATATGTCTTCAAAGTCCACCGGTGGAAAATGCACATGGGCCCATTCCGGGGCCTGCATCTCGCGCCACAGCCGGTAAGCCTGCAGGCGCCACTCGGTCAGCCATGCCGGTTCGTTCTTTTTGGCGGAAATAAACTTAACCACCCCCTCATCGAGGCCGGGCGGCAGCGTGTCGGATTCTATCTGCGTGACAAAGCCGGCTTGATATTCAGCGTTTGCACCGACCAGATCATCTACGGATTGGCTCACTAAAAGCCCCTATGTTAGGTTATGTTGTTCGCTTGTCGTTACGTGTCTACACGCCCCGTGGCAGCGCCCCGCACCACACATGCGGCGGGAGGGGATTATAGTCGCAACCTAATACCCGAGTAAATTAGTCGGGTATTCTGGAAGGCGCTTTTTTCACACTTCACCTGCTGAATGCCGGGGGTAACAGCCAGTTCATGCCAAAGCTGCAAAGGATGCCTGAGCCTAATGTCGAATATGCTTACGGCATTTACCTGCTCACCAATAAACACCGCCTGATTAAGACGCTGCGTAAGCGCTACCAGCCGTCGATTCACGGCCACAAAGCTTGGGGCGCCGGTTTTCTGCTGATGGACTACATCAATCATAACGGCCTGGTAAAAGGCGCTCAGGGTATGGAAATCGGCTGCGGGTGGGGCGGGGTATCCGTTTACTGCGCGCTGAAATACCGGGCCAAAATGACCGCCGTGGACCTGGATCCGGCGGTGTTTCCCTATGTGGACGTGCTGGCGGAGTTGAATGGGGTTAAGGTCAAATCCAGGCAGGCGGATTTCAGCAAGCTGAAGGGCACTGACCTGGGCAAATACCGCTACATCATGGGCAGTGATATCTGTTTCTGGGATTCCCTGGTCAAACCCCTGGCCCGGGTGGTGAACCGGGCATTGGACAATGGTGCCAAAAAAATCATCCTGTCGGACCCAGGCCGACCGACCTTCTACGAGTTATGCGACCTGCTGGCCAAGCGGCATAAAACACGGCTGCAGGAATGGTACGCGGTGGAACCCGACCGCTTTGAAGGGGAAATTCTCGAAGTCAGAAGTTCTTAATGCTGATAAATACTCTTTTATTACAAGAGGTTATGCATCATTTTGAACAAATTGCTTTAATTGATCAGCCAGACTGCTGCAGGCTGAATTCTGCACCCGGGCAATTATCGGAATGGGCACAACGATGGCCGGCATGTAGCTGGTGCCCGCGGCGTCGGAGCTGACCCTGCCGGCGGTCTGGGCGGTGTGGGCATCCCACACGGACGCTTCATAAGAGGAATCCCGCTCCCAGGTCAGGAAGCCGAAACAGCCGCCGCCGCCGGGGGTAATGCTGCAGGACATGGACCCGGCCTGGGCCGTTTGTTTAGTTGAGCCCTCCAGCCAGACCAGATACTTCAGGCCGATCTGGCGCAGGCGTTCCGCCAGTATGGGCTGTTGCAGCAGTTCAGGCAGTTCATTGGTATTCAGCGGCGCGGTACGGGGTTCAAACCAGGGGAACATGGCGTCCATAAAATCCTGCTCGGAAATCACCTGCACGCCGTTGCTGCCGCCGGCTACCTTGCGCGACACACAGTCGATAAAGTCCAGTTCCGCTTCCGCCTGGCTGGGCCGGTTGCGGCGCCCCAGCACAACAATGGAATCACTGTCGTTCATGGCGGTGGCGGTTTCGCGGATCTGTTCGACGGTAGCTGTCACACAGCCGCTTAAACCTGCCACGGTAACAACCATTGCTGCAACGGCCAGCCACGGATGCCGCTGCCCGCCGCTTGGGGTCAAGGGTTTTCCGCTGAAGTGGGGGTAAATCATTATCCGGCTCCTCCCGCTGCATCCCCGGTGATGTCTATGTTTGTGACCGGCCCCTGGGCCTTGGGTTCCGTCTCGGCACCAGCTTCGTCAGCGGGCGCGTTGTCCGCCGCCGGGCTGCTGTCCTTGCCGCCGGCGTCCGCGGGAGCAGCAGGATCCACTGCCGCTGCCGCCGCAACCGTTGTTGCGGCATTGGGATCCGCGGCGGGTGCTGCCGGCGGAGCAGCGGGTTGAGGCGGCGCCGGAACCAGGGGTTTACCCGCCGCCAGCCATTTGGCCACTACCGGCTCGCGGGCAAAATTGATACTGAAGAAAGCCATGGCGTCCCGGCACGCGGCCAGCGCCGCTTCTTCCAGGCCGACACTCTTGGAGCCGTGGTCGTTTTTGTTAGCCTTGCCGTAGGCGGGCAGGGTCCATTCGCCGACCGGATTGCCTTCGCGGTCAAACAGTTTGAACTGGTAACGGATCCAGATCTCGTAATAGTCGCTGCGGGTCTGGCTGGGCAGCGAGAACTGAACTTCAGCTATGGTCGGGTGCAATACCCCATCCAGGTGGCCGGCAATGTCCGAGTCGACCAGTTCATAGGCTTCAAATACACCGCTGCCGAGGTTGCGGAACAGGTCGCTCTGGGCTGAACCGATGGCCACCTCAAAGTCACCTTTTTTCTCGATGCTTTCTTTGTGGACAAAGGTAGTGAGCTCTTCATCGAGGTGAATGCCCAGCCGCACAGGTGCTTTTTCCATCACCGGCACCGGAAATCGCCCGGTCTCCACCTGCAGGGTCTGGGTGCCGCCGCAGGCGCTCAGGGTCAGCACCGCGAGCAACAGGGGAGCGTACAGGGAGGGGTATATACAACTGCGCTTCATTGGTTTTCCGCCAGGCCGACAAAGCTGCCGTCGTTACGGTAGGCCAGTTCGCGCATCAAAGCGGCAAACCGGTAGACCCGGTTGTTGGGTCTGTCCAGGTATACGGGGAAGCCCACCGCATGGATGCGGACACGGCGGCGGCCGGATTCGTCTGTGAGATTTACCTGATCCACAGCTTCAATAACTTCCTCTATCGAGTTACCGGTGTAGTCATCCCCAAAGACATAGATGCTAATACGTTTGTCGGGATCGTAGTAGGTATTTATTGCTTCGGTAATTCCCTCCACCGGGCTGGAATTACTGAACGGGCTCCAGCTCTGCAGGGTGGTTATGATGGAATTGCGCAGTGCAGGGGTGTCTTCGATCCACTGACCCTGATAGCGGGAGAACATGTAGTCCCCCATATCGTTCATCACCTGTATGCCTTTCACCCGCGGGTAGATGGACAGCGTCTCGCTGACCTTGCGCACCACCTGGGGCCAGGCCACGCTCTGCATGCTGCCGGAGGTATCAATGACAAAAATGATGTACTCCGAGTCTACGGCTATGCCTCCGACCAGGCCGGAAGAGCGTTTAAAGTCCAGCCCCAATAGGCGCTGCATTTCGTCGGTCAGTGATTGTTTGGCCGCGGCCAGCTTCAGATTCTGCGTCGACACCTCTTTTTCAGCTTCGGACAGATTGGCGAATTCGCCGAGGATCTCGGTAAGCTGGCGCTGCAATTCCGCAAGCTGCTCCAGCTTGTCCTGCAGATCGCCTTCGGTATCGTCCAACTGGCGCCGCAGTTCGGTAATCTGCCCGCGGATTTCATACAGGGCCTGTTCCCTTTCCGCCACCTGCTCCTGCAGATCCACCTGACTTTTCTCCAGCAGGATCGGCTGCACCGTTTTGGTGATCATCAGCAGCAGAATTATGGCGCCGAAGCCGCAACAAATGACGTCGAGAAAGGAGACGCTGAATTCTTCGATACCTCTGCGGTTGCGCATTACGGCCAGTCCCAAGACGGTGAAATAAAGGCGCCGCCGGTGACCCGCGCCAGGTTCCAGTAGGCGGCGGAGGCCAACGGGTCACCCTCCATGGGGAACATGATGACGTTGACCGGGATCTGTTTGGGCAGGCGGTTGATGGCCTGGCTGAACAGTTCCAGGCGCCGGCCGCCGCTGACGGTGGCGGAGCGGGGCGGATTTTCACCCTGGGTGGGCAGGCCGTCGGTGATCAGATAGACGTTGTCCGGAATGGGTGAAAGCTGGCGCACGGCGAGGATCAGGTTAACTAGGCTGGAACCGCCGTGGGGCACACTTTTTTTCAGTTCGCCCACTGCTTCGTTGAGTTGCTGGCCGTCGTGCATGGGCAGCCAGTCCATCTCCGCTTGCGGAATTAAACTGTTGGTGTTTTCGGCAAACGCGTACACCTGAAACTCAGCGTCCAGCGGCAACTGCGCCGCCAGCCATTCCACCGTGCGCACCGCCCGTTGCCACTTGGGTGCCACCCGTTTGCGTTCGTCCGGCATGTTGCGGCGGCGCAGCACGTTAACAATGGTGTCGTCCAGCATGCTGGCGGACATATCCACCGCTATAACAATGTTTTTGCCGCCCACTTTCATACCCGTCAGGTACTGGCGGTCGCCTTCACCCTGGAAAGCACGCACCTGGCTGCCGTCCTGGGCGGCTTTCTGCGCCTGCAGTTGTTCCACTTCCCGGGCGCGGGTTTCAATGTCCGCGGACAGCGCCTGGATGTTTTCGGTTTGCGCCTGGGAGCGCTTTTTCAGCTCCGCCAGGCTCAACACCTGTTCTTCTATGGTGTCTTCTGTGGATGCAAGCTGCTGGGTTGAATCTTCCACCCGGGCATCTACTTGATCGAGGGTTTCTATTAATTCAAACAGATCTTTTTCGCCCTGTTGGACCTGATAATCCAGCAGGCGGATTTCCGCCAGCAGGTCGGTATTAACCACCTCGTGATCGTCGCTGGAATCGTGATTGATGATCAGAAAAATCAGCACCACCGCGCCAAAACCGCATGACATCACGTCCAGAAATGAAAGCGAAAATACGCTGATGCGGCGGCTTCTGGCCATATGAACGCCTCAGCAGACCCTGATGGCGGTATACACCACGCCATCCACTTCGATGCTGGCGCCGGGTTGCAGCACCTGATCCGCCAGGGCTGCAAAGCGGGAGTCCGACAGCGCCACGGCGGTGTGATTGTGCATCAGATGGGTGGCCGCGGCGGTGTCCGCGGCCGCTGCACGGGACGGCGCCGGGGCTTGGTTGTAGGCCGGCGGCTCGGGTGCCACCACCACGGTGCTCTGAATGCGTGCCACCTGCCCCTCGTTGATCTGTTGCGCCAGAGTTTGATAGCTCTGCGCCGGCGCGTCACGGTCCAGCAGAATGACGCTGTCAGCCTGGTCACGCAGGTAGGCTTCCAGGCCGGGTACCGCCTGCGCGCGGCAGGTCAGAGCCAGGGTTTGACCGGCAGGCAGCTCCAGGCCGGCGAGGCGCTGCCCGAGTTTGTCGCTGAGGTCTTTTTCACTGACTTCAATCTGCCGCAGCGTGCCGTTGTGCTCGATGCTGACCCGCGGCTGGATGCCGCCGCCGTTGAACCAACTGTATACCTGATCCAGCATCTGCTGCTCGGTGGCACCGGAATGGGTCGGATCAAAGCGGGTTTTTTGCACAAATTCGTCAGCGATGATGTTCATCCAGCCGTCGATGACACTGAGCAGGCCCAGACCGTCCGCTGTGCGGGCCTGGCCGCTGCGCAGGGTGAGTTCAGACAATTCCACGGGCGACAGGCTGAGGCGGTGCTGTTCCATGTCCAGTACCTGGAAGGTACCGGCGCGCAGGGCGGCTGCGGCGGCGGGAATCTGCACACAGGAGAGGGTATGAGCAAGGGCGGTTTCGATAAAACCGCTCACCTGCACGCCGGCTTCCTGGCAGATGCCCATCAGAATGCCCAGTTGCTCGTTGCTGAAGTAGCCGGGTATGCCGACTACCACCGGTTGTTCAGCCGGCAACTGCAGGCTGCGCAGATGGTGATAAATCAGGTCTGCGTGATTGCGCGCCGCGCCCATGTCGCCGCTGATCGGCTCAGCGTTGAGGTTGGCCAGATAGCGGTTGTTAAAACTCTGCGGCTGGCTGCGGGCCTGCTGCCAGGCGGTATCGCCGAACGCCAGGGCGCCGTTGGAGAATACGGCAGCGGCAATTTCCGCGTAGGCACGCCGGCCCTGGGGATCAAAAACCGTCAGCTGCCAATCGTTGTATTCAACAAAGGTGGGCATCAGGCGCCCCGCACCTGCAGATGCCTGAGCAGCCGCTGGTCACAATAGGTTTGCGTATCCAGGACCAGCCGCTCCTGGATCAACTGCAGCTGGTGCATCAGGAACATCAATACAATGCTGATCACCAGCGCGATAAAGGTGCTGTTAAAGGCCACCCCCAGGCTTGTGGTGACCCCGGCGATATCACCTTCCACCGCGCGGTAAGCCTGCCCCAACGCTTCACCGATACCGCGCACGGTGCCGATAAATCCAATGGACGGAATGGCCCAGGCAATGTACCGGACCATGGACAGTTCGCTGTCCAGGCGGTCGGATTCGGCATCACAGA
This sequence comes from Pseudomonadales bacterium, assembly GCA_028279305.1. Lineage (GTDB taxonomy): Bacteria > Pseudomonadota > Gammaproteobacteria > Pseudomonadales > Azotimanducaceae > UBA4421. Next base: position 12,861 of record JANQOA010000060.1, read on the forward strand.
CGGACTTCACGGCTTCGGACACGTCCTGCACGTTGCGGGTGGAGGAGAAACGGTGCAGGGCGGCCAGCAGGGTGCGCGGCAGCAGCGCTTCGCGCTCTTCGTCGGGCAGGGCCTGCAGCGGCCGGGCGTGTTCCCGGGTATCTTCGGGCAGGATACTCATGCCCTCGGAGATCTGCATGAACTCTTCCCCCAACAGTTTCCGTTCGCTGAGGGCGGAGCGGACTTTCAAGCCCATGATGGCCATTGCCCATAACATAAGAATAAAACAGGATTCCTGTTCATAGTCGCGCAGCACCACGTATAACGAGCGGTCCTGCACAAACGGTTCGCCGGAAGCGGCCAGCTCAGCCTGGGTCTGCAAAATGGCGTCCGCGTTGGGACGGATCAGCGTCACGTAGACCAGATGTACAAGAATGATGCTGATGATCAGCGCGCCGATCTGATAGACCAGTTCGAATTGGAGTTGTTTTTTCATGTTTGTTACTTAAGCGATACCGTATAGCCGAAGTCCGGGGCGCAGCCGCCGTTATATATCCACTGGGAATGAGACAGCAAAGTCCTCCGAAATTTCCTCGCTGGGAATAAAAATGTCACCTTGTTTACGGCCGCGGTTGCCGTTCGGGTTGTTGTTATCCGCCGGCGGCTCGGCCTCGCGGGTTTCGGTGGATTGTTCCGGGCTGTCCTGCCGCGGCTTTGTTTCAGCCTCCGCGGCCCGGCCGGGTGGGGTGACCAGCAGCATTGCGGGCAACAGCAATACTGTTAACAGCAGTACGGGACCTATGCGCATATAACCTCCTACTCGGCAAACCGCGCGAGGCGGAAACCGACGTCCTCGCGGCCGTCGATACCGTAGTCGCGGAACGAATAACGCAACTCGGTGATGGTGCCGTGCATCCAGCTTGAGCCGCGGATGACCCGGTATTCACCGTCTGCCGGGCCCAGCGGATTGGATACCTCGTCCTTGGACGGAATCTCGTAAAAGTCGTTTATCCATTCCGCCACGTTGCCGCCCAGATCATACAGGCTGCGGCTGTTGGCCTTAAAGGTGCCTGTCGGCGCAGCCACGGCATGGTTGTCGTTGTAACCGAAAATGACCCTGCCCACCAGGGTCGAAGCGGCACGGTCTGCGTAATTGCCGTGCCGGTCCGGCGGCGGCAGATTTTTGCCCCACGGAAAGCGCAACTGTTCCGCCTCGGCAGCGGCTTTGCCCTGGGTACGCGCCGCCCAGGCCCATTCCGCTTCGGTGGGCAGGCGGTAGCCGGTGGCGGTCTGGTTGGTGCCGACCACCTTGCCGAACTCAACCCGGTAGTAGGGCGGCAGGTTTTCCTGTTCGGACAGCCAGTTACAGTAAGCGGCGGCATCGTGCCAGCTGATGTTGGCCACCGGCATATCATCATCGTCCAATGACGCCTCAACAAACTTGCCGGAGTCGTGGCCGCTGGCGAATTTGCGGAACTGACCGTTGGTGACCTCATGGGTGCCCAGGTAAAACAGTTTGTCCATCTTCACCTGACGCAGGGTTTCGTTGGCGCGGCGGCCCGGCTCCCGCCGTGAGGCGCCCATGGTGAAATCATAGGGATCGAACAGCCGCAGGACCTGCCCGCCGGGGGAGGTGATGGTGGGCGTGAGTGCCGCCAGCCGGGCTTCTGCAAATGTCAGCAGGCGGACCTTAACCTCCTGGGTGAGGCCGGCCTTGGGGGTAATGGTCTGGCTGAAACCGGCGTGTCCGTCCAGGCTGATTTCAACCTTGTGCTCAGCAATCGGCAGCGTAAGCGTCTGGTTGGCGGCACCAACATCGCGGCCGTTGATGCGCAGCCGGGCGGCTGCCGGTTCAGCGCGGAATACGACTTCACCCTGTTCCCGCACCAGGCTGGCATGTATTTTTTCCACCGCACCGCGCGACATGCGGGCGCGATGGGTAAATGTCCGGTAGCCGTTGCGGATCACCGCCACCTGATGGGTCTGGCCGGATTTCAGATCCAGGCTGATGGGGGTGCGGCCGACAAAGTTGCCATTCACAGTGACCCCGGCGGCGGCCGGCACGCTGGTGACCTGCAACTGCGCATCCGCCTGCACCAATTGCACGGGCTCCAGGCGCTGCGGCAGCCCGGCCTGGGCGAATATGCGCTGGGTATGGGTTTTATAACCGTCCAGTTTGACCTGTATTTCCCGTTCACCGGCCAACGCTTCCAGGGTCAGCGGCGTGCGGCCGGCCGCTTCGCCGTCCACGGTCACTTCAGCCCCTGCAGGGGTGCTGACCAGTTCCACCTCTGCCCAGTTGGGCGCCAGCGACACCGCAAGCTGCTGGTTGATGCGTTTACCTTCCATCACCACGGTAAGTGTCTGCGGCAGATAGCGGGCGTGGCTGACGCGCAGTTCCTGTTTGCCGGCGGGCAGTTCCACCGGCCCGCGGGCGTCAACCTCGGTGCCGCCGACGGTCACGGTGGCGTCCGCCGGGGTCAGGGCCAGTTCAAGGGTGCCCGGCAGCGGTACAAATTCGAACCTCAACGACTGATTGCGCGCTGCGCCCACTTCAAAGGTCTGTTCCAGGGGATGGTGCAGGGCCGTGCTTGCGGACAGCGTATACACCCCCTCCCGCAACAGGTAAACACCGCCCAGTTCAAACGAAAAACCGCCGCTGACACTCATAGTCTCAGCACCCGGGAGAAAAATGATCTGCACACTTTTGGAGGTAAAGAGAAACCAGAAAATGGCTGTGACGGCCACCACGGTAACAGCGGCTGCGTAGTGCAGCGGCCCCAGGCGGCGGCGTTTGGTTTTCGCGTCGCTGGGGGTAAACTTTACCGGCTCAATGCCTGCGCCGCCGGTGCTCTGGTTGTCCACGTCCGGCGTCATATCCCGCCTCTCAACGGCAGCCGGAAACGGGTCCTCTTGTAGGCAATGGCCGCCGGCATGTCACAGACTTTCCTGACAGGATACGTCCACCGGCGAGATGCCCGGCAACACTTCAATGGACATATATATGTCGCGGCAGCCGTCCTGACTGCCGCGGATGGTATATTGGCCCGGCCGCAGGCTGAGGGTCTTACGGTCGAAGCGCCCCAGCTCACCAACGTTGGACATGATCACCTCGGTGGCGTTGTCTGAAACCAGCACCACGTCAACCGGATCGCGGTACAGAATGATCAACTGGTCCACGGCATTGATCGCGGCCTGCAGCTTCGGCCCGCGGTGCTCCAGGGTTTTTGCGTTGTTGAGAATATCGATGGCATCCAGGTAAAGCTGCTGGCGCGACAGCTTGTGCGGCTCACCGGCAATTTTCCCCAGCAGATTGCTGGCTTTGAGGTGCGCCCGCGCGGTGCCCAGACCGTTGGCTGCAAATTGAATGTTGCGGTCCATTTTCAATACCGCCTGATAGGCATCAATGGCCGCCTGCCATTGTTCTGCAGCCATGGCCTGTTCAGCGTCGGCACGGTGCTTCTTGATGACAGCGAGGTCGTTTTCTTTGGCCAGCTGCGCCAGCCCGCCTTTGGCGATATCGTTGTCCGGCTCAATGGCCAGGGCGCTGTTAAAGGCGGCACGGGCCTGGTCAAACTGCTGATTGTCCAGCAATTTAAAACCGCGGCTGAGGTGTTGGGCCACCTTATTGTCAGACTGCGCGGCAGCCGCCTCGGCGCGAAGCTGGTCCAGGCCTTTGGTGGCAGGGTCCAGCGCAGCCACCTGATTGTAGACTTCCAGCGCCTGCGCCGGCCGCTCCCCCAGTTCATGGTTTTTGGCGGTGCGCAGCAGGGTAATTACCTCCGGCAGGTGCTGCACCCGGGCCCGCAACTGCTGCGCATAACTGTCGTCCGCCTTGATATCCAGGGCGCGCTGGATAGCCACACGGGCTTCATCAGCATTCAAGCTGTCCAGATGCTGCTCGGTCTGCTGCACGTAGTCGTCAAATATCCGTTCCCCCTGCGCAATCAGGTCGGTTAACGTGCCGGCTGCTTTTTCATACGCAACCAGGGACTGGGCAAAGTTCTCAGCGGCAAACTCGGCGTCTCCATCCTGTGCCTGGGCCATGGCCAGGTCCAGTTGCTGTTGGCCCCATTGGGCTACATGCATGTTCTCTTCAAGCTGTATCTGCTGTTCAACGAAGGCCGCCAGGGCCTGTTGGGCCTGTTCCCGGGCGCGCTCCCGCTGAACCTGGGCAAAGGGGGCCAGGCTGTCGCTGTTGCGGGCCCGGGGTGCTGACGGGTCGGTGTTATCAGCCGCCGCCGGAGCCTTGGGCGCTGCCGGCTGTACTTCCGGCCGCCAGGTGAAGGCAAAAACCAGCACGCCCGCCACCGCCAGGGAGACGGCAACAATGCGCCAGTCCACCGCCAGCCGTTTGCCCGCAGCAGGTTTGGACAGGTGCGATAGCGGCGCCTCCAGCGGCTGGATGATATCGGAATCTCTTTCGCTCATTGCTGGGTTGGAGGGGTGGAGGCCGCATTTGGTTCACTACTTTTTGCCGCATCCGCCTGCAGCGGAGTATCAGCCCCCGGCACCTCTGCTGCAGACTCCTGCACCTCGTCCGCCGGCGGAGCCATGCCGAGATCTTCGAAGTAGACGCGGCGCAGAATACGGCGCAGTTCCTGATACTGCTGATCCACCGACCCCTGCAGACGGTGGGTCTGATTTTCCAGCTCAATGGTTGTGGGCACCAGTTCCGCTTCCGCTGCGCTGCCCAGTTCGCGTAGCCGCTCCGCCTGTTGCTCAGCCTCGTGACGTTTCTGGATGGAGTTGGCAATTAAGGTTGCACCTGCAGCCACCCCAACCAGCCCGCTGGCATCCACATAAGCATCGTTGCTTTCGTAAATTGCCCCGATGCCGCCGACAATGGCAATGGTACCGCCGATCAGGCGCGAGCGCGCTTCCGCCCGCAGCTCTTTGTAGGCAATCGCTTCGTCGTAGCTGGCGCGCCGCCAGTTTTGATAAGAGGGGTACATCTGGGAATGATAGTTGGCGTAGTAATCATCCAGCGTGTCTATAAATAGATACTCCCGCTCGCGTACCCGGCGCACCCTGGCCAGCATGGGGTCGTTGTCCGCCGGCAGCCTGACGATTTCGTAGCGGTTGGGTTCCACCTCTTTCACATGGTCGGCAAATGCCTCCCGCGAGAATTCCCGGGCAAATTTCAGCTCCGCGGTGGAGCGGATGCGCTGGATGTCTGCGGCGGAGAGATTCTGACGGTAAGCCAGCATGTCGTCCGACAGCGATTTGTAAACTCCTTGAAACGCATCGATGTGGGTGGGAATGGTTTCTTCGTAAGCGTATTTACTGGCCAGCGCGGTATAGGGTTTCACAAACCAGGTGGTGCCGGTGGCGTCCGCCACCTCCACTTCGATGGTCATGATTTCACCGTTGGATTCGATGATTTTGCCCGAAACGATCACATCCACCGCATGAGTTGAGCGTGGGATTACCCTTACCGCACCCCAATTGCCGGTGCTCTGCAGCAGGTTTTTCGCGAAGTAGGGAATGTACTGGGATTCCGCGCGGCGTACTTCCGGCATCACCAGTTGCTCGATACGCTCGTCGTAGTCTTCCGGGATATTGGCGTCAAATACCGCAATACCCACGTCGAGCAGCTCCGACTCCTCCAGGTAGCGGTCCGACTGCTGGGGCGGCGTCATATCCACCACCCGCACGGTGTGGGAAACACAACCCCCTGCAAGTAGAACTACACACAGACTGATGGAGACAAAACTGAATGCGGTAAGATTGCTGCTGCTGTTTAACATCTATCCCTTCTTGTACTTCTTATACTCTTCCCAAAGCTTCTCTTTCAGTTCCGGGTCTTCTTCCTGCATGGCGGCTTCACGCAGCTGGCGGGCGATGATGTCGTCGTCCTTGGCGTCGGGCAGGTTGTCAGGCCCGGATTCGCTGCCGCGGCGGGGCGGCGGCGGGCTGCGCGGGATCCGGCGCGGCGCGGGTGCGGAGGAGGGCGCCTGGGCGGAGCCGCTGCCGGCCTCTTCCGCGCCTGCTTCTTCTGCCGTGGGCAACGGTGCTGAACTGCTGCCGGAACCGGATTGTGATGACGAGTTTATAATGTCCCGCTCAGCGAGAATTTCGCCGTCAAAATCCCGCAGCGCGCCTTCCAGTTCATCGTCGCCGGTTGGTGATCCGCCTGCGGCTTCCGAACCTTCCTCACCGCCGCCGCCGCTGCCGCCGCCGGATTGGTCTGCGGATGGCGCCGGTAATTCTTCATTGCTGGTCTGCCAGCCGCCGTTACCGCCGCTGCCGCCGCCTTCACCCAGACCACCGTCTGCTCCGCCGCCCTGGGATTCTTCCCAACTGGGGTGTTCAGCCTCGCCGCCTTCACCGGAACCGGAACTCTGTTGACCGTCACCCTGACCCTGATCTGATTGACCGGAACCGGGTTGCCCCGAGCCGCTTTGACCGGATCCCGATTGGCCGGGCAGGGCTCCGCCGCCGCCGCCGGACTGGCTGCCGCCTGATTGGCTGCCGCCGGGGATGCTGCTGGGTAAACCGCCGGCCTGCCCGCCGCCGCCGCTCTGGCCGCCGCCCGACTGACTGCCGCCGGATTGGCCGCCCTGCTGGCCGCCGCCTTGCTGGCCGCCCTGCTGCCCACCCTGTTGGGACGAGGGTAAGCCGCTTGGGGATGGTAAACTGGTTTGTCCGCCGGGCAGGGGCGTAATGGGTGCACAGGCGCCGAACAGCCAGCCGCAGGCCGCCGCCAGCAGCAGGTTTCTGATGATGGAAAATCCTGAATAATCGGGCACGGGCTGGGTCCTCCTGAAAGTGAGGCCGTCATTGGGCTCAGAGTACGCTAACCGATGCAAACTGAATATAGCCTGTACACTGCTGAACACCGTTTTCGTTCCTAAGGTATTGATTTTAAGTCTGTTTTTCGTCTTTAGCCAGTTGGGCGACAGGGCTTTCCACGGGCTCGGCTGAAGGTTCCCCGTTACTGTCCTTGTCCTGCGCGGCGGGTTCGGAGGCCTCCTGTTGTTCCGGTGCCTCCGGGACATCATCTGATGCTTTTGGATAATACGTAAAATTGTAGGTGAACGTATGTTGCTCGGTTTCGGTGGCGACACCTTCGAGCAGGCGCGGCCGGTACACAGCCAGCCGCATGCTGCGGCGCACGCGGAAATCCATCAGGCCGTCGGGTACCGATTCCAGAGTTTTCAGTTTTCGCACCCGTCCGGCCGGGCTCACCTCAAAGCCTAACTTCACGTGACCCGCCGTAGGCTGCTGATTGTAGCTGCCGTCCGGCGCTTTCGGATCCGCCGGCTCGGGGAAATAGATCAGCAGCGGTTTGTCAAAACGGCTGGTATCACCGCCGTCTTCAGCGACGCTGTCGTAAACATGATCGTACAGAGTTTTGGCGGCGTTATTGCGTTCAAACATCAGGTGCCAGTCCGCCAGATCCAGAATGGCATCAGCAATTTTGTCTTTATCATCGGGTTGCTCTGTCTGGCGTATTTCAACAATTTTCTGCAGTGCCCGTTCACCGGCGGGAAAGTCATTAAACTGCAGGTGCTGGTTGTCCAGATCCGCAGTGGTCAAGCCGGGTGTGGGGCCGGTTAAGCCGGGCTCGTTGCTGTTGCCGACGTAAAACGGCGGGAACCGGGTCAGGCGGTGGGAACGGGCGATGCCGGTCAGGGCCGGCACCGCGGCCAGGGTGTTTTCCTGCCTGGCGGTGGTGTGAATGGCCAACGCCCGGTTGTAGAGGCTGCGCGCCGCAACATAGTGGTTGATATGAATGTAGAAATTGGCCAACCGGTACAGCGCCGGCAAACCATCTATGTTGTAATCGCCAAACGCTTTTTTGGCCACTTCATAAGCATACTCTTCACGCTGACTGGCGGCTTTCAGGTCACCGGCACGGCGGTAGGCGTTGGCTTCACGGTAAACTATCGGCAGTTGGCCAATGTCAAACAGGCCGGTGCTGACTCTGGCGATGTGCCGCGCGCGGTCGTACTTGTCCAACGCCTGGGCGTATTCCTGGCGCACCATATGCGCGTCCCCGGCCAGGGTCAGGGGAACCATCAGATCTTCGTGATAGCGGTGCCTGGAACCTTCTATCTGGCTGACAATAGTTTCCAACTGGTGTTGAGCGGTTTGTGATTCGCCGCTGTGGATCTGCTGCTCCAGAAAAACGTACTCTTCAGGCGTGTCCAACAGGTAAGCGCTGGCGGTGTCCGCCGCGGCTTCGGTTTGCTGAAGCTGCACGCCGGGCTCCACCTGGGCGGCCAGCGGTGCGGACCAGAGCAGACACCAGGGCAGCAGTTTCCGCATACAAACCTGGAGAGACATAAAGTTCAAAGTGGCTGCTGGCTGCATATTGAATTTCCGCTTATGGTCTTCATGTCCGGCGCCATGTCTGATCCGGGGAGGTCAAAGTGTGGCACATCGAATGTGAAAATTTCTTGTACGTGCTTGTGCTTTTGTCGTGTGTACGGAGGGCATATCTCAAAGAATTCTACCAATGTCTGCAAAAGCTCCGGCTCTGGCGCGATGTCGGTTGGACCGCAAAAGCAGCGTTCAGTTCGAGTTTGGGTAGCGTGAAAACCGCTGTCAAGCCGCAGTTGCGGCGCGGCGCCTGTAGCCCGGGCATACACATAAACCGCGATGTGCCGTAACATGCCCGGCTGTGTCTGAACCTAGAACCGAAAACTCCTTGGATAGTGATTCTTCAATAGATACACAGGGTTTGCTGTGCCCGGAGCCGTTGATGCTGGTGCGCAACCGCATTCGCGAACTGGCGCCGTCCCAGGTGCTGCACATCACTGCCACGGACACGTCCACGCACCGCGACTTTGTAAACTTCTGCCGCTTCATGGGGCATGAACTGTTGCGCGCGGATACCGAAGGTCCGGTGCTGGAGTATTGGATCCGCAAAAAAGGCGGCGCATGAACTCGCGGGTAGGTTATTACTTTGCCTACGGGTCAAATATGAATCCGCAGCGGGTTGCCCGGCGCGGTCTGCGCACCGCCGGTGCAGCGCTGGGTGAACTGGCGGACTTTCGGTTGGAGTTTAATAAGGCATCCCGGGATCACCCGGGTTTTGGTCATGCCAATATCGAATATGAGCGCGGGCGGGTGGTTGAAGGTGTGTTGTACGAACTGGCCGCGCCAGGCGAAATCCTGAAAATGGACCCGTTTGAGCGGGCGCCCTGGAACTACGGCCGCGAGGTGGTGCAGGTTGCCAGCGGGCAACAGACGGTCTGGGCCTGGACCTACTTTGCCAACCCGGCGGTAAAGCGGCCCGGCCTGACCCCGCCGGCAGAATACCTGCAGCATCTGCTCGCCGGTGAGCCCTGGCTAAGCGAAGCTTATTTCCGGCATCTGCTGAGTTTTCAGGACTGAAGGCCGTACATGAACCACCGGCAGATCAGCGCCTGCTTCAACCGGCTGTTCAGCGTGTCCCACAATACCGTCATGCGCGGCGGCGGCGCTGAACCGCTGTATATCCCCGCCGCGGCCAAATCGCCGGCGCAGCTCATTTACCGCGAAGACTTTGCCGCCAGCGCACTGCATGAAGCGGCGCACTGGTGTGTGGCCGGGGCCCGCCGCCGGCGCCAAGTGGATTTTGGCTATGGCTATCAAGCGCCGCCCCGGGATGGCGCGGCGCAAGCGCAGTTCTACCGGCTGGAGTTGAAAGTGCAGACCCTGGAAGCACTGTTTGCCGGCCGTGCCGGCGTCCGTTTTGCTGTCAGCGCGGACAACCTGCAGGCGGATACCCGTGAGTTTGCCTGTTGCGTGCAGGCCAACCTGGCTGCTGTGGAGGCGTGGATGGACAGCTCTCCGGACCGGCGCGCCCTGCACCTTTATCAGGCTCTTGGGGATGCCGCCAATGGCTGACGGCGAAGCCGACGTTGTTGTCATCGGCGCCGGGGTGGTGGGCCTGGCAGTGGCCGCAAGGTTGGCGGCCGCCGGCCGGGAGGTCATTGTGCTGGAGCAGCACGATCTGATCGGCAGTGAAACCAGTTCGCGCAATTCTGAGGTGATCCACGCCGGTATCTATTATCCGGCGGGCAGCCGCAAGGCGCAGCTATGTGTGGCGGGCAAACACAAACTCTATGACTACTGCGAAAGGTTTGCCGTGCCGTATCGCCGCTGCGGAAAAATAATTGTCGCCACCCGCGAAGACCAGATCGCCACGGTAAAAGGTTATGTGCAACAGGCGGCGGCCAACGGCGTGCCGGATCTTGAATGGCTCAGCGCTGAGCAGATACGGCAGCTGGAACCCAATGTGCGCACCGTGGGCGGCGTCTTGTCACCCTCCACCGGCATCATCGACTCGCACGCATTTATGCTCAGCCTGCAGGGTGAACTGGAAAGTTACGGCGGCACGGTGGCCCTGCAGACCCGGGTGGCAAAGGTCGAACGCGGGCAGGGGCGGAACCTGGTGCATACACCGGGCTTCAGTCTCGGCTGTAACTGGGTGATAAACGCGGCGGGCTTGTCAGCGCCGTCTTTGGCGGCGGGCAGCAGACCGGTGCAGGCGCACTACGCCAAGGGCCATTATTTTGCTTACAGCGGCGCTCAGCCGTTTTCCCGGCTGGTCTATCCGGTTGCCGAACAGGGCGGGTTGGGAGTGCATGTGACGCTGGATCTGGCGGGCCAGGTTAAGTTTGGTCCGGATGTGCAGTGGATCGACGAACCCGACTACAGCTTTGATCCAGGCCGCCTGGAGGTTTTTGTTGAAGCGATATCCGCCTACTTTCCAGCGCTGGAGGCGCAGCGTCTGCACCCGGACTATACCGGTATCCGGCCGAAACTGGCGGGCCCCAACAGCGGCTTTGTGGACTTTTGCCTGGCCGGCCCCGACCAGCACGGTTGTCCGGGAAGCATAGATCTGCTGGGTATTGAATCGCCGGGGCTCACCGCCGCGCTGGCTATTGCCGACCAGGTTGATGCGCTGGTTGCGGCGCAGGCGGCCGCATGAACCGGCCGGCAGCGCTTGCCGTCGGGCTGGTGGTGAACCCCCTTGCCGGAGTGGGTGGTGCGGTAGGTCTGATGGGCAGCGACGGTGCGCTGCAACAGCGGGCGCTTGAACAGGGCGCGGTACCGCAGGCGCTGAACCGGATCAGCGTATTCCTGCAGCGTTTAGCGGAAGAACTGCCCGCAGCGCGGTCGCTTATTCACTGGCATACGTGGGACGGGCTGATGGGCGCGCGGGCGCTGGAACAGGGCTGGGCGCACACCATCCACGGTGCCCCGGCTGATGCTCAGCACCCGCACAGTGCCGACACCCGGTCCGCGCTGGCGGCACTGCAGGCAGCCGGTGTGGATCTGATCCTGTTTGCCGGCGGCGACGGCACGGCGCGGGATGTGCTGGCCGTGGTAGGACAGGATCTGCCGGTGCTGGGTATTCCGGCCGGTGTAAAAATGCACAGCGGTGTTTTTGCGGTCTCACCCACTGCTGCCGCCCGCGTTTTGGCGCGGTTGTTAACCGGCGGCATGGTGGCGCCGCTGCTGCGTCAGGTGCGGGACTTTGACGAACGGCCCGCGGCGCACAGCGGCGCCGCAAACGCCATTCCCGTACGTACCTTCGGCGAGCTGAAAGTGCCGGATGTGGCTGCCTTTTTGCAGCATACCAAGGTTGGCGGGGTGGAAAGCGAACCGCTGGCCGTGGAAGAAATCTGCGCGGATATCGTGGAGCGGCACGCACACGGCGGCGCGGCCCTGGTGTTGGGTCCGGGCAGCACCTGTTTTGCGGTTAAACAGGCTTTAGGGATCAACGGCACCCTGCGCGGCTTTGACCTTCGGCATGACAACGGCCGCATCGAAACCAATGTCTCCGGCACGCAGCTGGTTGCCCTGCAACCGGCCAGCGGCCGCGTGCATTTGATCTTGAGCTTTACCCGCGAGCAGGGTTTTCTGCTGGGCCGCGGCAACCAGCAATTGGATGTGCGTTTCCTGCGCCGTCTGGATTGGGCTGCCGACGTGACCATTGTCGGCACGCGTACCAAACTGGCCAGCCTGAACGGCCGGCCGCTGCTGGTAGACACCTCCGACGAGGCGCTGGACCGCAAGTTGAGCGGCCTGGTGGAAGTGACCAGCGGCTATGAAGACCGCCTGATGTACCGGGTTGCTGCTGACCTGGCGCCGGCATGATAGTAGCCACCGTTGCTGACGAATGCGCGCGCAAGTGGGCGCAGGGGGCGCTGCCGCGGGATGGAAGGGAGCCCGCGAGGCGGCTTTTTCACGGCCGCGGGCACACCTTTGCGGGTTGTGAAGCGGTGGTGGTGAACTGGTTTCCCCCGTATGTGCAGATATCTTTGTATGCCCCGGTGCCGGCTGCGCAGGTAGATGATTTATGCGCCCGGCTGCGCGCCGCCAATCCGGACATTGCCGGTATCGTGCTGCAACAGCGGGACGGCCGCCGCACCAGTACCAAAGTGGTGTATGGCGAGGTCGCCGATGAACATCAGGTATTTGAGGATCAACTGGCTTATTGGATCCAGCCTAAGCGTAATCAAAACGTCGGCCTGTTCCTGGATATGGGTCATGTACGCCGTTATCTGGCGCAGTTCATGGATGCCGCCAGCGTACTAAATCTGTTTGCTTATACGTGCGCGTTTTCGGTGGCGGCGCTGGCGCACGGCGCGCGCTCGGTGGTGAACAACGACATGAGCCGCAACGCCCTGCAGATCGGTGAACGCAATCATCTGGCTAACGGCCAGGATCTGCGCCAGGTGCGCATGTTGCCGCATAATCTCTTCAAGAGCTGGTGGAAAATAAAACAATGCGGACCGTTTGACGTGGTGATCATCGATCCGCCCACTAACCAGCGAGGGAGTTTTGTCGCGGAAAAGTCCTACGGCCAGATTCTCAAGCGCATCCCCGACTTCACCCGTCCCGGCGGGCACGTGGTGGCCTGTCTGAATTCCCCCTTTCTGCCCCCCGATTTCCTGACCGGTCAGATGCAGCGCTGGTGTCCCGCCTGTGAAGTTCAAGCCGTGTTGCCGCCGCATCCTGATTTTCCGGACAAGTTTCCGGAACGGGCTCTGAAAGCGGTGGACTTTGTTTACCGCGGCGCTTAAGGCGCTGACATCTGCCGCAGCAGCACTTGAAATACTTCACTGATGCGGATGGAAGAGCGGCTGTCGACGGCGTCAGCGAGGTGAAAAACCAGGCTGCTGTGCTGAGCCTGGACGCTGGCTGGATTAGCCGCGGCTCCGCCGCCTGTACTGTCCGGCGCATCCTCCGGTGCGGGCTGCTGGTTGCCGGGCGTGCGGCCGGGGAGGGGGGTTAACAAAGCAGTGAAACAGCGGCCGGTTAACACCGCCTGGTCTATGGCGTCGCTTTTGATCAGGTCCTGGTAACGCAGGTAGCCTTCTTCCCCCAGCCACAGCATGGCGGCAAAACAAGCCTGGTAGCGGTTGCTGTGCACACCGTACTCATCCGGCGTGTCAGCGCCGCAGATGTCTTCGGCAAACAACGTCACCGGGCGTGGAAACACACGGAACAGGTTGACGATGATTTTTGACGCGTCAGCGTAAAACTCGTCGATGTGCAGGTCGGAAAAACGGGGATCGGGCATCTGTAGGGGGGGAGGTCTCGCCGCTGGCGTTACTGCCTGTACTGAGACAGAAAGTGCTCGATGCGGGTGATGGCCTCCGCCAGCTCTTCTTCATGGGGCAGAAATACAATTCTGAAATGGTCCGGCTGCGGCCAGTTGAAGCCGCTGCCCTGGACCACCAGTACCTTTTCTTTCACCAGAAGGTCGAGGACAAACTTTTCATCGTTGCTGATGTTGAATTTTTTTACGTCCAGCCTGGGGAACAGGTACAGCGCACCCATGGGTTTGACACAGCTCACGCCTTCGATGTCGTTGAGCATGCGCCAGGCCAGCTCGCGCTGCTGATACAGGCGCCCGCCGGGAGTGATCAGCTCGTTGATACTCTGATAACCGCCCAGGGCGGTCTGGATGGCATGCTGCGTAGGCACGTTGGAACACAGGCGCATGGAGGCAAGAATATCCAGGCCTTCAATGTAGTCCGTGGCGCGCTGTTTGGCGCCGCTGACAACCAGCCAGCCGGTGCGGAAGCCGGCTACCCGGTAGGACTTCGACAGGCCGCTGAGGGTCAACACAAGCAGATCGTCAGCCAGCGAAGCCAGCGGCACATAGCTGGCATTGTCGTAGAGGATCTTGTCGTAGATTTCATCCGCCATCACCACCAGATCAAATTCCCGCGCAATCTCCATCAGCTCAAGCAGCATGTTCTTTTCGTACACTGCTCCGGTTGGATTGTTCGGATTAATCACCACCAGGGCCTTGGTCTGCGGCGTGATTCTGGCGCGGATATCCGCCAGGTCGGGCTGCCAGCCGCTGCCCTCGTCACACAGGTAGTGCACCGGCTTGCCGCCGCAGAGGTTTACCGCGGCACTCCACAGGGGAAAATCCGGTGCCGGAATCAGGACTTCGTCACCGTTGTTGATAAGCCCCTGCATCGCCATCACCACCAGCTCCGAAACACCGTTGCCGATATAAATGTCGTCAATATCGACGCCGCTGATGCCGAGCTGCTGGCAGTACTGCATGACCGCTTTGCGCGCCGAGTAGATGCCTTTGGAGTCGCTGTAACCCTGGGACGCGGGGATGTTGTGAATAACGTCGCGCAGGATCTCTTCCGGGGCTTCAAACCCCCAGGGCGCCGGGTTACCGATGTTCAGCTTCAGAACTTTGTGGCCTTCTTCCTCCAGCCGGTTGGCTTCTTTGAGGACCGGGCCGCGAATGTCGTAACAGACATCGTCCAGTTTGTCCGATTTACGGATCAGCCGGCGCGGACGCGGCGATATAGGGCTGACAATTTCTGATGAGCTCATGGTTCGGGTTCCCTTTGCAGCGCGGATTGTAGCATTGAATTGCACAGCACAATGGCCCATGGTTAACATAGTTTTCTTAACAGTTTAGGACAGATTGAGGAGTGGTAAATGCCCAAATTAGTGAAGTCTGACGACGACTGGCGTGCCATGTTAACCGCGGAAGAATACGAAATTACCCGCAACGCCGGCACGGAGATGGCGTTCACGGGCATCTACTGTGACACCAAGACTCCGGGAATCTATAACTGCAAGTGTTGTGATACCCCCCTGTTCGATGCGGATACAAAGTATGACTCAGGCAGCGGCTGGCCGAGTTTTTACGCCCCGATCAGCAAAGAAGCGGTGGAAACCCATGAAGACTTGAGCTTGGGCATGCGGCGTATCGAAGTCACCTGCGCAACCTGCGACGCTCACCTGGGACATGTATTCCCTGACGGTCCGGCACCCACGGGTTTGCGCTTCTGCATGAACTCTGCGTCACTGAATCTGGAGGCGCGGGAAACAGAATGACACCTGGAGATATTGCGGCTGCTGAGCCGGATAAAATTGCCTACATCATGGCGTCAAGCGGCCAGGAAATTACCTATGCGGAACTGGAACGCCGCGCCAACCAGGGTGCACATCTGTTCCGGCAGTTGGGCCTGCAGCGGGGCGACCATATAGCCCTGCTGCTGGAGAACCACCCGTGCTTTTTTCAGATCTGCTGGGCGGCGCAACGCGCCGGCCTTTACTACACCGCCATAAGCTGGCGGCTGCAGCAGGCTGAGGTGGAGTACATTGTTAACAACTGCGAAGCCAGGGTATTTATATCCTCGGGCAGCCGGGCCGCCACCGTGGAGCCGTTGCTGGACAAGCTCACCACGGTTGAAGCCCGCTATGTTGTAGATGGCGAGATCGCGGGCTTCGAAAGCTGGCTGGATGCCTGCGACAACATGCCGGGTGAGCCGATTGCGGACCCCTGTGAAGGGGCGGCCATGCTGTACTCGTCAGGCACCACCGGGTACCCCAAAGGCATCAAGCGGCCGCTGCCCGATGTGCCTTATGGAGAGGGTGAGCCGATCAGCCTGCTGGGCGCACTGTACGGCGCAACAGCGGATTCCATCTACCTGTCCCCGGCGCCGCTTTATCACGCCGCGCCGCTGGGTTTCACCATGAGTTGTCTGCGCAACGGCATCTGCGTAGTGGTGATGGAGCACTTTGAGGAAGAATTTGCGCTGCAGTGCATAGAAAAATACAACGTTTCCCACAGCCAGTGGGTGCCGACCATGTTCATACGCATGTTAAAGCTGGATCCGGAAGTGCGGCAGAAATACAACGTCAGCAGTCTGCAGGTGGCCATACACGCCGCCGCGCCCTGCCCGATTCCCATTAAAGAGCAGATGATCGAGTGGTGGGGCGAGGTGCTGTACGAATATTACGCGGGCACTGAAGGCAACGGCTTTGTACAGCTTAATTCAGCCGAATGGCTGCAGCACAAAGGTTCTGTCGGCCGGCCGCTGAACTGTGAGCTGCACATCTGCGACGACAACGGCGAGGAACTGCCCGCGGGAGAGCCGGGCACAATTTATTTTGCCGGCGGCGGCGAATTTGAGTATTACAAGGATCAGGAAAAAACCGACAGCTCGCGGCATCCTAAGGGCTGGAGCACGTTGGGTGACGTCGGTTATCTCGATGAAGACGGTTACCTGTATCTGACCGACCGCAAACATTTCATGATCATCTCCGGCGGCGTCAACATTTATCCCCAGGAGGCAGAAAACGTCCTGATTACTCATGACAAAGTTATGGACGTAGCCGTATTCGGCGTGCCCAACGAGGACTTCGGGGAAGAGGTCAAAGCGGTGGTGCAGCTGAAAGACCCGGACGAAGCCAGCGCGGTGCTGGAGGTGGAGCTGTTGGATTACTGCCGGGCGCAGCTGTCACATATCAAGTGTCCGCGCAGCATCGACTTCCGCGCTGAATTACCCAGACATCCAACCGGGAAACTGTACAAGCGGCTGCTGAAGGACGAATACTGGCAGGCGTCCGCCTGACCGGCATTCAGCGGCTCTGCAGCAGGTTGGCGGGTGAGTACTGATCGGTCAGCACCCGCGCGCTGCGGTTCCAGTCCGGCCGCCGCTGGCGCTGCTGTACCAGTACCCGCGCCAGCCGGCGGATAGGCACGTCATAAGGGGCGAGGGTTTCCCGCAGGCCGGCAGCGGCGTCTTTCAAGGCCTGGTCCCCGGGCTGCTCTGCCTGCACGATGACCATGCGGTTGGCACTTTCCGGCAGTTTGAAGTTGATGAACGAGCCGAACACATGGGCGTAGGTGGTGGATTCGTGATCGTATAGATCGCTGATGGAAAAGGTGTTGGCAAACAGCACCCCGGCAGGCGCCAGCAGGGCGGCGGTCTCGCGCAGATACTCCACGGTCATCAGGTGCTCCGGGATGTATTCGCCATTAAAGGCATCCAGAATGATGATGTCGTACTGCGCTTTGTTAAGCATCGCGCGTTTGGTCCAGACCCGTGCATCCTGGTCGTAGACCCGCATGTTGGCAGCGGGGCGGAAATCAAAAAACTCTTTGGCCACCCGGGTCACCGCCGGATCGATTTCCACAACATCTATCACGGTGTCCGGAAACAGCTCGTGAAAAGCGGTGGGCAGGGTGCCGCCGCCCAGACCCACCACCAGGATGCTTTGCGGCTGCGGCACAAACAACAACGCGCTCATGGCCATCTTGGTGTAGGCAAACTGCATCTGCCGCGGGTGCCGCATGTTCATGCAACTCTGATTGCGCTGCTGACGCCGCACGCTGAACATCAGGCACCGGCGGTTGCCGCTCTGTTTCACCACTACGGTGCTGTACAGGGAGCGCTCTTTGTGCAACACCGTTTCAGCCTGCACCGGCAGGGCCGGGGTTGCCAGCGCCAGCAGCGCTAACAGAGACCACAGCGCGGAGCATAAAACGCCCGGCGTAAACGCGGCCGGAAACGAAGCGACCGGCGCGGCGGGAGCCAACAGCAACTTACGCAGGGAAAACACTCAGGTCGGCTGAATCTTGCGGGTGGAAGGCTGGCCGGAGGTGGCGTGGCGCAGCCATGCCAGCACCGCCATCACAACCAGGGTGCCGGTGAGACCCATCAGGATGGTGTTTATTTCGAACCACAGCACAAAGTAGAAGGACGTAAACAACGTACCCAACGCACTGCCAAGGGTCGAGACGAAGTACAGGCGGCCGGCCATCTGCCCCGAGTGTTCCACCCTCTCCACCAGCAGGCGCACCGAGTAGGGTGAAATCATGCCGAGGATGACGGTCGGCAGGGTAAACAGGATCAGCGCCGCCAGCAGCGAACCGAAACGCGGGTCTTCAATTTCGCTGAACACCCATTGCATGGTGGGTTCCGCAAACAGAATCAGCGGGTATAACAGGACCGCCCCAGCCAGAAAAATGCTGCCGAAGCGGAACATGCTGGGGTGGCGCACGGACCATTTACCGCCGATCAGATAACCCAATGACAGCGACAGCATGAATACGCTGATGATACTGCCCCAGACATAGATGCTGCTGCCGAAGTACGGCGCCAGCACGCGACCGCCCAGAAGTTCCATCGACATGATTACAAAGCCGCCGGTAAAGGCCAGAAAGTAAATGAGATATACCACGCGGCGCAGTGTACAAACTAAGCTGGGCCATATGAAGGGAGGCTGTGCGTTAACATGGCGGTGAATTCTGCGCAAAGTGAGGAGGCGCGATGCAGATTGGAGTGACCTTGCGGAACATGGGTGAACAATCCACTCCGGAATTAATGCTGGCTTGCGCGCAGGCGGCTGAACAGGCGGGTATGGAATCCCTGTGGATTACCGACCACATCGCCATTCCGCCGGATGATGCTGAAGGCAGCGGCGGCCGATATCTGGATACGTTGACCACCCTGGCGTGGCTGGCCGGCCACACGTCGAGCATCAAGCTTGGCTCCGGGGTGCTGATTGTGCCGTACCGCGCGCCGCTGCCCACCGCTAAACAGATTGCCACGCTGCAGACATTGTCCGGCGAACGGCTGCTGCTGGGGGTGGGCATAGGCTGGATGGATGCGGAATTCAGAGCCCTGGGCGTCGACAGGCACCAGCGGGGCGCCATCACCGACCGCACATTGGCGTTTCTGCGGGACTGTTTTGCCGAGGACGTTTTGAGCGCCAACGGTCAGGCCTTCCTGTTCCGCCCGCGGCCGGCCAAACCGCCGATCCTGGTTGGCGGCCGTGCCCCCCATGCCCTGCAGCGGGCCGTGCAATGGGGTGATGGCTGGCTGCCCATGGCCAGGCAGCCCGCGCAGATTGCCGATGACGTGGCGCTCTATCATCAGCTCTGCCGCGACGCGGGCAAACCTCCGGGTTCGGTCTCGGTCATGACCAGCTTACCTCTGGATCAACCTGAAGCCGGCCGGGAGATGCTGGCGGAATACGAGGACATGGGGGTGGAGAGGATTGTATGCGGGATGGCGTATGAGGCTTTGGAGGAATATCAGGCTGGGTTGCAGGGAATCCAAGATCTTCTGCTTTGATTGTGTTTTGGTTGTTCAGGGCTGGCCGGTCTGCGCATCGGAACCAGGTTTCTCGCCGCCCGGGGCCGGCCC
>JANQOA010000006.1 GCA_028279305.1 Pseudomonadales bacterium
TGCTGGTGCGGCTGTAAGAGCCGAATCGGCCGGTTACGATGAAAGAGTAACGCTTGTGCCATGCGCCGGCGCCGTTGATGGCGGCCATAGCTTGGCTGACGAGGTCGTTGGATACTGCCAGGTCGTTCAGTGCGATCATTTTAAAGTCTCCGAAAGTGTTGGTTTGGGTGAAGCCAGTGTGCTTACACCTTGGGTATTGCAGCCGCCGTGCCAACTTTTTCTCAAGATTCCGAGAGCGTCAGCTGAAAACCTCTAAGCCATTGTTTTAGAAGAATATATTTTCCGCCACAGTCACTGGGTTGGTATTCGGGCTGTTTTCTCAGGCGGTGATGCATGGTGAATTCATACGGCTTTGTTAGACTCGGGCCAACTGAATTAATACCATGTTGCTTGTGCTCGAACACCCGGTATGGACACACCGGCAGGCAAAGGAAACACGCAAAGGAAAAAGAGTAGGAGAATCAGATGGCGAAGCTAGTAATTAAAGATTTACCCGAGGATGCGACCCTGGACGCGCAAGCTATGCGCACTATTGCAGGCGGTTCTGCAGTCCAGCGCCTGGCAAATGCACCCAGCGCTGTTAAAAACACCCGGCAGCAGCCTTATGACGAATCGGCGCTGATCCGCGGGCTGGTGCAGACCCGTAACCTGCGCGGCATCAGTTAATGGACCTGGTACGCGTCAACGACGAAATCATCTCCAGCGTTGATTTTGTTAAACAGCTGAAACTCAACGGGCGCTTCAACGAGTTGTTGGAGGATCTGGTTGCGGAAAAAATTACCATTCACGCCGGCCGCCGTGAAGGTGTGAGTCCCGGTGCTGAAGAGGTGCAGGAGCGGGCTGACCAGATCCGCAGGGTTTTCGGGCTGCACCGGGCGGTGGACATGAACCGTTGGCTGGACCAGCTTGGCCTTACGCTGGATGACTTTGAGGCCCACATCGTCGAAACGTTGATTTATGAGGTGATGCAGGAGCGCATCGTTAACGACGAAGCTGTGCAGGGTTACTTCAAGCTCAATTCGCCCCGCTTCGATGCCATTCTGCTGAGTCATATTGTCGTGGACTCGGAAAACAAAGCGCGCGAGCTGGTGGCGATACTGGAAGATGAACCGGATATGTTCGAAGAACTGGCCAGGGAGCACTCCATGGCGGATACCCAGGCCGAGGGCGGATACATCGGGCGGGTTACCCGCGGCTCCATGGTCAACGATGTTGAAGCAAAAGTGTTTAATGCCCAGACCGGCCAGGTATTGGGGCCTTTTACCGCTGTGAACGAAAGCCTGTTTGAGATTTTTCTGGTCAACGACCGCCGGGACGCTGAACTCGACAGTGCCACGGAGAGCGAGATCCGCCGCAACCTCAAGGAGGAGTGGCTGGAAGCGCAGGCCAAAGAATTTGTTGTGGAGATGTGCTGAGGCTGTGGCTAGGGGGGGCAAAACGAAGGCTGAAGATGACAGCGTATCTTTTGCGTCGCTGATCGAAAAAATTGAAATCATGCGCTCAGCTTTACGCTGGACGGAAACATTGGACCGGCGCCAGATCGAAAAGCTGCTCGGCCAGGTGAGTACTGTGCGCGAGCAGGCCATGAAACTTTCGCACACCAATCGCTTTGTTAATGCCAGCCTGGCTGACAAGGGGCGCAAAAAGAGCAGTGTTGCCCAGCGCCGCCGGGAGCTGTTGGAGCGCAATTTTCAATTCGACGGGGTGTTTGGCGACAGCCCGCGTTTGATTGAAGCGCTGGAAGTAGCGGAACGGGTGGCGCCGACTTTTCTGCCGGTGCTGGTGTACGGTGAGAGCGGCACCGGTAAAGAACTGATTGCCAAGGTGCTGCACGCTAACGGCGACCGCTCGGAAGAACCCCTGGTGACGGTCAACTGCGGTGCCATTCCGGACAATCTCCTGGAGAGTGAACTGTTCGGCCATAAAAAGGGCGCCTTTACCGGCGCCACCCATGACCGCGCGGGGCGCTTCGAAGCGGCCAATGGCGGCACAATCTTTCTTGATGAGATCGGCGAACTGCCGTTGACCGGGCAGGTGAAACTGTTGCGCGTGCTGCAATCCAACGAGATCCAGAGGGTGGGCTCGGATACTGCCATTAAAGTGGATGCCAGGGTGGTGGCCGCCACCAACCGCAATCTGCTGGAAATGTGTAAAGAAGGTACCTTCCGCGAAGATCTCTATTACCGCTTGAGCATCATCGAAATTGCCATCCCGCCGCTGCGCGAGCGGCGGGATGAAATACCGTTGCTGATCGAGTTTTTTGCCGACGAAGCGGCTGAGCAACTGGACCTGCCGCCGCTGAATCTCAGCCGCCGGTTGCAGTCTTTTTTGAACCGTTACGATTACCCGGGCAACATCCGCGAGTTGCGTAATCTGGTGTTCCGCCTGGCCTGTCTGGCTGAGAGCACCGCTGATCTACAGCACCTGCCGGAATATATCCGGCCCCAGGGCCATCACGCGGACGACAACGGTACCGCGGCGGCGGACATGAACCTGGTGGAAGTGAAACGCCTGGCCAGTGATAACGCTGAACGCCGGTTTCTGGAAAACGCACTGGCGGATGAAGGCGGTAACGTGACGGCACTGGCCAAGCGTATCGACATGAACCGCGCCCATGTACAAACGCTGTTGAAAAAACATGGCTTGAAGTCCAAGGATTTCAAGCCGGCCAAGAGTTAGGCCATGCAACTCAGGCTGCACCCACAGCAACCGGATATGGCGCCTATCGAAGTCAACGAGACTCTGTTTACCATCGGCCGCAGTGAAGAGGCGTTTGCTGAGTTCGACCGCTCGCTGGTGGCGCGTCTGTCGCGCCGGCATGCCAAATTGTTTGAGCAGGATGGTGCTGTTTATGTGGCTGATCTGAACAGCCGCAACGGCACCCTGTTGAACGGGCAGGCGGTGGACGCGGTGCCTTGCCGGCTGAGTGACGGCGACGAGCTGGAAGTGGGCAAGCTTGTCTTCAGGGTTGAACTTGAGGAAGCCGCCCTGGATACCGTTATGGATGACTCCATGGCGGAACCCGAGGTTACCCTGGTGCTGGAAACAGCCCATGAAGAACACGATCTGACACCCATCGTGGTCACCCGTTTTCCGTTTCTGGTCAAGCGCGACAGTGAAGTGTTTACCCCGTACCTGGAACGCGCGGCCAAACAGGTGGAATATATCTCGGCGAAACATGCGCACTTTTACCTGCAGAACGGGCAGGTCTATGTGGAGGATCTGAGCAGCACCAACGGTACCCTGCTGAATGATGTGAAGGTGGATGAACAGCCCCAGGTTGTGCGCACCGGCGACCATGTGGCGTTTGGCGGCGATTTTTTTGAGTACCGGGTGCGCGTATTGCGCGCGGACGACAGCATCGACCGCACCGTGCTGCAGGACATCGACCGCGGGCAAAGCAGCGAAGGCACCATATTTGTAGATTCCCCCACGTCGTTTATCGATATTTTTGATACCCAGGACAAATCCAGCAGCCAACCTGCACCTTCGCTGCCGTCGCTGGAGGAATTCCCCGATGTCAGCGAAGAGCATAAGTCCATGGCTTCGCCGGTCCCGGAAGCTGCAGCCGCGGCAGCGGCGGCAGCGGCGGCCGGCAGGAAGAAATCCCGCGGCGGATGGAAAGCGGCGGCGCTGCTGCTGCTTTTGATCGGCGGTGCCGGCGGCGGTTATTACTATTTCAGTCTGCAACCCTCTGCGGAAAAACTGGAGCGGCTGTTGTATCAGGGTGACTACGCCGCGGGCACCACCATGGCTAAGAAGCTGCTGGCGGGCGGCGGCGCGGATGCGGAAGCCCAGAGGCTGGCGCTGGTAGTTATGTTGCGCGCCAATGTGCCGGTGTGGCTGCAGGCTTACAACGATAGAGATACGCTGATCATGGCCCGGGTGATCGATGAATTGCGCGCCAGCAGTGCGCTCCTGCCTGAGTTAAACGAGTACGCTGAAATGCTGGAATGGGCCGGGGAAACCCGCAGTTTGCTGGCGGACCGCAACGCGCGCTCCAGCGAACTGGCGCGTCTGCGCAATTGGTGGATCTTCAACTCAGCAGCGCGGCAAAACACGCTGCAGCGTCTGGTCGGCTATGTGCCCGGGGTGCGGGGACTGCAGGAAGGCATTCAGGCCCAGGTGCGGGCGCTGCAATCACGCTGACAGACCTGGCCGCCGCTGCCGGCTGGCAGGTGTCGGCAGGCATCCTACACTGTACCGTATTACGTTGGATTTCGACTGACAGTTAAGGCTTGCGCGTGGGCAGCGGCAGCCCTGCTGAACCGGGCCGGGTTTGCAACCATGGCTGAAATATCTATATAAAACAATAGCTTACAATTAAATTTCTGGTCTTGCGAAAAAGTTGGCACGGCGGCTGCAATACCCAAGGTGTAAGCACACTGGCTTCACC
>JANQOA010000085.1 GCA_028279305.1 Pseudomonadales bacterium
ACGCTGAAGTGCTGGTGCGGCCCAGTGCCCTGCTGGACCGTTCGCGTCACGTGCTGGTGATTTTTAAACCTGAACCCGCAGGCGGCACCGCCCGGGAGCAGCCCGGCGCCGGCGGCGAGGTGGGCCGGGGGGAGGTGGACAGTTGAACCCCACCAAGGGCGGCTGGCTGATCCTGCTGACGCTGCTGCTGGGCATGCTGCTGGGGGTGGTGCATTTCCCCGAGACCTGGCCCAACTGGCTGGGCACCCTGCGGCCCAATTGGCTGCTGCTGATCGTCTTCTTCTGGGTCATCGAACTGCCGCACCG
This sequence comes from Pseudomonadales bacterium, assembly GCA_028279305.1. GTDB lineage: Bacteria > Pseudomonadota > Gammaproteobacteria > Pseudomonadales > Azotimanducaceae > UBA4421. The sequence continues at coordinate 307 of JANQOA010000085.1, forward strand.
GATTGGCTTAATTGCCATCTGGCTGCTGGGTTTTGCCGTCGATGCGTTGCTGGCTGCGCCGCTGGGCACAAACGGCCTGATTCTGGCGGGTGTGACGTATATAGCCTGGCGCTTTTTTGAACGCTTGCGGATGTATTCCGTATTGCAGCAATGCGGAGTGGTGTTCCTGCTGGTTATGGCGGCGGAGATGCTGCGGGTGCTGGTGCAGGGTATTACCAGCGAGCGTCAGTGGGGGGTGGAGGTGTTTACCGTGCCGCTGGTTTCCATGCTGGCGTGGCCCTTTGTTTACCTGTTGCTGCTGCGCCTGCGCACCGGCATGCGGGTAGAGTAGCGGTGACCAGGCTGGTACTGGCTTCAACCTCGCCGCGGCGCAAAGCCCTGCTGCAGCAGATGGGCCTCAGTTTCGACATCGTCGCCCCGGAGGTTGACGAACGGGTGCGGGCAGCAGAGGCGCCGCGGGCCTATGTGCTGCGCCTGGCTGAAAGTAAAGCGGCCGCCGGCCTGCGGCAGTGGCGGCATTTGGGGCAGTCGGGGGACAAAGATGGGGGGGCGGCAGTGGTGCTGGGGGCGGATACGGCGGTTGTGGTGAACGATGAAATTCTTGGCAAACCCTGTGGTCTAAGGCAGGGTAAGGCAATGCTTATGCAGTTGTCCGGCCGCAGCCACCAGGTCATGACGGCGGTTGCGGTGTTTGACGGTGAGCGCCTTGAGTCTGACGTGACCGAGGTCACGGTAGTTTTCCGCCCGATCAGCAACGCTGAAGCGGACGCGTATCTGCGTACCGGTGAAGGCTCTGACAAAGCGGGGAGTTATGGGATTCAAGGAATTGGGGGTATATTTGCGGAGCGCATTGAAGGTAGCTATAGCGCTGTGGTGGGCTTGCCGCTAGCGCAGACTGAAACGCTGTTACGCAAGCTCGACATTGATACCTGGAGTATGCGGTTCGATGGCTGAAGAACTCCTGATAAACGTAAACCCGTTTGAGACCCGTGTGGCCATGGTTGCGCACGGTCTGCTGCAGGAGATTCATGTTGCCCGGGCCACCGGCTACAGTATCACCGGCAACATCTATCTCGGCCGTGTGGAGCGTATTGTGCCGGGCATGCAGGCGGCGTTTGTAGATATCGGCCTGTCCAGGCCGGGCTTCCTGCACGCCCGCGACATAGACCGGCCGCGCATTTCCGTACCGGGCAGCGAAGGCCGGGCCCAGCAGAAGCTGGATATACGGGAGTTGCTGCACGATGGTCAAACGGTCATGGTGCAGGTGGAAAAAGATCCCATCTCCAGTAAAGGCGCACGGCTTTCCACCCAGCTGGCGCTGGCCTCCAAGTACCTGGTGTTAATGCCTAACGAGCAGCATGTGGGTATTTCCCAGCGGATCGACGAGGAAAGCGAGCGGGAACGGCTGCGCGAGACCCTGGCGGATATCAAACAGCAGTTGGGTCTGATTGGCGGCGTCATCGCGCGCACCGCCAGCGAACGTGTTGAAGCCAGCCATCTGCAGAGCGACCTGGGGTTACTGCAGCGGGTGTGGCAGCGTATTGTCAGCCGTGCTGAAGGTAAGCAGGCGCCCTGCCTGGTGTTTGCTGAACTACCCCTGCATACGCGCATCATCCGCGATCTGGCCGGGCCGGAAACGGAAAAAATATTTATCGACGACAACGATACCTACCGGCGCGTGCGCGGCTATGTTGAAGAATACATCCCCGGCTACGCGGACCGCCTGCACGCCTATCATGAAACCCGCCCGCTGTTTGAGCGGCATGGCGTGGAAGATGAGGTGAACCGGGCGCTGCAGCCCAGGGTGGCGTTGAAATCCGGCGGTTCGCTGGTCATTGAGCAAACCGAAGCCATGATCAGCATCGACGTCAACACCGGCGGCTTTCTCGGCGGCCACAGCCTCGAAGAAACCGTGTTCCGCGCCAATATGGAAGCGGCCAGCGCCATTCCGCGGCAGCTGCGGCTGCGTAACCTGGGCGGCATCATCGTTATCGATTTTATCGATATGGAAGATGAGGAGCACCGCCGCCAGGTGCTGCGGGCACTGGAAAAAGCGGTTGAGCTGGACCCGGCGCGTACCCGGGTGGAAGGCTTTTCAGCACTGGGGCTGGTGCAGATGAGCCGCAAACGGACCCGCGAAAGCCTCGCGCAGAGTATGTGTGCGCCGTGCTCAAACTGCGCCGGCATCGGCCTGGTGCGCACGGCAGAATCCACAAGCATAGAAGTGCTGCGGGCTTTGGCGCAGGATTTTCAGGCGCGCTGCCGCCACAAAAGGGTTGAGGGAGATTATCTGATCCGCGCCACCGAATCGGTGGTGGATCGGCTGTTGGACGAAGACGCGGAGCACCTGGCGCAATTATCTGCCCAGATTCAACGTGAAATACGTATACAGCTTGAACCCTCTTATCTGGAAGGTCAGTTCGATATCGTATTGGTGCAGAACGTGGCGCGCTGAAGTGCCCAACGAAGTAAAACAACGTATTTCCCGCCATCTGGTGCTGCGCCCGCTGTTCAGCGTTTTCACCCTGCTGTGTGTCGGGCTGGCGGTTATTCAAGCCAGCGGCCGCCTGAGTACCGCTGTCCTGCATCTGTTTGAAACCAACATCAACTCAGTGCTGGCCTCACAGCAGATTGTTGTGCAGGGCCTGCAGGGCGGTTGGCACGGTTTTAACCCGGTCATTCAGGTTGCAAGGCTGCAGCTGCCGGCAGGTGAGGTCACGGATGCGGATATTGAGGTGGATCTGCTGGAAAGCCTGCTGCGCGGCACTCTGGTGCCGCGGCGGGTGGTTCTGCAACAGGTCAGCTTGAAGGTGGACCAGACCGCGGACGGCTGGCGGCTGCGCGGCATGGGGGCACAAGCCAGCCCTATCGACCTGCAGGCGGTGTTGAACGGGCCGCTGCGGCATGTCGACAACCTGCACGCCGTGGTGCTGGTGAATTTTAACGGCGGTGAGCAGCACGCCCAGCTTGGTGCCCGGGTGGGGCTGGTCAACCGCGGCGGCCGTCATTATGTGGATGCCAGCCTCAGCAATACCGCGGTGTTGGGAGAAGCCCTGCACCTGGAAGGCTGGCAGCAGGAGGCTTTACCCTGGGTTACTGAAGCCGTTAACACCGGCACCGTCAAAGGCCGGCTCCAGGTGCCGCAACTATTGACCAACATGCCGGGCCTGCAATTATCCGGGGTTGAAGGTGTGTGGCACGACCTGTCAGAGACAGGCGGCGGCAGGCTGCAACTGGAAGTCAGCGGGCTTCAGGTGGCCCAGGGCGGAGAACCGCTTGCCGCCCGGCTGGTGCTGAGTGGACAGCGGCGGCAGGATAGCTTCGACGGTCTGGTGGAACAATTCCGCGTGTACACCGCCGCCAACAGTCTCAGCCTCGGCAACGCGCATTTGTCGTTGCAACTGGATGCTGAAGACTCGGAATTTGCTGCCGCCCGACAACTGCTTTCCGGGGCGCCGAAAGTGCCGCGGATACGTCTGTGGCTGGAGCAGCTCAGCCTCACCGAGCTCAGCAGTTTCATGCGTGCCACGGTCAGCCATTGGGAGCCGGTTGGACGCTGGGTGGAAGGCCTGGCGGTGGCGGGCTCCGCCAGCAACATTCACGGCTACTACGATGCGGCCGCCGGCCTGGGTTACCGCGCGTCCATCGCCGATCTGCACATGCGGGGGTATAAAGGCGCACCCACCCTTGAGAACGGCCAGGGTGTGCTGTGGGGTTACCAGCGCGGCATCGCCATGCAGCTGAACGCGGCTGACGTGGGCTTGCAGTTTCCCGATCTGTTTCACCAGAAATGGCGGATGGATACCATCAGCGGAGTGGTTAAAGGCTGGTTCGCACGGGGCTACTTTGCGTTGCGCGGCAGCCACCTGAAAGCACGCATGGGGGAAACCGCCATCGCCGGTGCGTTTTCGCTGAGCCGGCCGAATCCGCGTTACGAACAACGGGTTGGTTTAAGTCTGCATGTGGACCGGGTCGGGCTGCTGCCGGCAAAAGCCTATATTCCTTACAAAATTCCCGCGCAGTTGGCCGAATGGCTGGATATCGGCCCCCGGGACGGCCGCCTCAGCGACGCCCGCTTTGTCTATCACGGCCAGGTGCATCAGCAGCCGGGTATCCCGGCGCGGCGCATAGAACTGACGGCCAATCTGCACCAGGGGTCCGTGGCGTACGATCCGGCCTGGCCGCTGGTCACCGGTTTGAACGCCGTTGTGCATGTGGCGGGCAGCAGCACCAGGGTGAAAGTTGCCCAGGGCACCACCCTGGGGGTGCGGGTGGATGGCAGCCGGGCAACTGTTCTCGACAACGGGCGGCTCGCCGACGTGGTGCTGCAGGCAAAAGGGGACGGTGCGGATGTGCTTGAGTTTGTCCGCGGCAGCCCGCTGCAGCAGCAACTTAACTTTATTACGCCGCAGTGGCGCAGCAGCGGCGGCATGCAGTTTAACGGCAGCCTGCGGGTACCGCTGCGGGAAGATGACAATAACGAGCCGTTAGACGTGCAGTTGCAGCTTGAACTTGCTGATGCCGAACTGGTCATGCCGGAATACCGCAGTGAACTGCGCGGTCTGTCAGGCAACGGCCGCTTCCGCCTGCCGCACCATCTGTCCGGGGAATTCAGCGGTGAAATGTTTGCACAACCGGTGCAGGTGCGCATCAGCAGCGATGATCAATGGCTGTGGTTTGATATGGCCGGGCGGGCGGCGCCCGCGGACGTCTATCAGTTGATCGATTATACCGACGGCGCACCGCTGCAGGGTTATTTTGACTTTGATGGCCGCCTCAACGTGGCCGTTGGCGGCGGTGTCACCAACCTGCAGATGACCTCCAACCTGCTGGGCCTGCAGGTTGGCCTGCCCGCTGAATTCGGCAAAACGGCTGAGGACGAAGCTGCCATCGAGATCGGCGTGCAATTCCTTGAGGAGTACCAGAGCGTACGCTGGCAATATGCATCGTCCAACGGCTGGCTGCACGTCGGCGATACCATCGAGCGCGGCGCCATCGGCATCAACCAGGCGCCGCCCATGACCGCCCAGGAAGAATCCGCAATGTTGATCAGCGGCAGCATGCCGCAGATAGTGCTCAGCGACTGGGTCACCGGCGAAGGGGAATCGTCGGTGGCGCTGCCGGTGGACTGGACAATCCGCAATCTGGCGGTGGGCAGGCTGGTGATCGACGAGCTGGACTTCGAGGACATTACTCTGAACGGCAACCAGCGGGGAGAGCAGGCGGCCTTCCAGTTTGACGGTGAAACGCTGCGCGGGGCGGTGACCATACCCGAAAATGAGCCGTTGGATATCGATCTGGCTTATCTGCGCCTGCCGGTCAGCGCGGCGGATGTACAGCCGGTGGCTGACGGCGATGCTGAAGACCCGCTGTCGGTGGAAGTGGGGCGCGCGCTGCCTCACGCCCGGGTCAATATTGAACAGCTGGACTTGGGAGACGACCCGTTCGGAGCCTGGAACTTTGTCATGGAACCGGTGGCGGACACGGTTGTACTGTCACCCTTTACCGCGCATGTGAAGGGTGTGCATATTGAAGACAGCACCATCATCTGGGATTTACCCGCCAACCGCTCCGCTTTTGTCGGTGAACTGACGCTGGACGATCTGCAGACCACTTTGCCGCAGTGGGATTATGCTGCCAGCCTGCAGACCGCCACCGCGGACATGACCGCGGACGCGGCCTGGGCGGGCTCACCCGCAAACGTCAGCCTGTTGGGGCTGACCGGGCAGTTGACCCTGGACGCCGCAGACGGCCGCTTCCTTGAAGTGGAAGGTACCCAGGGCGGGCTGCGAATTCTCAGTCTGATAAATTTCTCGAAAATTGCCAAACGTATAAGCTTTGACTTCTCCGACGTGGTGGGCAGCGGTATCAGTTTTGATCAGATATCCGCCAACGTCTCGTTACAGGCGGGCAGGTTGAGTTTTAACGAACCGATGATGGTGGACAGTTCTTCGGGACTCTACCAGGTTGGCGGGCAGGTGGATCTGGGTACCGGTGCCCTGGATAACGAAATGATCGTTACCTTGCCGGTGAGTAACAGCCTGCCGTGGTATGGGGTTTATCTGGCGCTGGCCAATCCGCTGGCCGGCATTGGAGTGGTGGTGGGTGAGCGGATATTCCGCAAACCCATTAAACAGTTCAGCACCGCCAAGTTTGAGGTGTCGGGCACGCTGGAAGACCCGAAGGTGGAGTTTGTCAGCCTCTGGGACCGCAGCATGAAAGCACCCGAGGAGAACGGTAAGTCTGCGCTGGCGGACAAATCGGACGCCCCACCGCCCGCCTGATACAATTACCGGCAGTTATTCTGCGCGGCAGCAATTCAGGGTCGCAACCGAAGGATAGGATTTATGAGTGAAGTTTTTGGCGCAACCGCCGCCGGTTTGTTGTCAGCCACGGACGTGACCCAGCAGGACATCGAACTGTCCATCGACAGCATGCTGGGCCATCAGATCGACTACGGGGAAGTGTACCTGCAGGCGGTGCGGTCGGAGTCCTGGGGCCTGGAAGACGGGATTGTCAAAGACGGCAGCTTTGCCGTGGACGCCGGTATCGGGGTGCGCGCCCTGGCCGGTGAAAAAACCGGTTTTGCCTACAGCGAAGACATTCGCCGGGAAGGTTTGCAGGCTGCCGCGGCGGCGGCCAAAACCATTGCCGGCCAGGGTGGTCCGCGCCGGGCTGCCGCTTTTCAGGCGGCGGATGCAAAACCGTTGTACGCAGCCATCGACCCCATCAGTTCCCTGGATGAAGTGGCCAAGGTGGCATTGCTGCAACGGCTGGACCGGGTTGCGCGGGCCGCGGACCCGAGGGTTAAAGAAGTGAACGTGCGTATATCCGCCAGCCACGACGTGATGATGGTCATGGCCAGCGACGGCGCCATGGGTGCTGACGTGCGGCCGCTGGTGCGCGTGGATGTGTCGGTCATTGTCGAATCCGGCGGCCGGCGTGAGCGCGGTAATGCCGGCGGCGGCGGCCGTCACGGCCTGGAACAGTTGGCTGCCGGAGAATGGGCTGACGACCTGGCGCGGGAAGCGGTGCGCATGGCGCTGGTTAATCTGCAGGCGGTGGATGCTCCGGCCGGCCCCATGCAGGTAGTCCTGGGGCCCGGTTGGCCGGGGGTGTTGTTGCACGAAGCGGTGGGCCACGGCCTGGAGGGTGACTTCAATCGTAAAGGCAGTTCCACCTACGCCAACCGGGTGGGTGAACAGGTGGCGTCGCCGTTGTGCACCATTGTCGACGACGGCAGCCTGGAAGGCCGGCGCGGGTCCCTGTCGATAGACGATGAGGGGAACCCGACCCAGCAGACCGTGCTGATCGAAAACGGCATTCTGGTGGGATACATGCAGGATAAACTGAACGCGCGCTTGATGAACGTCGCCTCCACCGGCAACGGCCGCCGCCAGTCTTACGCCCACACACCCATGCCGCGCATGACCAATACATTTATGCAACCCGGGCAGAGCGACCCGGAGGAAATTATTTCCACGGTGCAGCGCGGCGTGTACGCGGTTAACTTTGGCGGCGGTTCCGTTGATATCACCTCCGGCCGTTTTGTGTTTTCCGCCACCGAAGCGTACCTGATCGAAGACGGCAAGGTGGCCGCGCCGGTACGGGGCGCGACCCTGATCGGCAACGGTCCGGATGTCATGAACAAGGTTTCAATGGTAGGTAACGATCTGGCGCTGGATACCGGCGTCGGAGTCTGCGGCAAAGACGGGCAGTCGGTGCCCGTGGGGGTCGGCCAGCCGACGCTTAAGATTGACGAGATTGTTGTGGGGGGTACTCAGACCTGAGGATCAGCCTGCGCTGCGGTTTCGCGCAGAAAGCGGAACAGCGCCCTGGGTGCCTTTTTGTCATCCGCATCAGCCTGCCGCGCCTGTTTGATCAGAGCGCGCAGGCGCTGGCGGTCCACGTGGGGGTATGCGTCGACAAAGTCAGTCAGAGATTGATTGTTGCTTAATAACGCGGCGCGCCAGCGTTCCAGTTGTTGGAACTGATACTGGGCGGCTGCGGACCGGCCGCTCAGGCGCTGCATTTGCTCAACAATCGAATCGGTGTCGAGCTCGCGCATAATGCGCCCGATGTATTGTAGCTGCCGGCGTCTGGCTTCCCGGGACTTGAACCGTTGATGGTCGAGGACCGCCGCCAGCAGCTGCGGCTCCAGGGTGAGCTGCTGCAACTGGTCCGCTTTCAGCTCGGTGAGCTGCTGTCCCAGCTGCTGCAGCTGTTCCGCTTCCTTTTTGCGGGAAGTTTTGGAACCTTGGGCAGCGGGCGCTTCGGTATCTTCAGCCTGGGCGCCGCCGGCCTGATTGCTGTCCGCTGGCTTGCGGCGGCCAGGGTTGCGGCTCTCCGGGTTGCGGCCCTCAGGGCAAGAAGAAGGGGTCATGTGACAGACATATTAAAACTGATCTGGGGATTATAACTTTGGACCTTAGAGAACAAGAACCCGAATTGCGGCAACTGGTACAGGATATCCTGCAGGAAGCCGGCCAGCAGGGGGCGGACCAGGCGGAAGTGTCGGTCAGCGTTGACAGCGGCCTTGCCGTGAGCGTGCGCAAGGGTGAACTGGAGCAGGTAGAGTTTAACCAGGATCGGGGTTTTGGCATCACCCTCTACTACGGGCAGCGCAAAGGTTCCGCCAGCACCACCGACAGCAGCGCCAATGCCATCCGCGATACCGTTGCCGCGGCCCGCAATATTGCCCGCTACACGGAAGAGGACCCCTGCAACGGCCTGGCCAGGCCGGAGCTGTCACCTTCGGAGCTGCCGGATCTGCAGTTGTTCCATCCCTGGCCGGTACAGCCCGAAGCGGCCACGGAGCTGGCGTTGTCCTGTGAAGCAGCCGGCCTGGCGGTGGATCAGCGGTTGACCAATTCGGACGGTGCGCAGGTGACCACCAACCAGTCTTTGCGCGTATACGGTAACAGCCATGGATTTGTCGGCGCCTACAGCGGCACCCGGCACGGTCTGAGCTGCGTGCTGATCGCGGAAGACGATGCGGGGATGCAGCGTGACTACTGGTACACCGTGGCCCGCAATGCAGACGACATGGACAACCCGGCCGCGGTAGGTGAAGAAGCCGGCCGGCGCACCATCCAACGGCTGTCGCCGCGCAAGGCACCCACCGGTACTTTTCCGGTGTTATTTGCGCCGCCCCAGGCCGCCGGCCTGGTCGGCCATCTGATGGGCGCCATCAGCGGCGGAGCCTTGTACCGCAAAGCGAGTTTTCTGCTGGATTCCATGGGCCGGCAGGTTATGCCGGAGTGGCTGTCGCTGGTGGAAAGGCCTCACCTGCCGGGCTGCCTGGGCAGCGCGGCGTTTGACGCTGACGGTGTCGCCACGCGCGAAAAAGCATTTGTTGATGCAGGCCGGGTGGCCAGCTATGTGCTGTCAACCTATTCCGCGCGCAAGCTGCAGCTGGAAACGACCGGCAACGCGGGCGGCATCTACAACCTGGATCTGGTGGCGCCGGCGACACCCTATCAGCAGTTGATGCAACAATTGGGCACCGGTTTGCTGGTAACCGAGCTGATGGGGCAGGGGGTTAACAGCGTCACCGGAGACTATTCCCGCGGCGCGGCGGGTTTCTGGGTGGAAAACGGCGAGATCAGCTATCCGGTCGCGGAAGTCACCATCGCCGGCAACCTGCGCGATATGTACCTGAATATAGAGGCGATCGGCGACGATATTGATTACCGCGGCAACATCCGCGCCCCCAGCGTGCTGATCAGCGGTTTGACGATAGCCGGAGACCAGGGCGACGGCGGCTGATACAGGTCCGCTAGGCGTAAACCAGGCTGGCCAGGCCCAGAAATACAAAAAAGCCGGTGACGTCGGTAATGGTGGTGAGCACTACCCCGCCGGCGATGGCGGGATCAATTTTCATCTGCCGCAGAATGGTGGGTAACAGACTGCCGGCAACGGCGGCGACGACAATGGTGATGACCATGGCGGCCGCTATAACCAGGCCCAGGTTAACATCCTGAAAGGCCAGCGCCGCGGTGACCGCCACCAGCGCTGCCCATAACATGCCGTTTAACGCGGCGATAATGAACTCGCGGTTCAGCAGCCACAGCAGGTTGGCTCTGCCGACGTGGCCCAAGGCCTGTCCGCGGATAACCAGGGTCAACGTCTGCGTGCCGGCAATGCCTCCCATGCTTGCCACGATGGGCATCAGCACCGCCAGGGCGACAACCTTGGCGATGGTGTCTTCAAATGCATTAATGACGGCAGCGGCAATAAACGCGGTGATCAGGTTGATCCCCAGCCACACCGCCCGGCGGCGCAGGGATTTGCGGATCGGCGCAAAGGTGTCCTCGTCCACGTCCAGACCCGCCTGCACCAGCACCGCCTCGTCCGCGTCCTCGATAATCACGTCCACCACGTCGTCGATGGTAATGCGCCCCAGCAGCTTGCCGCTGTCGTCCACTACCGCCGCGGACACCAGGTCGAGTTCAGAAAACATGCGGGCCACATCGGTGTCCGGTGAATCCACGTTGATGGCCGGCGCTTCAGTGTCCATGACCTCACGCACGGTCACGGTGGGATCCGAGGTCAGGAGTTTGGCGAACGGCAGCATGCCCACGTATTCGTCCCGGGAATTCACCACGATCAGCGCGTCTGTGGTTTCCGGCAGATCTTTACGCAGGCGCAGATAGCGCAGCACCAGTTCCAGCGCGTAGCGGGGGCGCACGGTAATGGTGTCGGTGTTCATCAGACCGCCGGCGCTGTCTTCGTCGTAAGGCAGTACCGCCTCCACCCGGGCGCGGTCGCGGGCGTCCAGGGACCTCAGCACCTGCTGGGTAATGGTATGCGGCAACTGTTGCAGGATGTCTGCAAAGTCGTCGGTGTCCAGGTCGTCCGCCACGGCAACCAGTTGGGCGGTATCCATGTCTTCCAGGAACTCGCCGCGCACCTCTTCCCCCAGATGTTGCAGGGTCTGATTACGCGGCTCTTCCTCCAACAGTTCCCACATGACGTGACGCATCTGCGAAGGGATGGATTCCAGCACGTGGGCAATTTCCGGGGCGCGCAGGGAAGCCAGCAGCACCCGGGTTTCCTCAGCGCTGCCGCTGCCGTAAACACGGATAACTTCCGCAAGCTTGGCGGCGGGTTGATCCGCTGTCGGGCTGGGGTTGGACACGCTGGGCTACTCGTCCAGTTCGTGGAAACCGGCGTTGATCAGGCCGCAGACCGCCTCAAAAGCGGCATCTTCGTCTTCAGCACCTTCGACCCGCACGGTAAGTTCCGTACCCACCGCCGCGCCCAGCATCAGCAGCGACATGATGCTTTTGCCGTCCACCTGCTTGCCGTCCTTCTCCAGCGTGATGTCGCTGGCAAAACCTTTTGCCACGTCCACCAGCTTGGAAGCAGCCCGGGCATGCATGCCGAGAGGATTAATCAGAGTCAGGGTTGCACTGCGCATAACCAGCCCCATTCAGCCTAAGAGAGCAAAAAAACGAGGCGAAGTTTAGCTACTCTGCTGGCGGAATACGAAGCATTGTTACGCTTGTCTGCGGTTATGCGTCTATTTCCCGGTGGCGTACCAGCACGTTTTCGAATTGCGCTGCAAAATGGGCCGCCAGACGCTCGGTCAGGTAAACGCTGCGGTGCTGGCCGCCGGTGCAGCCGATGGCAACTGTCATGTAAACCCGGGCATTGTCTTCGAAGCGCGGAATCCAGTGGTTCAGGTAAGCGGCGATGTCGTTGAACATGTTATCCACCATCTCCTCGCCGCTCAGGTAATCTATAACCGGCTGGTCCAGGCCGGTCAGCGGCCGCAGCTCTTCCAGCCAGTGGGGGTTCGGCAGGCAGCGCACGTCGAACACCTGGTCGGCATCCACCGGCACCCCGTACTTGAAACCAAAAGATCTGAACAACAGGCTGATGCCGGAACTGGACTTTGCAGCCACCCGCCCGCTCATGGTGTCGCGCAGCCCCTGGGAAGTGAGCACGGTGGTGTCGATGGTCAGATCCGCCAGGTCGGCAATGCTTTCCAGCACTTCCGCTTCCGCGTCGATGGCCTGGCGCAAGTCCGTGTTGGCGTTTGTCAGAGGGTGGCGCCTGCGGGTTTCGCTGAAGCGTTTCACCAGGGTGGGGCTGAGGGCGTCCAGATAAATCACCTGGCAGTCCACGTCCATCCGGTCTATGGACAGTAGAATTTCGGGGAAACGCTCCAGGTCGCGGCTGCGGGCGTCGATGCAGACGGCCATTTTGCTTTCCGCCAGGCTGGCGTCGCGCAGGGTGTTGTGCACCAGCGACTGCAGCAGGATAACCGGGAAATTGTCGATGCAGTTGTAACCGGCGTCTTCCAGGGCATTCAGGGCGGTAGATTTTCCTGATCCGGACCGGCCGCTGATGACAATGAGTTTCACGCGCTTTTGCTGTGCGTAACCTGCTGGTTGAGGAGCGTCTGCATGCTGGCCAGCAGGCTTTCGCGGTCGCTGCAGCTGCGCAGCTGCTGGCGGTTGGCCTGACTGGCAAAAACCTCGGAGAGGCTGGCCAGGGCATCCAGGTGCGCCTGGCTTTCGTCCACCGGCACCACCAGCACAAACAGCAGGTCCACACCCTGACCGTCACTGGCCTCGTAATCGATCGGCGTCGGCAAGGAAACCAGAGCCACCTTGATTTTGCTGCACTGCAGGCGGCAATGCGGAATGGCCACGCCTTCACCCAGGCCGGTACTGCCGAGCCGTTCGCGGGCCATCAAGCCATCGAACAGCTCGTCTTCGGTGAGGCCGTCATGGTTCTGCCCGCTGATCAGCTCTGCCGCCCCCTGCAGAGCCCGCTTGCGGCTGGTGGCCGGCAGGTGGCAGGCGGTGTTCTCCAGATTCAGCAGTTCAGCAAGGGGGTGCATGGCAGGTGTGGGCTTATGAGTGTCTGGCGTTGCGTTCGTGGCTGCCGTTGTGCCGGGCAACGGTTTTTTCTTTATGTTTAATGATCTGCCGGTCGAGTTTGTCGACCAGAAAATCTATGGCGGCATACATATCGTTAGCGTCTGCGTTGGCGAATAGTTCAGCCCCGGTGACATGGGCGGTGGCTTCAGCCTGATGACTCAGCTTTTCCACGTTGAGCACAACATGAACCTGCGTGATGTGATCATAGTGGCGTTCGAGTTTTTCGAACTTCTGGTTGATGTAGGCGTTAAGGGAGTCCGTCAGGTCAACATGATGTCCGGAAATGCTCAACTGCATGAGTCCTCCTCATTGTAACAGTGGATAACGGGGGTTGAAATGCGTTGCTTGCACAACGCTTATTATTGTCGCGCGGGCGCTGCAGGAGCGGTCAAACCAGTTGTTTGCGCTCATTCGAAGGGGGTATGGAAAGTGATTCGCGGTACTTGGCAACAGTACGCCTTGCTACGTTGATATTCTGTTCTTTCAGTATTGCCGCGATCTTGCTGTCACTCAACGGTTTCTTAGCGTTTTCTTCTGATGTAAGCTTCAGGATTAACGCGCGGATTGCTGTGCTGCTGACCTCCCCGCCTGTCTGCGTGCCCACGTGGGAGGAAAAGAAATATTTCAATTCAAACACACCCCGGGGTGTGGACATGTATTTGTGGCTGGTGACCCTGGATATGGTCGACTCGTGCAGGTCCACCGCCTCAGCGATGTCGGCGAGAATCAGCGGTTTCATGGCCTCCGGGCCGTATTCCAGAAAGCCGCGCTGCACCTCTACAATTTTTGCCGCCACCCGCAGCAGTGTATCGTTGCGCGTCTGCAGACTTTTCAAAAACCACTTGGCCTCGGTGAGGTTGTCCCGCAGATAGGCTTTGTCTTCCGCTTTGGCGGCGTTTTTTGCCAGCCCTTCGTACACCGGGTTGATGCGGATTTGCGGTGTGGCGTCACTGTTCAGTTCAACCAGCCAGCGGCCTTCCGACTTGCGCACCACCACATCCGGCACGATAAAGTCCGCGGCTTCGTCAGCCACCGCGCTGCCCGGGCGCGGGTTGAGGCTGCGGATCAACAGCATGGCTTGAGAAAGCACTTCGTCTGACAACTTTGTTTTTCTGCGCAGGGTGGTGAAGTCCTTGCTACCGAGCAAATCCAGGTGTTCGGAAATCAGCAGCACCGCTTCTTTCAGCCACGGGGTGTCCGCGCTCAGGGCGCGCAGCTGCAACAGCAGGCACTCCTGCAGATCCCTGGCCGCAACGCCGATCGGGTCAAATTCCTGGATACGCGCCAGCACCATGCATACGTCTTCGTGGGTGACCGTGCTGTCCGCCTCTTCCCCGCTGTCCGTATCCGCCAGCGCCAGCCAGATATCTTCAGTGGTGGCGGTAAGCAGCCCGGCGGGATCCAGGGCATCGATAATGGCCAGAGCTATGACCCGGTCTGAATTTGCCATGGGCGTCAGATTCAGTTGCCAGGTCAGGTGTTCGGTCAGCGTCTGTTCTTCACTGCGGTTGGCTAGCGGGTCGTAGTCGCTGTCAGCGGCGGGCAGGCTGGAAGTGGTTGGGTAGCTGTCTTCCCAGTTTGAGTCGACCGGCAGTTCTTCACCCAGGGGCTGCT
>JANQOA010000091.1 GCA_028279305.1 Pseudomonadales bacterium
GCAACTCCCCCCCCGCAGCCAGCTGCAGCTGCGCCTGCACCAGATCCATGCCGGTTACCATTTCGGTTACGCCATGCTCCACCTGTATTCTGGTATTCATCTCCAGAAAACCCATTTCCCCGTCCCGGGATAACAAAGTCTCCAACGTACCTACGTTATCATAGCCCAGCTGCGCGCAAACCTCCGCCGCCTGCTGCGCCCTGGCCAGCAGCATCTGCGCATCCACGCCCGGCGCCGGGCTTTCCTCCACCAGTTTCTGGTTGCGCCTCTGCACCGAACACTCCCGCTCAAAAACGTGCATGGCGCCGCCCCGGCCGTCGCCGAGCACCTGAAATTCAATATGCCGCGGGTGCTCTATCCAGCGTTCGAGATATAGCGAAGTGTCTGCAAACGCCTGCCCGGCAATGGCTTGCGCGCGCTGCATGGCAGCCGCCAGCTGTTGCTCCTGCGCTACAACTTCCATGCCCATGCCGCCACCGCCGCCGGCGGGTTTCAGCATGACCGGATAACCCAGTTCGGCCGCCATGCGCACAGCTTCGTCCAGATCAGCCACCAGGCCGCTGCCCGGGAAGATGGAGAAGCCCTGCTCCGCAAGCAGCCGCCGGGCGGCGACCTTGTCACCCATGGCGGCCAGCCACCGGGGCGAGGGGCCGACAAAGGTCAGGCCGGCTGCCAGCGCCGCTTCGGCAAACTGGGGGTTTTCCGCCAGAAAGCCATAGCCGGGATGCACGCTGTCCGCACCGCTGGCCGCAGCAGCCTGCAGCAGTGCCGGCTGGTTAAGATAAGTCTGCAGGGCATGGCTGCCGGGCAGATGCACAGCAGCGGAAGCCTCTGCCAGATAGGGGGCATCAGCGTCCGCATCCGAATAAACCGCCACACTTTTTATACCCAGCTCATGGCAGGCCCGGATCACGCGGCGGGCAATGGCCCCGCGGTTGGCAACCAGAACTTTCTGCAGCATCACCGGGTCACAGTCATGGGGTCAGGGTGAATAGTCGGCAAATTCCCGCCAGGCTTCGACAAACCCGCCCAGGCCGCGGCTGTGGGTGCCGCTGGTGGTGACACCCTGACTGGAGGCGGCAACCACCGCCTGCAGCATCCGCCGTCTGCGCTCGGCAGGCAGGGATAATTGAAACATGCGTGCCTTGCTGTCACCGGAATGGCCGTCCGGCAGCGGCAGCGGGGTTGCGGCGCGGGCCCGGTGCAGGTCGTCCAGCAATTGTTTTTCGCGCAATTGCAGAAACAGCTCTTCACATTGTTCCAGCATCCACGCGGACCAGTAGTCCGGCCGGTTACACAGGGATTTGTAGGTTGCCCAGTCCACCGACGAATACCCGCTTCAGAGCTCGAGACTGCCGCCCGTCAGCAGCTCATAAGCCTCCAGATAGCGGGCTATGCTCTTTTCCACAATCTCGTCCGGCAGAGCCGGCCCCGGCGGGGATTTGTCCCATTCACCCGCTGCCACCACCGTCTCCAGAAAATTGCGTACGATCTGCTTGTCAAAACTCTGCTGCTCGCGGCCGGGCTGCCAATCCGCCGCCGGCCAGAAGCGGGAGCTGTCGGGGGTGAAAATCTCGTCGATCAGCAGCGGCTGCTGCCGGCCCGGCAGCAGGCCGAACTCAAACTTGGTGTCCGCCAGGATAATACCGCGCTCCGCGGCATAATCCCGCGCCCGGGAGTACAGCTGCAAGGTGGTGTCTCCCAGCCATTGCATTAAATCTTCACCAACAATTTCCGCGCCCTGGGCAAAGCTGATGTTGATGTCGTGGCCGTCGTCCTCCTTGGTGGACGGAGTAAACAGCGGTTCAGCCAGCCGGTCGCTGTTCTGCAGCCCGGCCGGCAGTTCGATACCGCATACCGCGCCGCTGGCCTGATAGTCCTTCCAGCCGCTGCCGGTGATATAACCCCGCGCGATACACTCGATGGGCACCACCTCGGTCTTGCGGCACAACATGATGCGGCCCCGCAGGGCCTGCCGCTGCGCGTCGGTGAGTCCCGGCACGTCCGCCACGTCGGTACTCAGCAGATGATGGTCGATAATGTCGCTGAAGTGGTCGAACCAGAACTTGGAAATCTGCGTCAGCACAACCCCTTTGCCGGGCAGGCCATTGGCCATTACCACATCAAAGGCGCTGATACGGTCGGTGGCGATGATCAGCAGCGCCTGCTCCCCGCCGGCGAGTTCAACGTCATACAGATCGCGCACTTTACCGGAGCGCTTGTTCGGCAGTGACAGATCGGTGGACAAGACAGCCTGTGCCATGGTTGGTTAATCTCCTTTAGTGGGCTCAGCGGGCTCAGGCGGTGTTACCGCCGTCCGCCATATAAACTGAGCCGGTAATAAATTCGCTTTCATCGCTGGCCAGAAACAGCATAATGTTGGCGATATCCTGAGGTTGGGCATATCTGCCCATGGGAATAGCCGCTTCCAGCCGCGCTTTGACTTCACCCGCGTTAGCCGGGTCCATACCGGCTTCCAGACTGCGCATCATGCGCGTCTCCACCGGCGAAGGGTTAACCGTGTTGACCCGGATACCCTGGGCCGCCGCTTCCTTGGCGGCTGACTTCATCAGGCCGATGACCGCATGTTTGCTGGTGACGTAAGGTGCCACCCCGGGTGCACCCTGCACCCCGGCAATACTGGAGGTAATAATGACGCTGCCGCCGCCCCGCTGCGCCAGCGCCGGCAGCGCTGCTTTTAGCCCCAGGAACGGCCCCTTCACGTTAACCGCCATCACCTGGTCAAAACGCGCTTCGTCATAATCCAGGATGGACGCCACATCCCCTTCGATGCCGGCATTGGCAACAAAGGTGTCCACGCCGCCGTAGCGCTCGGTGGCGGTGGCGATCATGGCCTGGTTGTCGGCCATGCTGGTCACGTCCGCAACCAGGTAGCTCACCTTGTTGCTGCCGATTTCCCGTACCGCTGCCGCCAACGCCTGCTCGTCCAGGTCAACCAGCAGCACGTCCGCGCCTTCTTCAGCAAAACGCCGGCCGACTGCCTTGCCGATGCCGCCGGCACCGCCGGTGACCACCGCTACTTTGTTTTCAAGCCTGCCCATGTCTTCTCTTGTATTTTTATTCCCGTTGTCCTGACTTTGCCCCCGGCCGGCTCAGCCGAACGCCTGATTGATGTCATCAATCAGATCGCCGCAATCTTCGATACCCACGCTGACGCGGATGAGCGAATCCTCGATGCCCATGCTGGCGCGCCGTTCCGGACCCATCTCATAATATATGGTGTGCGCCACGGGGATGGCCAGCGTGCGGTTGTCACCCAGATTTGTCGACCTGATGATCACCTGCAGGCGGTCCATGAAGTCCCACAAATCCACCGACGGCGCCAGTTCAAAACTGAGAATGGCGCCCGCATGTTTAAACAGCTCCGTACTGCGCTGATATTGCGGATGGTGGGGCAGGCCCGGATAAAACACCTCCCGCACCTGGTCGTGGGCATATAGGTACTCCGCCAGGGTTTGCGCGTTGGTGCACTGCCGTTCCATGCGCAACGCCAGGGTTTCCGCCCCCACGGATATGTGATGGGCCGCTTCCGCTGCCAGCGAAGCGCCGAAGTCGCGCAGGCCTTTTTTCTTGATCTGCGTGATCCCCCACATCTGCGGG
The DNA here is from genome assembly GCA_028279305.1 of Pseudomonadales bacterium. GTDB lineage: Bacteria > Pseudomonadota > Gammaproteobacteria > Pseudomonadales > Azotimanducaceae > UBA4421. Next base: position 3,622 of record JANQOA010000091.1, read on the forward strand.
TTACCGGAGCGGTAGTCCTCATAGATGTGCGCGTAACTGCCCCAGTCGAAGTGCCCCATCTCGGTGATCGCCCCGCCCAGGGCATTGCCGTGCCCGCCGATGTACTTGGTTAAACTGTTCACCACCAGGCTGGCCTGCACCTTCGCGGGCTGAAACAGATAAGGTGACGTCATGGTGTTGTCCACCACGTAAATCAGGCCGTGTTGCGCGCAGTACTCACCAATTTCCTTAAGGGCGGTGACCTGGGTGCGCGGGTTGGCGATGGTCTCGACAAAAACCAGACGGGTTTTCGGCGTCACCGCTGCCGCCACCGCTTCCACCGAGGTGGCATCAACAAAGCTGACGTCTACCCCCTGCACGGCAAAAGAGTTGAACAGGCTGTTGGTGTTGCCGAATAGAAAGGCACTGGAAACCACATGATCACCGTGGCGCAGCAAAGCAAAAAAAGCTGTGCCGATGGCTGCCATGCCGGTGCCGAAACAGACCGTGCGCAGGCCGTTTTCCATAACGGAAATTTTGTTTTCCAGCGCTTCCACGGTGGGATTAATCTGCCGCCCATAGGTAAAACCGGGTTTTTTGCCCTGAAATACCGCTGCCAATTCACGCGTGTCCTCGTAACCAAAAGCCACCGAGGTGTGAATGGGTTTATGCACCGAGCCGTGCTCGATACCCGCCAGGCGGTCGTTGTGCACTATCTGTGTGGTAAAACCTTTCATAGCCTGCTCAATTTGCACAGTCTTATTGCAGAACCGCGGGACGCGCGGGAACCGCGCACTATACGGTAAAACCCGGTGCGTTTTCTACGCGCTGTATGGGACGGGGAGGCAGCGGAAAATCAGGCGCTTAACACCGCCACGGGTTTGCCTTCCAACAGCTGATTGAAGGCATTTTCTTTTAACAGTTCCACCAGGTCCGGCGCCGGTACGGCGGGTGAAAAAATGAAGCCCTGAACTTCTTCGCAACCCTGGTCCTTCAAGTACTTGAGCTGTGTACGGTTCTCAACGCCTTCCGCCACCAGATCCAGTTTCAAACCCCGGGCCATGGCCACTATGGCATCCACAATGCTGGCCCCGCTATCGTCGGCGCGGATATCACCGACAAAACTGCGGTCGATCTTCAGCGTGTTGATCGGAAACTGCTGCAGATACGATAGAGAAGAGTAGCCCGTGCCAAAATCGTCAATGGCAATACGCGCACCCAGCCGGCGGATTTCCTTCAGCTTGGGAATAATCACTTCCATATCCTGCATCAGGGTATTCTCGGTGATTTCCAGCTTCACCAGGCCGGCATCCAGCCCGGCAACCCGCAGGGCGCTGACAAAGCGCTCAACAAATCCATCCTGCTCAATCTGCGCGGCGGTCAGGTTGACGCTGACCCGGATGTCCCCCAGCCCGGCCCGGCGCCAGGCGGCCACGTCGTG
>JANQOA010000102.1 GCA_028279305.1 Pseudomonadales bacterium
GTGCTGCGCCGCACCATCAATGGCACGCTGAAGCAGCGGAACTTCAACCAGTTTGTCAATCAGTACCGCATCAGGGAAGCGGCCCAGCGTTTGCTCGCCAATCCGGATGAAGCGGTGCTGACCATTGCTCTGGATGTCGGTTTCCGGTCTTTATCTTCTTTTAATGCCGCGTTCCGCCAGACCCACGGAGTAGCGCCCACCACATACCGGGAAAACAACGCCAAAGCCGGCCCGGCAGCCTGATAACCGGCCCGTTAGCCTGGTAAAAGGTACCGGATTTTGAAATCCGGCAGCATCAGGCATAAATCCGGGAGTTTTGCCGGCTCTGCCTGCATAAATTTGTCACCACTTTACGCCGGCTTTAAAGAGGTGATGGATGACAACTATAGTTTTGAGAGATTCAGGAGCTTCGGGAGCTCCAAGCCCGGCAAGACGGGCGGACCTGGACTGGTTGCGGGTCATCGCGTTTGGTTTGCTGATCTATTTTCACGCCGCGGTGGTATTTTTGCCCCAGGGCATACCCATGGTTATTAATCCGCAGGCCAGCCCTACTCTGCAGGTGTTTGTGGCGTTCCTGCAGGAATTCCGCCTGGGGCTGCTGTTTATGGTCTCCGGCATGGGGGTGCGTTTTGCTTTACGGCGGCGCAGCCGGAACGAGTTTTTTGCCGAACGCGGGCGGCGGCTGTTGATTCCGCTGGTGTTCGGCATGCTGGTGCTGGTGCCGCCCATGGTGTATCTGGAGAAGCTGTTTATCGGCGACGCCCCCGGGACCTTTATCGACTTTTACAGCAACCTGTTCAGCGGTGTTTATCCCAACGGCAATCTCAGCTGGCACCACTTCTGGTTTGTGGCGTACCTGTTTATCTACTGCATCTGCAGTTGGCGCGTGTTCAGTTGGATCAGCGGCAGCCGCTTTGCGCAATGGGCGGGGTGGCTGGCAAACGGCTATCATCTGTTCTGCTTTGCCGCGGTGCTGCTGTGCGCGGAACTGCCCCTGCGGGCAATGTTTCCGGGTTTCCGCGATCTGATCCACGACTGGGCCAGCTTCAGCCATTGGTGGCTGCTGTTTCTGGCCGGGTTCAGCTTTATCACCTATCCGGAGCTGCTGAAAAGCTGCCGTCGACTGCGGCGGCCGGCCCTGCTGCTGGGGCTGCTGTGCACGGCGCTGCTGTTCGGTCATTTTTTCTCCTTCAGCGCGGCCAGTTTTTCACCCGCCCACGACGGTCAAGTCTCTGTGTTGGAGTATGTGGTGTTCTGCGTGTTGCGGATGCTTAACGCGTGGTGCTGGTTACTGGCGTGCGTGGGTTATGCCGGGCGTTATCTGCAGAAACCGGGGCCGCTGTTGACCTACCTTACCCAGGCGGTGTACCCGTTGTTTTGCCTGCACCTTACCATCAGCGTCACTCTGTCGTTTCTGCTGGTACCGCTGGCGTTACCGGTGGCGGTGAAATATGTGCTGATTACCAGCGGCACCATTGTGCTGTCGCTGTTGATTTATCACCTGTTGATCCGGCCCTCGGTGCTGCTGCGGCCGCTGTTCGGTTTAACGCCGCGGCAGCTTACCGACGGCGGTACCCCGCGGGACGCTCAAGCATCGTGAAAAATCAGGCCCAGGGTGGTGCGGTTGCCGCTGTGGACAGTGCTGACCCCGTGACGCATGCGGCAGCGGCTGATGCGCTGTTTGCCCGCCAGCGGCCGTTCGCGCACCGGGAAAATCACCGCGTCGCCCAACGCCGGGTTCAGCACCCGGGAGCGCGCCTGGGTGCGGGGCTGGTTTTCGAGCAACAGAAACTCCCCGCCGCTGAAATCGATGCCGGGCCGGTCCAGCAGGATGACCACCTGGAAGGGGAAGTAGCAGTCACCGTAGATGTCCTGGTGCAGCCGGTTGTAGCCGCCGGGGCGGTACGACAGCAGCAGCGGAGTGGCCCGGTCCTGGCCGGCTGTTGCGCATTGCCGGGTAAAGCTGGACAAACGCGTGGGCCAGCGCTGACTGTCCCCCAGCAGGGCGGCCCAACGGTTGGCTATTGGCGCCAGGTGGGCGTAAAAGGATTGGCGCAACCGGGCCACGGCCTGCGGCAGAGGATAAGCAAAGTACTTATATTCGCCGTCACCAAAATTGTGCTGCGCCATGACTACAGTCTTGCGGAACTTGGTGCCCGGATTGGCGTACAGGGCCTTTATGTTGCGGGTTTCCGCTGCGCTGAGCAAAGCCGGCAGGTGCGCGTAGCCCGCCTCGTCCAGACTGTTGTTAATCGAAGTCCAATCCAGGTTACGCAGTCTCTGGCTGGGTGAACAGCCGGCTTTGCCGCGGTTTGGTCTGACGGGCATTGGGCTCCCATGGTCTTGAAACTGGAGCAAGCATAACCGCTCCGGCTGCCGCGGGCATGCGTAAATGCGACATGAATAAGGACAAAGAGAGATAAATATGAGATGTCGCATTTTGGCTGGCAATGCGCAGCCTGCGTGGCAAAGTGGCAGCATGAATACGACAAACAATACTCAAGACGACATTCGATGGCAGGCGGTGCTGCAACGGCTGCAGCAGACGCAATTTGTTTACGCAGTGGTTTCCACCGGGGTGGTGTGCCGCACGGGCTGTCCGTCAAGGCGGCCGCGGCGTGAAAATGTGCGCTTTTTTGATGATCTGGCGGAGGCGGTGCAGGCTGGTTACCGGCCCTGCAAGCGCTGCGTGGCTGAGGACAGCGTACAGCGGGTGGCATCCATTTGCCGGCAGATAGAAGAGTGCCCCGAGTTAAAGTTGGCGCAGATTGCCGCACGGCAGAACCTCAGCAGCCGTCAGGTGCAGCGTTTATTCCGTGAGGTTCTTGGGGTGACCCCCAAGCAGTTCGAAATTCAACTGCGTTACCGCAGATTCTTACAACATTTGCAGGAGGGTTGCAGCGTGACCGAAGCAATTTACGCGGCCGGATTCAGATCAAGCAGCCGTATGTATGCTCAGGTGTGGCAGCGCACCGGCATGACTGCCGGCAGTCTGCGCCGCGGCGCACCGGGTGAACTGGTCCTGTATGCGCATCAACGTGGCGAGCTGGGTGAAGTAGTGATGGCCCAGACCCTTAAGGGGTTGTGTTTTGCCGGCTTTTTTGACGATACCCGGGCGGGGGTCAGCGCCCTGCAGGCGCAGTTCCCGGCGGCGCAGCTGGTGGCGGTCAGCGCCGGGCAACTGGAGCCCATCGCCTCGGCTTTTGAGCACGCTGCGGCGGGGGATTACCGTCAGCTGGCCGGACTGCCGCTGGATATCCGCGGCACCGCGTTCCAAAGCGCGGTATGGGAAGCGGTACGCAAAGTGCCGGTGGGCATGCGCGTCACCTACCAGGAATTGGCGGCGGCTATGGATAAACCCCAGCATGCCAGAGCGGTGGCCCGTGCCCTGGCCGGTAATTCCATAGCGCTGGCCATCCCCTGCCACCGGGTAGTGCCCGCCGGCGGCCGCGCGACCGGCGGCTACCGCTGGGGCGCCGAACGCAAATCCACCCTGCTGCAAAATGAATCCTGAAACCGCCACACACTTTTAGCGGCTTAAATCCGCGTCGGCAAACAGCCCGTTAAGCCGTAGGACGCTGAAAGTGTGTGGCGGTTTTAGATATACGCTGTGCGATGGGTTGCGACATGTGCCCGCAACGCCGTAGGACGCGGAACGTGTGTGGCGCTTTCAGAGGATTGCGTTGAGCAGTTGGCGGGCGAGTCTGTCGAAACTGCGGGTGGCTTTAACTTCTGTTTTGATGCCTTCCAGCGAGAGGCGCAGCAGGCGTACAAAGTCTTTGGGGGTTTTGAAGGCCGCCGGCAGGTGATATTCACCGCCTGCCACAGCCTGGGCGGTGGCTTTGGTCAGCAGATTCTCCAGCGCGGTGTTGGCCTGCTGGGTCAGGTCCGCGGCCAATGACATGTAGTACTCCGACAGTTCTGCGGCATGCGGCCCGCTGTGACCAATCTTCAGCAGATGTATGTCACGGCGGATCAGCGCGTCGGTAAGGCGTTGCGGAAAACCGCCGGGCGCCGCCATGGCCGCCTGGGCATGACTCAGTGCTTCCGCATGTACCTGGCTGACCAGTGCCCGGAAGATCTCTTCTTTGTTGGCAAAACTCCGGTACAAAGTGGTGCGCGGTATGTCCGCCGCGCGCGCTATGTCTTCAGTCTTGGTTTTGTGAAAGCCGTAGCGGCTGAATACATCCAGACCGGCATTGATAATTGCCTGGCGCCGCGCACCGCTGGTCTCGGCTGGCTTCTTTTTCCCCGCCCTGTTGGTATTCATGACCGGCTATGCGCCCCCGCCGGCTGCGTCCGGGCTGTGACAAAGTGACAAAAAATGTTCTAACGTCACACGGTCGGCGGGTTGAGCGGGGCTGTTGACAGTTTTTGTACGCATTCTGTTGGCTATTCTAGCGGTCCTGGTGGTGCTTGTACTGTATTTCCGGCGGGTCCATGGAGGCGGCGAATTTTACCCGCCGGTTAACACCATGACGCAATCAGCGTTGTATCTCATCTACCGCATCGCGGCTTAGACAGCGGGTCAGCCGCAGGCCTGCGCAAAACAATCCACAATCCACTTGCGGATATGCACAATGCGCGGCAAGCGCCGCAGGTCCCGGTGAAATACCAGGTAGGGCTTGCGTGCAGGCACCGGCGGTGCCGTTAACGGTACCAGTCCTTCCGCCGCGGCGAGAAAGTCCGGTATCAGCGCAGCCCCGAGGCCCGCGCGGGCGGCGTTAAGCAGGGTGCGAACGCTGGATGAGCGCAGCAACAGGCTGTCCTCCAGGCCGTGAGCCTGCACCCAGCGGGTTTCCGGAATGCTGCCGAAGCTGTTGTCAATTCCCAGCAGCGGGGTAGCAGCGGTGAGCGCTGTGCCATGCGCGGCGGTGAACGCAGCGCTGGCGTGCAGGCCCATGTTGATCTCCTCCAGGCGGCGGGTGACCAGGCTGGCACCCACCGGCCGGTCCAGCCTGATGGCCAGCTCCGCCTCGTGACGCGCCAGGCTGACGTTGGCGGTTTGCACGCTGAGTTGCAGCGGAAACGCGGTGCCGTGTTGCAACGCCGGCAGCCGCGGCGCCAGGATTTCGCTGATCACCGGCTCCGTGGAGGTGATGCGCACCGGCTCCTCCGGGTCCTGGCGCAGTTGCGCGGCCACCCGGTTCAGTTGTTCCAACTGTTCCGCGGCGCCGGCGGCCAGGCGTTGAATACGGCTGCCCGCCGGCGTGGCAACAACACCGCTGGGCGTACGCTGCAGCAGCGCCAGCCCCAAAGCCGCTTCCAATGCTTCGATGCGGCGGCTGACGGTGGCAATGGAGGTATTCAGCCGCCGCGCTGCCGCGGACAGCGTGCCGCTGTCCAGCGCGGCCAGCAGAAAGCGTAAGTCATCCCAGTTGTGGCTTTTCATTTTTTAAAAACAGGTTTGTATATATATGTAATTCAAGCAGATCCTGATTCTGCTTAAATCGAAGCGCCTGAACAACTGGATTCGAGCATGCGGCTATTTCTGGACCTGGTGTCTTTGCCTCTGAATAAGATGTCTGCACCTCCTCAAAACGCAACTTCAAATTGTCGCCCGCGGCGGCGTTTGCAGCCCTGGCAGTTAACCCTGCTGTGTCTGCTGGCGGCGTTAACGGGCTTGAGCGGCTGCGCGCGGGACAACCTGTATACGGCGGTGCTGGTGGAGGTGCCGCGGCCGCCGGGGCTGGATGACGGGACATTAATCCGGGGTTTTGAACAGGCGCTGCCGGATTACGCCGGCATCAACGGTTTGCACCGCAAGTACTTTATTATGTCCGACAGCGCCTTCGGTGGGGTGTATCTGTGGGCCGACCGCCGCCGCGCGGAAGCTTTTTTTAACTCTCAATGGCACGCCCGGGTGCGCGATACCTATGGCAAAGGTACTGACCTGACCTATTTCAGTGTGCCAGCCACCACCGCCGGGCAGTGGACCCGGGCTGCGGATGCGGACGCGGCTGTGGCGGTGGTCAGGGTCCCGGCCCCTGGTTATGCCTGGCGCGGCTTGATCGCCAGCACCAT